>NZ_JBZEGV010000015.1:0-153935 GCF_058312955.1 Mesorhizobium sp. LEGMi-168a
TCCTCTCCCCCATGAACTTGGGGGAGTGGTGGCCGCGCCGCGGCCAGTGTGGGGGGCTGGCGCCGCCATATGCGATTGCCCTGCCCTTGCGGGGGGAGATCGGGTGTCGCGCCGGCCTTCGCTAATCTCCAACGTGGCAGGAATGAGCGAGGCGCCCAAGCTGCCAATCTCCCCCCTTGAGGGGGAGATGCCCGGCAGGGCAGAGGGGGGTGCCTCGCGCCCGCTCACGCGGTTACAGCCCTGATCGCCGGATAGAGCGCGCGGTAATGCTGATAGGCATCCGCAAAGGCGCCGCCTAAGCCGGCATCCGGTTCGATCGTCGCGTCGGTTGCCGGCGCGCTGCAGACGGCAAGCGGATCGGCGCCTGTCGCGGCGATCAGGCCGAGTCGCGCCGCGCCGAAGGCGGCGCCGAAATCGCCGTCGGCCGGAATGTCGACCGGCACCTGCAGCGCCGTGGCGATCGCCTTCAGCCAGTAGCGGGAGCGCGAGCCGCCGCCGATCGCGGTCACCCTTGCCAGCGTCGTGCCGGCCGTCTTCAGCGCCTCGAGACTGTCGCGGAAGGCGAAGGCAACGCCCTCGAGCACGGCCTGGGTCAATACGGCGCGGCTCGATTGATGCGCCAGGCCGGTGAACGAGCCGCGGATGGCGGAGTCGTTGTGCGGCGTGCGCTCGCCGGAAAGATAAGGCAGGAAGGTGACGCCCGTCGGCGCCTTGAGCGTCTCGCCGAGCTCGCCGGTCAGGTCGCCGGCGCTTTTGCCGGTGATCTCCGACAGCCAGTTGAGCGAATCGGTGGCCGACAGGATGACGCCCATCTGGTGCCAGGTGTTGGGCAGCGCATGGCAGAAGGTGTGCACAGCGCTTTCCGGATTGGGCAGGTAGGACGCATTGGCCGCGAAGAGCACCCCCGACGTACCGAGCGAGACGAAAGCGTGGCCGGCGCCGACCGTGCCCATGCCGCAGGCCGAGGCCGCATTGTCGCCGGCGCCGCCGGCAACCGGGATGCCGGCCGCAATGCCCCATTTCGAAGCGAGCTCGCCGCGCAAGGCGCCAGCCTTCGCCGTGCCTTCGGTGAGCGACGGCATCTGTCTTTCGTCGAGCGATGTTGCCGCGAGCAGTTCGGGGGACCAGCGCCGCTTGCCGACGTCGAGCCAGGATGTGCCGGCCGAGTCCGACATTTCCGAAATATGCTCGCCGGTCAGCCAGAGCCGCAAGAAATCCTTGGGCAGAAGCACCCTGGCCACCTTGGCGAAGATTGCCGGCTCGTTGTTCTTCACCCACACAAGCTTCGGTGCGGTGAAGCCCGGGAAGACGATGTTGCCGGTGAGCTTGCGGAAACGCGGGTCGGCGTCGAGCGCCGCGGCCTCGACATGGCTGCGCGTGTCGTTCCACAGGATGCAGGGGCGCAGCACCTTGTCATCGGCATCGAGCAGGGTGGCGCCATGCATCTGGCCGGAAAGGCCGATGCCCTTGACCGCCGCGAGTTCCTTCGGATGGGAAACCTTGAGCTCGGCAATCGCCGTCTCGCAGGCCTCGATCCAATGCGCGGGCTCCTGCTCGGACCAGCCTGGATGCGGGCGCGAGACATCGAGCGAGCCATGGCCGGAGCCGATGACCTTCTGGCGATCATCGATCAGCAGCGCCTTGACGCCTGACGTGCCCAGGTCGAGGCCGAGATACATGATTTCCTCCCACTGCCATTAATTTTTTCGGATCTCGAAAAAATCTGGCTTGGCCAGTTCTTATGACAAGATCCGCCTCGGGTCAATTCTCTGACAAATCGGCCGCGCGTCGTGAGAACAGCGCCGACAGCGGGCTGTCCGGCCGCGCCAGTTGGCGCTCGGCGGTCAACGCCCGCGCCAGTGCACTGTCACCGGCACGCAGCGCGGCCTCGATCAGCGTCAGGTCGATCACGTCGCGCTGGGCGTGGCTGCCGCCAAAACGGTGCGCAATCGACCGGATCGGTCGGATCAGGCGCACCGCTTCGTCATAGTTGCCCTCGCCGAATGCCTTGATAGCCAAGGTCAGCGGCTGGCCGACGTCGCGCGTGAAGGCGGCGTTGTCGTCGCTGCCATGCGTCGCCTCGCGCTGCGCCTCGAGCAAGGTCCGCGCAGGCGCCTCCAGCCCCGCGCCGACAAAGGCCATCATCGCATGCGCGTCGTTGAAGGCGTAATTGCCGGCGGCAGCCTTCGGCACCCAGTTCGCGGCAAGTGCTGCCCAGCGGTCGCCGACATCGGCGCCGCCGAGATGGAGACGCCACAGGATCGCCGAGGCATCGACCATGTTGAGCGCCAGCGTCGAGCGGTCGCCATAGATCGGCCCGTCATAGAGCTTGAGCACCTCGTCCGTCTCGCCGAGGTCATAGTGGAACAGCGCCAGATGCCACCAATTATGGATCTTGAGGAAGCTGTCCTTGGTCCACGCCTGCGGGTTGGCGCGCATCCAGGCGATGCCGTCCCTTTGTCGGCTCTGCATTTCCATGACATGCGCCACCGCGTGCTGCGCCCAGCCGTCGCGCGGCTCGATCTCGATCGCCTGCCGGCCGAAGGATTCGGCGCGGGCATAGTCGCCCATTTCCTCCAGGCCGAAGGCCTGCATGCCGAGGATGGCGTGATAGCCCGGCATGCCCATTTGCCAAGCCGGCAGCGCCCGGCCGATGCGGTCGCGCAGCATACGGGCGTTGCCGGTGAAGAAGTCGATCTGGTGTCCCACCTGCAGTGCAAGCCCGTCGAGCGGATTGTCGATCGCGATATCCTCGAGGATGCGGGCGGCCTCATGCCAGCGTCCATTGGCGAGATGGCCAAGCGCCGCGACATGCGCCTGTTCGCGCGTTGTGCCGGCAAGCGGCAGCGCCGCCGCATGACATGCTTGCGCGACCGCCATTGCCTCGCGCTCGGTGGCGAGGCCAAACAGATAGCCTTTGAAAACATGCGCCATCACGAAGCCGGGATCGTCGGCGATGGCGCGTTCGATTGAGGCGACCGGATCGCCGATGAAGCACTGCAGCTCACGGACGGCCCGGCCGTAGGACGAAAACCCCGCCTCGGTCGCGCCTGAATAAGCCAGGCCAAATGCGTCCGTCAGCGCCATTGAATACCCTTCGATGATCGCGATTTTTGTTCGGAGCCCCAATCCTAAAGCATCGCTAAGGAACGCGCCAACGGCGTCCTGGACCAATCAATACTCGAGTGTATTTCGCCGAGATTGCAGTTTATCAACCATAGGGCGCAGAATAGGCTTTGAAAAACGAGACGAATTATGGCTTGATTGCGGCGCGGGCGGGGCGGCTTAAATCGCGAATTGCGAGGACGCGATGCGGCGCTTTGGAAATTCTCTTCCGGGACTGTTCTCGGAAGGTAAGGATATATCAGCAAATTCTGATAGACAGATAAGAGGCTTGGATCATCCTTGGGTGATCGGCCTTCTCGCCTCGACATCACTCACATTGCTGCCCGGTTCCGAAGCTTTTGCCGCATGCATATTTGCTCCTACCGCCGGCAACGACACTTTTATCTGCGACAGCGGCGATTCCGGCGGCAGCCTTACCGACACGGGCGGCGACAACACGCTGACCTTCCCCTCCGGCGGCACCGGCCAGATCAGCGGTAACGTCAGCTTCGGCGCCGGCACGGACCGCATCAACATGCAGTCCGGCACCATCACCGGCACGGTCGACCAGGGCGCCGGCACCGACTTCTTCACCATTGGCGCCGGCACCGTCGCCGGCAACGTCCAACAGGGCGCGGGCATCGACGATTTCAACATGAGCGGCGGCCAGATCGGCTCGCTCAACCAGGGCGATGGGCTCGATACCTTCACCATGAGCGGCGGCCGCATCGTCGACTTCTTCGACGATGGCGACCATGCCGTGATGACCGACGGCCGCATCGGCCGCGTCAACATGAAGCTCGACCAGAACTACTTCAACATGTCGGGCGGCATCATCGACCGCAACCTCGTCACCGGCTTCGACAAGGACACCATCATCCTCTCCGGCGGCACCATCGGCGGCAACATCAGCGTCAGCGGCGGCGACGACAGTGTGACGGTCACCGGCGGCACGATCGGCGGCGACGTATTGATGAGCTTCGGCTCCGACAATTTCGTCTGGGACGGCGGTGGCATCATCTATGGCAGCGTCGATCTCGGCGCCGACAACGACAGCGCCAAGCTCAGCAACCTCACCAAGGCCAATCTCGGCGGCGCCGACGCGCTGAATGGCGGCCTCGGCACCGATACGCTCACCTTCGACAACGTCAAGCTGGATGGCATCGCCAGGGTCCAGAACTGGGAAACGATCAACGCCACCAACGACACGGAACTGACGCTGGACGGCAACCTCGTGTTGGGCGACTCAGGCACCGGCACGCTCAATGTCGACCAGGCAAGCACGCTCTATGGCGGCGGCTTCAACGCTTCCATCCAGGCCTTCACCGCGGGCCAACTGGCGTCGGTCATCAATGCCGGCCGCATCGACCTGACCAACGGCAGCACCGGCGCCACCGACCGGCTGACGATTTCCGGCAATTATGTCGGCATGGGCGGCCTGCTGCTTCTGCAGACCGAACTTGGCGACGATTCTTCCGCTTCCGACAGGCTGGTGCTGTCGGGCGGCACGGCATCCGGCTCGACCGGCATCGCCGTGGTCAATGCCGGTGGCGCCGGCGCCCAGACAACGGCCGACGGCATCATGGTCGTGCAGGCGATCAACGGCGCCACATCCAGCGCCAGCGCCTTCGCCCTCGACGCGCCGGTCGCGGCCGGCGCCTTCGAATATTATCTGTTCAAGGGCGGCGTCAGCGCCGGCAGCGCGGAGAACTGGTACCTGCGCTCGACGCTGGTCACGCCGACATCTCCGGCCGCGGCTCCGTCCGTGTCCGAACCCACGCCCGCGCTCGAGCCCGTGCCGCCTGAGACAGAACCGCCGCCGCCACCGTCCGACCTGCCGCCGGTGCCGGTGCCGACCGAGGGTGACATCAACAACCCGCCGGTCGATCCGACGCCTCCGGTGCAGGCGAGCGATCCGGAGCCCGAGGCGCCGCCGGCCCCGCCCGAGGCGCCGCCGGCTGATCCGCCGCCACCGCCACCGCCGGTGCCGACCGCCGTGCCCGATCTCCCGACGCCGGCGGCGGGTCAGCAAATCCTGCTCTACCGCGTGGAAGTGCCGGTCTATTCGGCGCTGCCGCCGGTCGCCGAGCACCTGACGATGGCGACGCTCGGCACCTTCCACGAGCGGCGCGGCGAGCAGAGTCTATTGTCGGACACGGAGCTGTCGCCCGTTTGGGGCCGCATCTTCGGCCAGGACGCCAAGATGGACTGGTCGGGAACGGTCTCGCCCTCCTTCGACGGCACGCTGTTCGGCCTGCAGGCCGGCTTCGATATCTTGGGCCGCGAAACCAGTTCGGGTTCTGTCGACCGCGCCGGCCTGTTCATCGCCTATGGCAGCATGAATGGCGATTTGCGCGGTCAGGCGCTCGGCCAGAACGATCTCGCCGTCGGCAGCCTCGACGTCAGCGGCACCAGCGTCGGCGGCTACTGGACCCGCATCGGCAAGGCCGGCTGGTACCTGGATGGCGTGCTGATGGCGACCTTCTTCGGCGGCTCGGCCAGCTCGTCCCGCGGCATCGGCATCGATGTCGGCGGAACCGGCATCACCGCATCGCTGGAAGGCGGCTATCCGATCGCGCTCGCCCAGGGCTGGACGCTGGAGCCGCAGGCGCAACTGGTGTGGCAGCATCTGTCGCTCGACGACGCCGAGGACAGGTTCTCATCGGTCTCCTTCGACCCCAACGATGATGTCACCGGCAGGATCGGTCTCAGGCTTCAGGGCGAGACGGTCATGAACGGCATGGCGCTGCAGCCTTATCTCAAGGCCAATCTCTGGCACGGTTTCGGCGGCACCGACCACGTCGATTTCGAAGGCACCGACATCTCGACCGAGGGCAAGTCGACCTCCTTCGAATTCGGCGGCGGCGTGGTCGCCAAGGTGACGGACAAGGTCAGCGTCTTCGCCACCGGCGACTACACCACCAATCTCGGCGGCGACAAGCGCCGCGTGCTGGAAGCCAATCTGGGGCTCAGTGTGAAATGGTGAGCCAAGCTGGGCTGATATTCAGGTGAAGCCGGCCTGCAAATGGCGGTTTTCTGCGCTTCCGGTGCTCACGGACCTGAAAGTCCGCTCCGCTCCGGTTCTCGAAATTCGCCATTTTCGGCTCGGCCTGACCTGAATCTCAACCCATCTTGAACCCGCGTCAATTCCCCGAGCGCATCGCCACCGTGGCGATGCCGGCGCCGACCAGCAAGGTCCCGCCGGTGCGGTTGAAGATGCGGATCGCCTTCGGGTTGCGCACGATCGCGCGTGCCCTGGATGCGACCAGCGCGTAGCCGAACGCATTGCTGAAGGCGAGCGCCAGGAAGGTCGCCTCGAAGATAAGCATCTGCGTCCAGAAATCGGCGTGCCGGTCGAGGAACTGCGGCAGGAAGGCGACGAAGAAGGTGATGCTCTTCGGGTTGAGCGCGGTCACCAGCCAGGCATGCGCCATCATCCTTGCCGCCGACACCGCATCGGTGCGGGGTTCGGCCTTCAGCGCGCCCCCGGCGCGGAACAGCTTTATGCCGAGATAGACCAGATAGCCGGCGCCGATCACCTTAAGGATGGTGAACACGGTGGCCGAGGCCGCAAGCAGCGCGCCGATGCCCAGCATCGACAGCGTCATGGCGGTGAAGTCGCCGAGCGCGACGCCGACCGCCATCGGCAGCGCCGTGCGCCAGCCCTGGCCCAGCGCATAGGAGACGACCAAGAGGATCGTCGGACCCGGGATGACGAGAAGGATAGCGGAGGCGGCGGCAAAGGCAGCCCAGTTTTCGAAGGACATTTCCTACTCCTTGAGCGCAAAGAACAGGATAAATCCTGGGGTCGTCGCGATTGTAAAGAGGGCGATCGAGAAAATCTTCGGCGCCGGCCTGGCGTCTTCCTTCAGCGAAGTAACGGGCTGTTAGGGTTAAGTCCGGACTTTGGCCTTTCACGCTTTTTCAACCATGACTGGCGAAAATGCCCTCCATTCGGCCGGACCGTGCTTCCCGCCGACAGCGTAGGGTTTGGTGTATGCGCGAGTTGCCGCAAAGTCTGACGCCGCCTTCGAACGGCGAAACCGTCGAAACCGAAATTTCCCGCCGCGCCATGCTTTCGGGCATGGGCGCCATGGCGCTGCTCGGCATGGCCGGCTGCAGCACCACCGAGACGCTCGATCTGCCGCAATTGCAGCTCGACGATACGGTGACTGGTTCCGTCCACCCGATGCGCCCGGCGATCAGCGTCGACAAGAACATCACCGGCCCGGACGTGATGTATGCTTCCCTCACCGATGGCGGCTTCCAGGTGCCGGCCGTGCCCTGGCAGAAGGTCAAGCCCGAATTCCGCCGCCAGATCGTGGTCGACAAGACCGGCGAGGCGCCCGGCACCATCGTCGTCCATCTCAAGGAACGCATGCTCTATCTGGTCCAGCCGGGCGGCGACGCCATCCGCTATGGCGTCGGCATCGGCAAGGACGGTTTCCGCTGGTCGGGCCGCGCCAACATCCAGTATGGCCGCGAATGGCCGGTCTGGACGCCGCCGCCGGAAATGATCCAGCGCAAGCCGGAACTGGTGAAATGGCAGGGCGGCCAGCCCGGCGGCCTCACCAATCCGCTCGGCGCCCGCGCGCTCTACATCTACCAGAACGGCAAGGACACCGGTTACCGCATCCACGGCTCCCCGGAATGGTGGAGCATCGGTCAGGCGATGTCGTCGGGCTGCGTGCGGCTGATCAACCAGGATATCATCGACCTCTACAACCGCGTCTCGAAGAAGAACCCGGTCGTCGTCGTCTGATCCGCGCCGCCTACCTTCTTCTGATGCGGGCCGTTATGCCAAAACCGCTGCGCACTTTTGCACGGCACGCGTGAGTTTCTTCCGTTGCGCGATGCCGCAAGACAGGCGAAGGTGCCCTGAAAACCTTCGCCTCGGGAGAGAAAAATCATGGCCGGAACTTTCGTCATCGCGCAGGGCGGCGGCCCGACCGCCGTCATCAACCAGACGGTCGTCGGCGCCACGCTGGAGATCCGCAAGCGCCATCCCGGCGCCAAGGTGCTGGGCTCGATCCATGGCGTGCGCGGCATTCGCGACGGCAACTATGTCGACCTCTCCGCCATCCCTGAGGACCGGCTGCGGCTGATCGCCGGCACGCCGAGCGCGGCCCTCGGCTCGACCCGCGACAAGCCTGACGCCGCTTATTGCGAGGTCATTCTCAACGGTTTGAAGAAAGCCGGCGCCGATGCCTTCATCTATATCGGCGGCAACGACACCTCTGGCACCCAGCAGATCCTGACCGACGCCGCCGGCGGCACGATGGCCTTCGTGCACGCGCCGAAGACCATCGACAACGACCTCGAGGAGAACGACCATACGCCCGGCTTCATTTCGGCGGCCGAGTTCGTCGCCGGCGCCTTCCTCTCCGTCGATCTCGATTTTCGCGCGCTGCCCGGCATCTATGTCGGCATCGTCATGGGTCGGCATGCCGGCTTCCTGACCGCCGCCGCGGCGGCCTGGCAGCTCGATCCCGACAGCGGCCCGCATCTGGTCTATGTGCCGGAGCGGGCCTTCTCCGCCGAACGCTTCATCGACGATGTGCGCAAGACGCTCGACCGCCACAAGCGCTGCATCGTCGCCGTCTCCGAAGGTGTCAGCACGGCCGACGGCAAGGCGCTGGTCGAGAGCCTAGTGCCGCCGGAAAGGCTCGAGCGCGACCAGCACGGCAACGTCAAATTGTCGGGCAGCGATTTGCCGGCGGCGCTAGAACGAGCTCTCGCCGAAGGCCTGCCGGGCAAGCGCGCGCGGGTGGACGCACTCGGCTACATGCCGCGCGGCTATGTCGGCGCCATCAGCGCCGTCGACGCCAAGGAAGCCTTCGACGCCGGCGCCTTCGCGGTTGCCGTTGCCGAGGAAGGCGGCGGCTCGGTGGCGCTGCAATTTGATGGGACGAAGACCGTGCTGAAGAAGGTGCCGCTGAAGGCGGTCGCCGGAAAGACGCGTCATATGCCGGACGATTTCATGAAGCCGGACGTCAATCAGCTGTCGGAGGCCGGTATGGCCTATCTGAAGCGGCTGGTGCCGGAAAAATACAAGGTCGGAAAGCCCTTCGTCTGATGGGCGAGCTTGCGGTGGGCGACTGGTTCGGCAAGGCCATTGTCGATGCCGGGACGACGATGCTGACCGAGCCCTTCGTGCATGATTTCGTGCGCGCCAACATCTGGCATTTGAAGGGCCGCGACGCCGATCTTCTGGTCGACACCGGCATGGGCATCTGTCCGCTGGCGCCCGAGATCGACACGCCGGCGGGCAAGCCGCTGATCGTCGTCGCCACCCATATCCATCTCGACCATGTCGGCTCGCTGCATGAGTTCCCGTTGCGCATGGGGCCTGGGATCAGCGCGGCGCAGTTTGACAGCATGGATGATGCGGTCACCTACGCCTACATGTTCCACAATCTCGATGGCGCCGTGTCCAAATTGCCGGCGCCCGACTGGAAGGCGGCCGACTACTGGATTCCGTCGGCGCCGCTGACCCGCTCGCTCGACGAGGGCGATGTCGTCGATCTCGGCGACCGAAAATTCCGCGTGCTGCATCTGCCCGGGCATTCGCCGGATTCGATGGCGCTTTTCGACGAGGCCGACGGTCTGTTCTTCGCCGGCGACGCCATCTATGACGGCATGCTGATCGACGATCTGCCGGATTCGGACCGTGCTGCCTATTGCCGCACCATGCAGCGGCTGCTCGACCTGCCGATACGCATCGGCCATGGCGGCCACGGCCCGAGTTTCAACGGCCAGCGCATGCGTGAGATCGCCTCCGCCTATCTGCGCCGCAGAGAGCGCTTCGTGAGCGCTCTCTGAATTAAATCTTTGTAAGGTCGCCTCAAAACCCTAATTCGGGCCATTCCGCACCCTAGATGCCTGGCTGTCGATTCGGCCGGCTGCCCTGCACGGCGAGACAGGCAATCCCGGTCGTCGACACGCCGACGGGTGCGTGCTCCACGAACCGCCCCGCGGCGCCGGATCAACTCTCGCCCGGACAGAACGACCATGTCACAATTAAGCATTCTTCGCAGACATCGCGTCGCGGCCCTGCTGGGCGCTGCGCTGATCATCTCTCCCGTTGTCGTCTCCTTTGCCCAGAACGCCGGCAATGCCGGCCTGAGCAACGTGGTCGCGACGACACAGACGCCGGTCGCCGGCATTACCGCCCCGAACGGCTCATTCGCGCCGGTTGTCGCCACCGCCAAGCCGGCTGTCGTGACGGTCACGACCGTCATGAAGGCGCAGGCCGGTCCGACGGGCGACGGCTCGCCCTTCGACGGCAATTCGCCCTTCGACCAGTATTTCCAGCAGTTCTTCGGCGATCAGGGCATACCGATGCCCAAGACGCCGCCGCAGCAGCAATCGCCGCGGCAGGAGGCGTTGGGCTCCGGCTTCATCGTCGGCGCGGATGGCACCATCGTCACCAACAACCACGTCGTCGACGGCGCGACCTCGATCAAGGTGACGCTCGACGACGGCACCGAACTCCCCGCCAAGCTCGTCGGCCACGACGCCAAGAACGATCTGGCGGTGCTCAAGATCAAGGCGAGCAAGCCGCTGCCGACCGTGAAATGGGGCGATTCCGACAGACTGATGACCGGCGACCAGGTGCTGGCGATCGGCAATCCGTTCGGCATCGGCACCACGGTCACCGCCGGCATCGTCTCGGCGCGCGGCCGTGATTTGCACAGCGGGCCGTTCGACGATTTCATCCAGATCGACGCGCCGATCAATCACGGCAATTCCGGCGGTCCGCTGGTTGACGTCAGCGGCAATGTTGTCGGCATCGACACCGCGATCTTTTCGCCCAATGGCGGCAGCGTCGGCGTCGGCTTCGCCATCCCGTCGAACCAGGCCGAGAAGGTCGTGGCCAAGCTGATGAAGGGCGGCGATATCGAATACGGCTATCTCGGCGTGCAGATCCAGCCTGTCACGCAGGATGTCGCGAGCGCCATCGGCCTTGATCATCCGGGCGGCGCGCTGGTCGCCCAGGTCACCGATGGGTCGCCGGCGGCCAAGGCCGGCATCGAGACCGGCGATGTCATCACCGGCTTCGGTGGCCAGGAAATCAAGGATCCGAAGGACCTGTCGCGCGCCGTCGCCGACGTCTCGCCAGGCGCCAAGGAGACGCTGACTGTCTGGCGCAACGGCAAGGCCATGCAGATCTCCGCCGATGTCGGCCGCAACACCGAAGACGCGCAGACCGCCTCCAATGGCGAGGAGGGCAAGCCGTCCACCGAGCAGGGCTTGCGCGTGCCGTCGCTTGGTCTTGGCCTGACCGACATCACGCCCGACATCCGCCAGCAGCTGAACCTCACCGACAACCAGCGCGGCGCCGTGGTCGAACGCGTCAACCCGGACAAGGCGGCTTCGTCGGCCGGCATCGAGCCGGGCGATGTCATCGTCGCCGTCGACCGCACGCCGGTAAAAAGCGCCAGGCAGGCGAACCAGGCGATCGCCGAGGCCGGCAAGTCCGGCAAGAAGTCGGTGCTGCTGCTGGTCGATCGCGGCGACGCGCAGATCTTCGTCGCCGTGCCTTTCGCCGCCGGCTGAACCGATAAGGCCCTGCCGGCAGGGGGCAATTCCAGGAAAAGTGCGTCGCGGTTTTCCGTCCGGAATTGCGCTGGAAAGAAACCTGGAGCGGATCAGCAATCCTATCAAAGCGGAACCGCTCCAGGCGGCAGGGCCTCCGCCAAGATTCCTGTTGCCCGCCGGGGCGTCTTCGAGAACAGTGCCGGGATCGATCAAACCAATTGCGAGTGGTGTCTCGATGGTTACCCGCGGCTTCTTTTCCGGACGACGTCCTCCCTCGGACACCGATGCGCGCATCCCGCCGGGGCAATATCTGGAACAGGGTTTTCCGGTGCTCTCGGCAGGGCCGACGCCGCGCGTGCGCACCGAGGACTGGTCGTTCACGCTCAAGCACGGGCCGCGTCCGATCAGGAAATGGAACTGGGCCGAGTTCAACGCCCTGCCGCAGAGCAAGATGACCCGCGACATCCATTGCGTGACGGCCTGGACCAAGTTCAACACGCCCTGGCAAGGCGTGATGGTCGACGACATCCTCGCCGACGCGGGCATCGAGCCGCCGACCGCTTTCACGCTGGCGCTGTCCTTCGACGGCTATTCCACCAATGTGCCGACCGACGACCTTGTCACCGGCAAGGCGATGGTGGCGTTGCTTTACGAGGGCAAGCCGATCATTCCCGACCATGGCGGGCCGGCGCGGCTCTTGGTGCCACATCTCTATTTCTGGAAGTCGGCCAAATGGGTGAATGGGCTGCAATTCACCGAGCGCGACGAGCCGGGCTTCTGGGAACTGCGCGGCTATCACATGTATGGCGATCCTTGGCGCGAGCAGCGCTATTCAAGCGATCCATGAGAGGCGATCCGTGAGGGGCGACTCATGAGCGCGGAACCGCAGCCGCAGTCGCCGTGGCAGGCGGTCACGATCGCCCGCATCGAAAAGCGCACGCCGCGCGTCACCAGTTTCTGGTTCCAGCCGTCGCGGCCATTCGTCCATCTGGCGGGGCAGCATGTCGACATCAGGCTGACGGCGCCGGATGGCTATCAGGCGCGCCGGTCCTATTCCATCGCCTCCGCGCCGGAGGCAGGCGCAGGCATCGAGCTGGCGATCGAGCGGCTCGACGATGGCGAGGTTTCGCCGTTCTTCCACGATGTGGCGGAGGTGGGCGACGAGATCGAATTGCGCGGACCGCTTGGCGGCCACTTCATCTGGGAGGCGAGCGACGGCGGGCCGATCCTTCTGGTCGGCGGCGGCTCCGGCGTGGTGCCGCTGATGGCGATGGTGCGCCACCGCACCTTGCAAAAATCGGCCGCGCCGATCGCGCTGGTGTTTTCGGCCAGGGTCTGGGACGAGGTGATCTTCCGCGACGAGTTGATCGGCCTCGACGACCGCCGCGACGGCTTCGATCTGGTGCTCACGCTGACGCGCGAGCAGGCCCGGCGCCCGGCCGACTATTCCCGGCGCGTCGATGCCCATATGATGGGGCAAGCCATGGAGCGGCTGCCGAAGGCGCCCAGGCTCGCCTATGTCTGCGGCTCGAACGCGTTCGTGTCGGCCGCCACCGAGGCGCTGATCGACGCCGGCGTTCCGGCAGGACTCATCCGCACCGAGCGCTACGGGGTCTGAGCTTTCAGCAGGTTGTCCGCGATGCAGGCTGCGTGCTGGTGCACTCGCGCGACTGAAGGATCGATCATCTGCGCTGCCGTGTCATGACCGGCGGCCATGCTTGGAATAACCTGGAGGCAGCATTGGGCTTAGCGCGCTTGCTGATTGCTGTCACTCATGTCAGATGTAACGGGTATCGCGAGGACAAAGAGAGCGCGACTACTGTCTCCCAAAAATCGCGACGGGCCCTAGCGAGAAGCTGGCGAGATGGCTTTCGAACACGACCAAAAGCCTGTTTCTCCTCCCGATCGCACATCCCCGCTGGGCCTCCAGAACTACATTGCAGGCCGCACGCTGATCAGCGGCGACGGCCCCGCCTGGACGGACATGTTCGTGCAGGTCTTCTCGCGTCTGCGCAAGCAGGAGCCATTTCTGGTGCCAGCCGTGGCCGAACCGTTGATCGTTTGGGTGATATCTGGGGCGGCGGTTGTTGAGGAACGCGAGCTAGGTGGAGAGTGGATAGCGAACCGGGTGGCCATCGGTGACTTTTTTTTAACGAGGTCCGCGACACCGTATGAATTGCGCTGGCATGCCAAGGGTGATGAACCGTTTCAGGTGATGCATCTCTATCTCTCGGTTCCGCTGTTTGAACGAGTGGTGCAAGAACTATCGGGCAAAGCCACGGTGGGCCTGCGCGACATCTCTGGTGGTCGGGATGAACAACTGTCCCATCTGCTGGCCCTCGTTCACCGCGAGCTCATCGCGGAGGGAGCAGGTAGCGCGCTTTTCGTTCAGGGCTTGGCACAAAGCCTCGCCGTTCATTTGATCCGGCACTACGCCTCGGGGGCAGAGGAACAGCACCAACAAAACGCTCTTCCAGGTGCAAAATTGCGCCGGGCAATTGCCTTCATGGAGGCGCATCTGCAGGAGCCGTTCGAACTGGCCCTGGTGGCGCGAGATGTTGGCATGAGCGAGTTTCACTTTAGCCGCCTGTTCAAAAAGGCCACGGGACTTTCGCCATCTCACCAGTTCATTCGTCAGCGTGTGGCCAAGGCCCAGCAGTTGTTGCAGGAGACGGATAGCAGCGTCATTCAAGTGGCGATGGCCGTCGGCTACTCCAGCCCTAGCCATTTCGCTCAAATCTTTCGCCGCGAAACAGGCCTTTCGCCCCGCGCCTATCGCCGCGAATGAGTTTTTTGTCCGCCGCCAGAATAAAGCAAGATCCCGACAGTTGGCGCAGGTCACCGCGCGAAGCCGCCGGCATCTCCGCCTAATTTCCTCCTTGTCCACGCGACCTCCGATTTCAGCCGGAGCGTCCATAACAAGGAGTTGAACTATGACTACCATTACTGGAAAAGTTGCCCTGGTCACGGGTGCATCAAGCGGCATTGGCGCCGCCACTGCCTTAAAGCTTGCCGCGGCCGGCGCCAAGGTCGGTATCGCCGCGCGGCGAACGGACAGGCTCGAAGCTCTCAAGAGCGAAATCGCCTCCAAGGGCGGTGAGGCCTTGGTGATCGAGATGGATGTGGTCGATGCCGCTTCCGTCGAAGCCGGTGTGAAGAAGCTGGCCGACACCTACGGCTCCATCGACATTCTCGTCAACAATGCAGGGCTGATGCCACTCTCTGACCTTGATCAGCTCAAGACCGGCGAATGGCATCGCATGGTCGATGTGAACGTGAAGGGCCTGCTGAACGTCACCGCCGCCGTCCTGCCGCGGATGGTCAAGCAGCATTCGGGCCATATCTTCAACATGTCCTCGATTGCCGGCCGCAAGGTCTTCAAGGGCCTGTCGATCTATTGCGCGACAAAGCACGCGGTCACTGCGTTCTCCGACGGCCTGCGCATGGAAGTCGGCCAGAAGCACAACATCCGCGTCACCTGCATCCAGCCAGGGGCGGTTGCGACCGAACTTTACGACCACATCACCGATGCTGGTTACCGCCAGCAGATGGACGATCTGGCCGAGCAGATGACGTTCCTTCAGAGCTCGGACATCGGTGACACAATCGTTTTTGCCGCCCAGGCGCCCTCGCATGTGAACGTCGCTGAGCTTTTCGTCCTGCCCGTCGAACAGGGCTGGTAATTGAGATCAAAGACCTTCCGCCTCTCCGTCACGTGACGGAGAGGCTATCCTCAAAAGGAATTCAAGATGAATGAGATACCTGCGTCTCAGGTCTATCGCCTCCTCGAACCGGGTCCGATTGTGCTCGTAACAACAAGGCACGAGGGGAAGCCGAATGTGATGACCATGGGTTTCCACATGATCATCCAGCATGCGCCGCCGCTGATCGGCTGCGTTATTGGCCCCTGGGATCACAGCTATGAAGCGCTGCGAGAAACCGGGGAATGCGTGATCGCGATACCAACAATCGATTTGGCCGAGACAGTCGTCGACATCGGCAATTGTTCGGGCGATTCCGTTGACAAGTTTCAGCGCTTCGGGCTGAACCAGCGCCTGGCAAGTGATGTGAAAGCCCCACTGATTGATGATTGCCTTGCCAATATCGAGTGCCGGGTAGCCAACACCAGCCTTGTCGACATCTACAATCTCTTCATCCTCGAAGCGAAGCGGGTCTGGATCGAAGAAGCCCGAGCGGAGCGCCGCACACTGCACCATCGTGGTGACGGCAGTTTCACGATCGACGGCGACATACTTGATCTTAGCGACCGCATGACGAAGTGGCGGCACTTGCCGTAGGCAGCCGGCATACTTTGCAGTCGACGGCCGCCGAAGCACGCGATCATAGAGAAGGTGCTTGCCAAGGCCGCCGCTGCGAGGTTCTTGGCAACCATATCGAGATTGGGACAGCAGTGGTTTTACGGGGGACGGTGATAGCGATCGTCTTTGATGCTGGCACGGTGCGCTAGCGAAAAGCAATTCAGCGGTTTTCCGGCCGGAATTGCGGTCACAGGAGAGCACGACTTCCTCTTCGCAGCCGGTTCGGATCGCTGCTGGCGATGCCCCCGATTCGGCTCCCGATCAGCCTCGAAATGGTTAACGGTATCGAAAAGTGACTATTAGGAGATTCTAAAATCGAACCGAACGGTTCGTTTCTGTTGACGGTGCGTGCAGGACGGGTGAACATTGGCAGTCGGATACGTTTGGTGAGCCAAACGACGGAATGACGTAACCAACTGATTTCGATTAGGAAAAATCCGATCGTAGGAACGGATGGTACAATTTCAAGGTGTGGATTCATGGTCCAGCCGGAACAACTTCGTGATTGGAATCCGGCAGCCGGCTTACCCACATCGGGCCTGTCCGAACGACGCGATTTCATTCCCAAGACACGCCGCTAGACGGACGGAAAAAAGATACTGGAGTGCCAAAAATGAAAAAGATTGTTCTTACTGCCGCCGCCGTTCTGGCCATTTCCGGCAGCGCCTTCGCTGCTAGCGACAACTACGGTTCCAACGGCGCCAATCAGCCGGCCGCCGCGGTCGACACGTCCTATACGGCTTCGACCCAGAAGTCGGAACCGGCTGCCCAGAAGCCCGCCCAGGGCGCTGACCGCAACCTCTTCGGCAACAACTAATTGCCGAACAGCGGCCATGATCCGATGAGGGGCATGGTCGACAGGAGACGGACGGCGGGCTCGCCCGCCGCCTCCAAGAATTCAGGAGTATTGAAAATGAAGAAGATCGTTCTTGCCACCGCGGCCGTCTTGGCCCTTTCCAGCACCGCTTTCGCGGCCAGCGACAACTATGGCTCCAATGGCGCCAACCAGCCGGCTGCCGCGGTCGACACGACGCGCACCTCGTCGACCGGCACCGACTCGCCGGTCTACAAGCTGTTGAACTCGTCCAACGACGCGCACAAGTCGGCCCCGCAGGGGAGCGACCGCAACCTGTTCGGCCGCTAACACCCGCAAACAGTTGAATGAAAAAGAGCGGCGGGCCAGGCCCGCCGCTCTTTTGTTTTGCCGGGTAGCTCCCGAGGGAACGAGGAAGACCTCAAGCCGCCTTCGCCTCTTCGCGATGCAGCGTGAAGGAGTGGCCATCCGCGTCGAAGATATGCAGGTCGCCGGCGCTGGCGTTCAGCCGCAAGGTCTCGCCGCGCTTGACCTCGACATTGCCCGGCAGCTTGGCCACCAGCGGCAGGTCGGCGCGGCCGATATCGACATAGACGAGCTGCACCTCGCCGAGCTGCTCGATATAGTCGACCTTGCCTTCGAACAGGTAATCCTGCCCGGTGGCGATCGCGAGATCCTCAGGCCGCACGCCGAAGCTCACCGCCGCGCCGTTCGCCGAGGCGGGCGTCGCGATCGGCACGGTGGCCTTGCGGTCGCCGACATGGCTGACCACGGTCGGGTTGCCCGCCTTCTCAATCTTTGCCGGCAATATATTCATCGCCGGCGAGCCGATGAACTGGGCGACGAACAGGTTGCCTGGCCGCTTGTAGAGCTCCATCGGCGTGCCGACCTGCTCGACGACGCCTTCCTTCAGCACCACGATGCGGTCCGCCAGCGTCATCGCCTCGACCTGGTCGTGCGTGACGTAGATCATCGTCGTGTTCGGCATCGATTCCTTGAGCTTGGCGATCTCGATACGGGTGGCGACGCGCAGCGCCGCGTCGAGGTTCGACAGCGGTTCGTCGAACAGGAACACCTTCGGATTGCGCACGATGGCGCGGCCGATGGCGACGCGCTGGCGCTGGCCGCCCGACATAGCCTTGGGCAGACGGTCGAGATATTTGGTGAGCTGCAGGATTTCGGCTGCCTGGCGCACGCGCTTGTCGATCTCGGCCTTGCTTTCCTTGCCGATCTTCATCGAGAAGGCCATGTTGTCGTAGACCGTCATATGCGGGTAGAGCGCATAGGACTGGAACACCATGGCGATGCCCCGCTTCGACGGCGGCACGTCGTTCACCACCTCGCCGTCGATCTGGAGCATGCCGGACGTGATCTCCTCGAGGCCGGCGATCGACCTCAGCAAGGTCGACTTGCCGCAGCCCGACGGCCCGACGAAGACGATGAACTCGCCCGATTTGATGTCCAGGTCGATGCCGTGGAGAATGTTGAGGTTGCCGTATGATTTCTTCACCTGGTTCAGCGTGACATCGGCCATGTTTTCGTCCTCCCAATGATTGTCCGTTCCAAGACTCAGTCGATACGCCCGAACCACGCGCCATAGCCGCCGAGGCGGATGGGACCGGTGCCAGCTTGTCCCGAAAAGCCATGCCCCGGCAAGGGCTGCAGCGAGGCTTTGCCGAGATCGACCTCTGCTGGCTTGCCGCCGAGGTTGAAGACGCAGGCGATGCGCTCGTTGCCTTCGCGTCGCGTGAAGGCGACGGTGTCGCCGCCGCTCTCGATGAAGTCGATGTCGCCCTTGCCCATCGCCGGATGCTGGCGGCGGAAGGCGAGGAAGCGCCGGTAGTGCTCGAGCAGCGAGCTCGGATCGCCCTGCTGTACGTTCACCGCCTGCGAAAGATGCTTGCCCGGCACCGGCAGCCAGGGCTTGGCGCTCGAGAAACCGCCATTCTGGGCCGCCGCTTCCCACACCATCGGCGTGCGGCAGCCGTCGCGGCCCTTGAATTCCGGCCAGAAACGGATGCCGTAGGGGTCCTGCAAGTCCTCGAATTTGAGTTCCGCCTCGCCCAGGCCGAGCTCTTCGCCCTGATAGATGCAGACCGAGCCGCGCAGCGACATCAGCAGCGCCGAGATCACCTTGAGGTAAGCGGTCGAGTCGGCCTCGTTGGCGGCCCAGCGTGAGGCCACCCGCATCACGTCATGGTTGGAGAAGGCCCAGCAGGACCAGCCGTCGCTGGCGACCCGGCCGAACGCCTCCAGCACCGTCCGCACCTTGGCGGCGCTGATCTTTTCCGGCGCCAGGAAGTCGAAGGAATAGCACATATGCACGCGCTTGCCGTCGGCGGTGTAGGCGGCCACCACTTCCAGCCCGCGCTGCGAGTCGCCGACCTCGCCGACGGCGGCCTGCGCCGGATATTCGTCGAGCAGCGCGCGGAAACGCTCCAGGAAGCCGAGGTTTTCCGGCCGGCTCTTGTCGTAGATATGGTCCTGGTAGTTGTAGGGGTTGACGGACGGGGCCGTCTGGTCGTTGCGCTCTTCCGGCGGCAGCGGCGGATTGTCCTCCAGCCCCTGGCTGTGGAAGTAGAAATTGATGGTATCGAGGCGGAAGCCGTCGACGCCGCGCTCCAGCCAGAAGCGGGTGATGTCGAGCAGCGCGTCCTGGACTTCTGCGTTGTGGAAGTTGAGGTCGGGCTGCTCGGCCAGGAAATTGTGCATGTAATATTGCTGGCGGCTGGTGTCCCACTGCCAGGCCGAGCCGCCGAAGATCGACAGCCAGTTGTTGGGCGGCGTGCCGTCGGGCTTGGCGTCCGCCCACACATACCAGTCGGCTTTCGGATTGGTCCGGCTGGAGCGGCTTTCCTTGAACCAGGGGTGGATGTCGGCGGTGTGCGACAGCACCTCGTCGATCATCACCTTGAGGCCGAGGCGATGCGCTTCCGCCACCAGCGCATCGAAATCGGCGAGCGTGCCGAACATCGGATCGACATCGCAGTAATCCGACACGTCGTAGCCGAAATCCTTCATCGGCGATTTGAAGAAGGGCGAGATCCAGATTGCGTCGACGCCGAGCGAGGCGATGTAGGGCAGCCGCCGCACAATGCCTTTCAGGTCGCCGATGCCGTCGCCGTTCGAGTCCTGATAGGAACGCGGATAGATCTGGTAGATCACCGCGCCCCGCCACCAGTCGCGGTCGACGGCGGGGTCTGGTCTCGAAGTCGCCTTCAACGCCGATTGCATTTTATCAACCTCCTTTCACCGAGCCGGCAAGCAGCCCGCGGACGAAATAGCGCTGCAGCGAGAAGAACACGATCAGCGGCACGATGATGGTCACGAAGGCCGATGTCGTGAGAATCTCCCAGTCGCCGCCGCGCGAGCCGAGCAGCGCGTTGAGCTTGGCCGTCAGCACGATCTGATCGGCCTCGGTACCGAGGAAAACCATCGCCACCAAGAGATCGTTCCATACCCACAGGAACTGGAAGATGGCAAAGGACGCAAGCACCGGGAAGGACAGCGGCAGCACGATCTTGACGAAGATCTCGAAGTCGCTGGCGCCGTCGATGCGGGCCGATTCCATGATCTCGCGCGGCAGGCCGGCTATGTAGCTCCTGAGCAGGTAGATGGCGAAGGGCAGGCCGAAGCCGGTATGCGCCAGCCAGATGCCGAGATAGGTCTTGGACGGCACGCCGAAGAAGCTGCCGACGCCGTTATAGAGCTTCAGCAGCGGGATCAGCGACATCTGCAGCGGCACGACGAGCAGGCCGATGATGACGGCGATCAAGAGCGCCCGGCCGGGAAAGCGCATCCAGGCCAGCGCGTAAGCCGCGAAGGCCGCGATCAGGATCGGGATGACGGTCGAGGGAATGGTCACCGTCAGCGAGTTCATGAAGGAGCGGCCGATGCCTTCCGAGAACAGCACCGTCCGGTAATTGTCGGTGGTGAATTTCGGCGGCGCCGAGGAGGCAAAATAGACGCGCTGGCCGCGTTCGCCTTCGAAGGCTTTCGGCGAGGACAGGGCAAAGCTGCCGTCGGCGTTGACCAGCAGGCTGACGCCGTCGCCGAGATCGGCCGCCGTGCCGGCGGGATATTGCGTCGGCGCCGACGACTTGACGCCGAAGGCGCTGATGTCGCGCTTGGCGCCGTCGCCGAAGATGTTGCCCTCGATGACGTATTTGCCGTCCTTCTGCACCTGCGCGGAGGCTGCCGGCAGCCGCCCGGCCTCGGTCTGGCTGGAACTGGCGAAGGAATTCCACCAGCCGGAGGCGATGATCTGGTCCTTGTCGCGCAGCGACGAGACGAGGATGCCGAGCGTGGGCACGGTCCAGATCGCCACGAAGACGAGCACGGCGATGTGGACGCCGAAGCGGTTGGCGAAGGATTTTCCGGTCTTGGCGGTCATCTCAATGCCCTCCCGTCTCTTTGTTGGCCTGGCGGATGTTCCAGACCATGATCGGAATGACGGCGATCATGATGATGATGGCAATCGTCGCGCCGCGGCCGAAGTCGCCGCCGCCGCGGAACATCCAGTCGAACATCAGATTGGCGAGCACCTGGCTGTTCCACTGGCCGTTGGTCATCGTCAGCACGATGTCGAACACCTTCAGCACCAGTATGGTGATGGTGGTCCAGACCACGGCGATGGTGCCCCAGATCTGCGGCACCATGATCTTCCAGAAGATCTGAAACGGATTGGCGCCGTCGATGACCGCGGCTTCCAGCGTCTCTTCCGGAATGCCGCGCAGCGCCGACGACAGGATCACCATGGCAAAGCCGGTCTGGATCCAGATCAGGATGACCATCAGGAAGAAGTTGTTCCAGAACGGCAGCGATATCCACACCTGCGGCTGGCCGCCGAAAGACTGAATGATGGCGTTGAGCAGGCCGATCTGGACCTGGCCTTCGCCGCGATACTCGTAGATGAATTTCCAGATCACGCTGGCGCCGACGAAGGAGATGGCCAGCGGCAGGAAGATCAGGCTCTTGGCGATCGTGCCCCACCAGATCTTGTCGGTGAGCACGGCGATGATCAGCCCGAGGAAGGTGCAGGCCGCCGGCACCACCGCGAGCCAGACGATATTGTTGAGGATCGAGTTGCGGAACTCGCGGTCGCCGAACGCCCATTCGTAGTTGGCAAGCCCGACGAAGCTCGCGCCGCCGCGATCGAGGAAGGAGAGCCTGAGCGTCTCGACGACCGGATAGATCAGGTAGATCGTGAGGATGATCATCGCCGGACCGACGAACAGCCATGGCCGCACCAGCCCTTGCCGGCGCAGATTGTCGACGGCGGTGGTGCCGGAGACGCCGCGCGATGGGAAGACGACGTCGAGCAGTTTGTTGGCGCCCCAGAAATAGGCGACGCAGCCGCCGACGCCGATGATGATGACGAATATGGCCGAGAAAATCTGAGCCGCCATGGGTCCCTCTCCCTGCGCATGACCTGCCAGGCGGGCCTGGCAATTGGATGCACCGACTTACCTAAAGCGCGTCGCGAATTTTAAGGTTCGCTCTGAGCGCGCTTTAAGACCTTGTTTTGATGCATGTCGTCTCCCCAAAATCGCTACGCACTTTTGGGCGACATGCATTATTCGGAACAATCGAGACGCGAAGGCTTCCGGCGATTGCCGCCGGTCGGATCCGGGCCGTGGCCCGGATCCAGTAGGAGGATCAGTAAGTCTGTCTTGCCGCCACTAGCGGCTTACTTGATGGCATCCCAGCTTTTCTGGATGTCGGCGGCGACGTCCTGCGCGGACTTGCCGCCGACCAGGTCGATCATGCCGGTCCAGAAAGAACCCGCGCCGATCTTGCCGGGCATCAGGTCCGAGCCGTCGAAGCGGAACGTCGAGGCGTTGGCCAGGATGTCGCCCTGCTTCTTCAGCGCCTCGCTGGCATAGGCTTCCTTGTTCACCGCCTTGTACGGCGTCACGAAGCCGCCCTGGGCCATCCAGATCTCATGCGCCAGCGGCATCTTCAGGAAGTCGATGAAGGCCCGCGCGCCTTTGGAATCCTTGGTGATCATCACCAGCGTGCCGGCGCCGAGCACGGGCGTGCCGAGATCGGGCTTGGAAGCATAGGGCGGATAGTAGAAGAAGTCGGCGTCCTGGCCGATCTTGGTGCCTTCCGGGAAGAAGGTCGGGATGAACGAAGCCTGCTTGTGCATGTAGCACTTCGGCGGCACCGAGAAGAGGCCCTTCGGGCTGTCGCGGAAGTCGGTCGCCGCGACCGCCTTGGCGCCGCCGTCGACCATCTTGTCGTCGGTGGCGATCTTGCCGAAGATGTCGATGGCGTTGACCACGGCCGGGTCGTTGAACGGTATCTCGTTCTTCACCCACTTGTCGTAGACGTCGGGCGTCTGGGTTCTGAGCATGATGTCCTCGACCCAGTCGGTCGCCGGCCAGCCGGTGGCGCCGCCGGAGCCGAGCCCGATGCACCAGGGCTTGCCGCCATCTGCGATGATCTTCTTTTCGAGGTCGGCGAGCTCTTCCTGCGTCTTCGGCACCTTGTAGCCGGCTTCCTCGAAATTGTCCGGCGAATACCAGACCAGCGACTTGACGTCGGCCTTATAGGGGAAGGCGAAGAAGCCGGGCTTGCCGTCCTTGTCCTTGAAGGTGCCGAGGTCGACCCAGGACTGGCCAGCGCCGTAATTGTCCTTGATCCATTTGGCGGTGTCGTCGCCGAGCGGGGTGAGCAGGCCCTTGGAAGCGAGGTCCTGGATCAGGCCGGGCTGCGGCAGCACGGCGATGTTGGGCGGGCTGCCGGCCTGGGTGTCGATGACGATCTGCTGTTCGTAATTCTCCGACGAAGAGTATTTGATCTCGGCGCCGGTGGCTTCCTGGAAGTATTCGAGAACGGTGCGCACCAGGCCCTCGTCCTCGCCGCGCCATGGCCCGAAGATGGTCAGCGTCTCGCCCTTGAGGTCGACTTTCTTGAGCTCGTCATAGTTCGCCCAGTGGAAGCGCGGGTCCTCGCCCGGCTTGAACTTCAGTTCGGCTTGCGCCGGCAGGCTAAAGGCGAGCGCGGCGAAAGCGGCGCCCAAGAGAAGCATCTTCTTCATCGCAAATTCCTCCCAGTGGTCAAAACAGTTCGGACGAAACCTCCATCCCGTCCGCCGACGCCCGCGGAACTGTGACTCAGCGAGAAGGCAACCGCAACCTTTCGGAGAGTCTTCCAAAGCGCTTTGGCTTTTTTGATCTCGCCATTGAATTGATCCGAAGTCAAGAGGGTTACGGTGCTAATCGATTTAAATTCCTGCTCGATCAGCCGAAAAGTGCGTTGCAGCATGCTTTTTTGGCGCTGCAGCAGCAATTTTCACTTCAAACTGCCTTGAGGCGTCACTAAGGTCATTCTGTCTGGCGACGGCGCCAGCAATCATCGGATCGATTCAAATTTAAAGCGCTTTGAGGCCGGAGGCCTCCGATGAACCTCAAGCAACTGTCGCACATGCTGTCGCTCTCCCAGACCACGGTGAGCCGGGCGCTCAACGGCTACCCGGAGGTCAACGAGGAGACGCGGCGCCGCGTGATGGATGCCGCCAAGCGCCATGGCTATCGGCCCAATCCCAGCGCGCGGCGGCTGGCGACCGGCAAGTCGGGCATGATCGGCTACGTGCTGCCGACCGGCACTGCCGTCGATATCGACCCGCATTTCGTCGAGTTTCTTTCCGGCCTCGGCGACTATGCCCGCTCGCACGAGCTCGACCTCGTGCTGTCGCCGGCCGACGCCGACGACCAGGAGACGACCTATCGGCGCATCGTCGCCAACCGGCAGGTCGACGCCGTCTACATTTCCTCGCCGCGCCCCTCCGACCGGCGCCTGGCGCTGGTCAACACGCTGGGCATCCCCTTCATCGTCCACGGCCGCAGCGAAGGCTTCGACTTCGACTACCCCTATCTCGATATCGACAATGAGGGCGCCTTCCACGAGGCGGCGCGGCTGCTCATCCAGCTCGGACACAGGCGACTGGCGCTGATCAACGGCGACGACCGCGAGACCTTCGCCATCCACCGCGAGCGCGGCATGCGCCGGGCGCTTGCCGCGAGCGGGCTTACGCTTGGCGAGCGTCACATCTGCTCGCTGACCATGACCGAGGAAAACGGCTATCGCGCCGCCCGCCGCCTGCTCGAAGAGAGCGAGGCGCCGACGGCGATCGTCTGCTCCAGTCTCATCATGGCGCTCGGCGTCGTGCGCGCCGTCCGCGATCTCGGCCTCACCATCCCGGGCGACCTCTCGCTGGTCGCCCATGACGACGTCTTTCCCTGGCTGCGGCCCGAGAACTTTCCGGTACCGCTGTCGACGACGCGTTCCTCGATCCGGCTCGCCGGCGCGCGCGTCGCCGAGCGGCTGGCCGCGCGGATATCGGGACTGGAAGAGGGGGCGCGCGGCGAGGTCTGGCCGGTGGATCTGGTAGTGAGGGGATCGGTCGCGGGGGCGCCGGTTTAAAGATCGTGGCGGCACGCGGGCGGAGTGTGGCGCCGGTAATCTCCCCCCTTGAGGGGGAAATGGCCGCGAAGCGGTCAGAGGGGGTCGGTCCGACTGGGCTCGACCTTCCGCGCCAGATGGAGGTCGGCATTTACGCGCGGCGACCCCCTCTGTCGCCTTCGGCGACATCTCCCCCTCAAGGGGGGAGATTTGGCCGCTTCGGCCTACTCCTTCGCCACCCCGGCCGCCTTGATATCCAGCAGCCCATAGCCGAAATCATTGTCGCGCCCCTTCGGGCCGAGGTCCTTGGCCGTGGCGGCGAGCGCCTTCTCGATCTCGTCGGCCGAGCGGTCAGGTGCTGCATGGATCAGGTTGGCGATGGCGCCGGACACGATCGCGGCGGCGAATGAGGTGCCGGTCACCACATCGGAGCCGGCGCCGCTCGGCGCCACCATTTCGACGCCTGGCGCCGAGATGAAGACGTAGGCGCCGCGATTGGCCTGCGGCATCAGCCCGTCCTTGGCATCGGTGGCGGTGACCGCGATGACGCCGTCGAAGGCGGCCGGATAGCCGTAGGGCGCCTTCGGGCCGTTGTTGCCGGCGGCCGCGACCAGCACCATGCCGAGCGCGCGGGCATTGCGGCAGGCGATACCGAGCAGGTCGTTCTTCGGTCCGACGAAGCTCATATTGATGATGCGTACGTCCTGTTCGGCCGCCCAGTCGAGCGCCGACAGGATGACGTCCATGGTCGACTTGCCGCCCTCGAAGGCGCGCGCGTGGTAGATCCTGGCGCCCGGCGCCATGCCCTCCAGCGCGCCGACGCCGGCGATCAGCCCGTCGACCGAGGTGCCGTGGTCGCGCTTTTCGATCGGCACGTTCGGCATGGCGTCGAACTGGTCGGCGATCACGCCCTTCAGCGCCGGATTGGCGTCGTCGATGCCGGTGTCGATGACGGCGACACGGACATTCTCGCCGCTCGCGTTCTTGGAATCGAGCGCGATGCGCTCGAACGCATAGTTCACGATGCCGGCGGCCTGCTGCAGCGAATAGATGTGGTTCGGCTCGCGCCGCTGCGTGCGGCCGTCGGCGGCAAGCTGCGCCAGCACGACGCCGACCGGCCGCCCGTCCAGAATGCCGTAGCGCACCAGCGTGGTGCCGAGCAGCCGCGACTGGCGCTCAGACCGCACCTGCAGGCCAAAGGAATTGGCGATCTGCTGCACCGCAGCCGCATCGCCGTTCACCGTCACCAGCACTTCGTCGGGCACGAACTCGCCGCTGACCGCGCGCGGCGGCGCGGCGAGATTGAGCCCGGTGGGCGGCGTGACAGGACCGCTCGGCGCAGGAGGGGGCGTCGCGCTGCCTGAACCGCCCGATGTTGGCGATCTGTTCGGTTGTGTCGGCGTGGGCGGGGCGGCGCTGGCCGGCGGGTTCGGGAACAGGTCGACGATCAGCGCCGGCATGAATACAGCACCGCCTGCAGCGGTGCCCGCGCCTGACTTATCGCCGCTATTCTTGCCGTCGCCGTTCCCAGCGCCGCTGTCCTTGCCGCAATCGGCGCCGGCCGCCGTCGTGCGGTTCAGGCAGTCGACCTGCTTCTGCGAAAGGTTGGGGTCGTTGGTCTGCGCGAAGGCTGGCGCGGCGACAAATGCCGCCGCCGCGAGGAGTGCCGCATGAAGAACGACCGCCTTAGCCGCCATCGACCGGTCTCCTTCCCTGCACCACAGCCTCCGCGAAAGGCTGGGCGGCAATAAGGCCGACCAGCTTGTCATAGTCGGCGGCGGTGCTCGCCGGGATGGTCAGGTGGAAGACGCCGTCGGCGCTCGGCCCGCCGGCGATCTTTAGCCCGTTCTGGCCGAGAAAGGCGGCGATATCCGACATCTTGGCGTCCGCCTTGAATTTCACCAAAGCGAAGGGCAGCTTCGCAAGATCGTCCTGCGCACCGGCGATCTCGAAATCATTGCCCTTGCCGCCCGGCCGCTCGAAGGATTGCACCACGACGAGCGCCAGCAGCGCCGCGGCCGCCGCCCAGGCGACGCCGGCCGGCATCGCCGTCACACGGCCGAAGATCTTTGCCAGCCAAGATTGGCCGGCAGGCGCGCGCGCCGGGCCCGCCTCGGCGTCGAGCGCCCTGGCAAAGCGGGAGAGCGCATCGGCCGGCGGGCGGATCGCCTCGTTGGCGGCGGCGGTGCCGGAGAATTCGGCTTCCGCTTCGCCAAGGGCGGCAAGCGCCGCAGGGTCGGAAGCCAGCCATTCCTCGACGGCCTCCAGCTCGGCGCCTTCCAGCGAGCCGTTCAGGTAGAACGGCAGCAGCGTCTCCATCTCGTCGCGGCGCGACATCTTCTCAGCGGCGCTCATGGCCACCCCCTGTCGTAACCGGCCGCCTTGAGCGCCTCGCCGAGTTTCTTGCGGGCGTAGAACATTCTCGTCTTGACGGTGGCGACCGGGATGTCGAGCACCTCGCCGATCTCGGTCACCGACTGTCCATGGTAATAGGCAAGGTCGATCACCGTGCGGTGTTCTTCCGGCAAGGCATCGACGAAGCGGCGCAAGGCGGCGGCCTTGTCCTCCTTCATGGTGACGACTTCCGGCGTGTCGGCGCTGTCGGGGACTTGCGCCGCGTCGTCGTCGTCGATCCAGTCTTCCTTCTTCTTGCGCAGCAGGGACAGCGCCTTGAAGCGGGCGATGCCGAGCAGCCAGGTCGAGACTTCGGAGCGGCCTTCGAAGCCCGGCGCCTGGCGCCACAGCTCGAGAAAGACCTCGTTGGTGATATCGTCGGCCATCATTTCCGATCCCGTCTGGCGCGCCACGAAGCGGTAGATCCGCGCGTGGTGACGCATGAACAGGAGCCGCACGGCGGCCCGGTCGCCCTTCGCGACCCGGTCTACAAGCGCGCGATCGGTTTCGGTCGCCGCGTTCATGGCCGGTCGAGCCGCCTGGCTCCTCGTGGCTGTGTCGCTGGTCGGTCCAAAAAGGTTCATCCTCCGCCAAGGAATTTTCGGAAGCTAACCGAAGAAAGAGAGCGTTGCCAGTGGGCAGGGCTTCCCCTTCTCCCCTTGTGGGAGAAGGTGGATCGGCGCGCAGCGCCGAGACGGATGAGGGGCAGGCGACGGATCGCCGTCATTGCCAAGCTGGAGCACCCCTCATCCGTCGCCTTCGGCGACACCTTCTCCCACAAGGGGAGAAGGGAAGATCGCGGCATTCACTCCAAAAACACCTTCGCCTTCATCGTCTCGGGTATCGCCACGCCAAGCCGGCTCAACACCGTCGGCGCGAGCTGCAGCTGGTCGAGCAGCGTGCCGTCCTCGGGGCCCTTTGCCGGGCCGAAATAATAGAGCGCGAAATCCTGCATCTCGTCATCATGCCCGCCGTGATGGCCGCGGTTCGTCTGGCCGTGGTCGGCGGTGACGATTACTTCGTAGCCGGCTTCGCGCCAGCCGGGCAGGAAGGCGGCGAGCATGCCGTCCATCGCGTAGCAGGCATGGTCCATCTCGTGGCAGTCATGGCCGAAGCGATGGCCCATGGAGTCCAGTGTGCAGGTGTGCAGGATGCCGTAGTCGATGCCGTGGCGGCGGGTCAGCATGGTCAGCGTCGCGAACAGGTCGACATCGCTCGGCGTCATCTGGTTCTTGAGATTGTAGCCGGTCATGGTGTGGAAGCGGCCATGCGTGATCGGCCCGCCGGGCTCGTCGAATTCCATGTCCTCGACCAGGTCGAATGGATAGGAACGGAAGAATTCCGACCAGTAGGAATGGGTCACAGCACCCGTCTTGCCGCCGGCCTTGCTGACCTCCGAGAAGATATCCGGCTGCTCGACCCGGAAGCGGTTCTCGTTGGACAGGATGCCGTGCACCTGCGGCGTGACCCCAGTGTGGATTGATGCATAGCAGCAGGCCGAGGTCGACGGCAGCACCGAGCGCATCTTCCACACTTGCGCCTCGCCGGACTGCGCCCAGCCTTCGAGATTGCCCATCAGCCGGCGCCAGTTCCGGTAGGGCACGCCGTCGAGGATGATGAGCAGCAGTTTGGATTTGAGCGCCACGGGCGGCTCCATGCGGTCTTGCGGGAGAGATCAGCATCGAGGGGTCGGCCGATCCGACCACGTCCCAGAAATGCAGAGAAGAAGAGCCAGCCCTCAAGCGCGTCGCATTGAAACGGAGTCAGTCGACGCGCTTTAGGTCGTTGTTTTTATGCATGTCGTTGCCCCAAAACCGCTGCACACTTTTGGGCGACATGCATCAGTTGCCGGCGCTCTCCATGCGGCGGCCGGCGATCGCCGTCTCCAGCCAGCCGATCTCCATTTCGGGCACGGAAGACAGCAGAAGATCGGTGTAGGCGTCGAAGGGCGGCGTCAGCACCTTGCTCTTGGCGCCGTAGCGCACCACCTCGCCGCGATACATGACCGCGATCGAATCGGCGATCGACTTCACCGTCGCAAGGTCGTGGGTGATGAACAGATAGGCGACCTTCTCGACCGCCTGCAGGTTGAGCAAGAGCTTGAGGATGCCGTTGGCGACCAGCGGGTCGAGCGCAGACGTCACCTCGTCGCAGATGATCAGCTTCGGCTTGGCGGCAAGCGAGCGGGCGATGCAGACACGCTGCTTCTGGCCGCCCGAAAGCTCCGCCGGATAGCGGTCGATGAAGCCCTTGCCCATCTCGATCTCGTCGAGCAGCTCGGCGACGCGCCTGTCGCGCTCCCGGCCTTTCATGCCGAAATAGAATTCCAGCGGCCTGCCGATGATAGTGCCCACCGTCTGGCGCGGGTTCATCGCCACGTCGGCCATCTGGTAGATCATCTGCAATTGGCGCAGATCCTCTTTCGGCCGGTCGGAAAGCCTGTTGCCCAGCGTGCGGCCGTCGAAGACGACGCTGCCTTGCTCCGGCGGCAAGAGGCCGGTGATGGCGCGCGCCAGCGTCGACTTGCCGGAGCCGCTCTCCCCGACCACGGCCAGCGTTTGGCCCGGATGGATGTCGACCGAGACGTTCTTCAGCACCTTGACGGCGCCGCCGCCATAGGCGGCCGTCACGTTCTTCACCGACAGCATCGGCGTTGTGCCGGGCTGCTGCTCCTTGTGTTCGATCTCATGCACCGAAACCAGCGCGTTGGTGTATTCCTGGCGTGGCTCCTTGATGATCTGGCGGGTGCCGCCCCATTCGACCAGACGGCCGTGGCGCAGCACCATGATCTCGTCCGATACCTGCGCCACGACGGCAAGGTCGTGGGTGATGTACAAAGCCGCAACATGGGTGTCGCGGATGGCATCCTTGATCGCTGACAGCACATCGATTTGCGTCGTCACGTCGAGCGCCGTGGTCGGCTCGTCGAAGACGATCAGGTCAGGCTCGGAGCAAAGCGCCATCGCCGTCATGACACGCTGCAGCTGGCCGCCGGAGACCTGGTGCGGGAAACGCTCACCGATGGTTTCGGGATTGGGCAGGCTGAGCTTCTTGAACAGCGCCACGGCGCGTTTCTCGGCCTCGGCCCGGGTGGCGGTGCCATGCAGGAGCGATGCCTCCACCACCTGGTCCATCAGCCGGTGCGCCGGGTTGAAGGCCGCCGCCGCCGATTGCGCGACATAGCACACTTCGCGGCCGCGCAGCCTGCGAAAACCTTCCTTGCCGCCTTTCAGGATGTCGCGGCCGTTGAGGATGACCTCGCCGCCGGTGATCCGCACGCCGCCCCGGCCATAGCCCATGGAGGACAGGCCGATGGTCGACTTGCCGGCGCCGGATTCGCCGATCAGGCCGAGCACCTTGCCCTTTTCCAGGGTCAGCGAGACGTCGTGGACAAGGGTGATGGTCTTCGGCGCTTCGCCCGGCGGATAGACGGTCGCCTCGATGCGCAAATTACGGATATCGAGCAGAGGGGTGGACTTTGCCTTGCCGTCAGCCATCAGCCGCGTCCTCCCTTCAGGCTCGTCGTGCGGTTGAGCACCCAGTCGGCGACGAGATTGACCGAGATCGCCAGCGCCGCGATCGCCGCCGCCGGAATAAGCGCCGCGGGAATGCCGAACACGATGCCGTCCTTGTTCTCCTTCACCATGCCGCCCCAGTCGGCGTCCGGCGGCTGCACGCCGAGGCCGAGGAAGGACAGCGTCGACAGGAAGAGCACGGCGTAGATGAAGCGCAGCCCGAGTTCCGAGACCAGCGGCGACAACGCATTGGGCAGGATCTCGCGGAAGATGATCCAGCCGCTGCCTTCACCGCGCAGCTTCGCGGCTTCGACATAGTCCATGACGTTGATGTCGACGGCGACCGCGCGCGACAGACGATAGACGCGGGTCGAGTCGAGGATGCCCATCACCAGGATCAGCGTCACCAGATTGGACGGCAGCACCGAGAGCACGACGAGGCCCATGATCAGCGTCGGGATCGACATCAGCAGGTCGACGAGGCGCGACAGGATCGTGTCGTACCAGCCGCCGAACACCGCCGCCGAGAAGCCGAGGATGGCGCCGAGCGAGAAGGACAGCGCCGTCGCCAGCACGGCGATGAACAGCGTGATGCGGGCGCCATAGATCATGCGGGACAACAGATCCCGGCCGAGATTGTCGGTGCCCAGCCAATGCGCCGACGACATCGGCTCCCACACGTCGCCGACGATCTCGGCATTGCCATGCGGCGCGATCCAGGGCGCGAAGATCGCCGCCAGAACGAAAAGCCCCGTCAGCACCAGGCCGATCAGCGAAGGCAGGGGAATGCGTCTGATAGCCAGCATATCCGCCGCCCCTTATTTCGGATGCCTGAGCCGCGGATTGGCGACGATCGCCGCAATGTCCGCAATGATGTTGAGGCTGATATAGACAGCGGCGAAGATCAGGCCGACCGCCTGGACGACGGGAACGTCGCGCTTGGTGACATGGTCGACGAGATACTGCCCCATGCCCGGATAGACGAAGATCACCTCGACCACGACGACGCCGACGACGAGATAGGCGAGGTTCAGCATGACCACGTTAATGATCGGCGCGATCGCGTTCGGGAACGCATGCTTGCGGATGACCGCGAAAGCCGAGAGCCCCTTGAGCTCCGCCGTCTCGACATAGGCCGACTGCATGACGTTGAGGATCGCCGCGCGCGTCATGCGCATCATATGGGCGAGCACCACCAGCGTCAGCGCCGCCGCCGGCAACGCGATCGCCTGTATGCGCTCACTAAAGGGCATTCCGTCATAGACGGTGGAGATTGCGGGAAACCATTGATGCTGAACCGCGAAGTAGAAGACCAGCAGATAGCCGATGAAGAACTCCGGGAACGAGGTCGAGGCGAGCGCCAGGCCGGAGATCAGCTTGTCGACCCAGCCGTTGCGATAGCGCACGGCGATCAGCCCCAGAGTGATCGCCAACGGAATGGCCACGATCGCCGCCCAGAAGGCGAGGAACAGCGTGTTCCACAGCCGTGACTTGATCGATGTCGCGATGTCCTGCCCGCTCGACATGGCGGTGCCGAGGTCGCCGGTCAGCACGCCGCCCAGCCAATGGAAATAGCGGATATAGGCAGGCTGGTTGAGCCCGAGCTGCTCGCGCAGGTTGGCGAGCGACTCCGGCGTCGCCGATTGCCCGAGAATGGCTTGCGCGACGTCGCCGGGCAGGATCTGGGTGCCGGCGAAGATCAGGACCGAAACGGCCAGCAGAAGGAGGATGCCCAGCGCAATGCGCTGGGCCACCAGTTTCACGATGGGTGAGGACATCTCCGCAAGGCCGGACCTTAGGCTTCCAGCCAGCACTTCGCCAGGGCGTAGCCGTTCGACAGTTCCTGATGCGGATCGTCCACCCAGCCGGCGACCTTGGGGCCCGTCGCGTCGATGAACTGGTTGAACATCGGCAGGATCAGGCCGCCTTCGTCGCGCACCATGACGGCCATGTCGTGGTACATCGCCTTGCGTTTGGCCTCGTCGAGCTCGGCGCGGGCAGCCAGCACCATCTTGTCGAAATCCGGACGCTTGAAACGCGTGTCGTTCCAATCGGCCGTCGACAGATAGGCGGTCGAGTACATCTGGTCCTGGGTCGAGCGGCCGCCCCAGTAGGAAGCGCAGAAGGGCTGCTTGTTCCAGACTTCGTTCCAGTAACCGTCGCCTGGCTCACGCTTGATCTCGAGCTTGATGCCGGCCTTGGCCGCACTCTGCTGGTAGAGCTGGGCCGCGTCGACGGCGCCCGGGAAGGCGACGTCCGAGGTCCTGAGCAGGATGGAACCGTCGTGGCCCGACTTCTTGTAGTGGAACTTGGCCTTGTCGGGATCGTATTTGCGCTGCTCGATCTCGGTGAACAGCGGGTAGGACGCATTGATCGGGAAGTCGTTGCCGAGCGAGCCATAGCCGCGCAGCACCTTGTTCAGCATCTCCTCGCGGTCGATCGCCAGCTTGAGCGCCATCCTGAGGTCGTTGTTGTCGAACGGCGCCGTGTTGCAATGCATGATGAACACGTAGTGGCCGGGACCGGCGTGGTTGCGGATGGTAACGCCCGGCACGCGCTTGATCAGGTCGACGATCTTCGGCTCGACGCGGTTGATCATGTTGACCTGGCCGCCCTGCAGGGCCGCCGTGCGCGCCGTCGCGTCGTTGATGACGACGACTTCGATCTGGTCGGCATGGCCCATCTTGTCGCCCTGCCAGTAGTTGGCGAAGCGCTCGCCGACATGGCGCACGCCAGGCTCGTTGACCTTGACCTTGTAAGGGCCGGCGCCGATGCCGGCATCGGGCTTGTCCTTGCCGCCGTTCGGCTGGACGATCAGGTGGTAGTCGCTGAGCAGGTAGGGAAGGTCGGCATTCGCCTCCTTCAGCGTCAGCACCACTTCCTTGCCGCTGGCCTTGATGGTGTCGATGCCCTTCATGTAGCCGAGGGCGCCGGACTTGGACTTCTCGTCCGAATGGCGTTCGAGCGTGGCGGCGACGTCTTCGGCGGTCACCGTCTTGCCGTTGTGGAATTCGACGCCGTCGCGGATCTTCAGCGTCCAGGTCTTCCCATCGTCCGAACCGCCGATTTCCTCGGCGATGCGGTTCTCGAGCTTGCCGTCGGGCGACAGCTCGACGATCATTTCGCCCCAGCACTTGCCGAAGGCGAACGGCACCTGCGTCATCATAAGCGCCGGATCGAGGCTGTTGGTGGATTCACCGCCGACCAGACCGGCCTTGAGCGTACCGCCCTTGACCGGGCCGGCGGCTCGGGCTGCACTCGAAAGCAGCGAGTTGGCGAAGGGCGCGCTGACGCCGAGCGCGGCGGCGCGGCCAAGGAAATCGCGGCGGCTGAGCTTGCCGGACGCGACGCGGCGGCTGAGATAGTCGAGTTCGTTAGACATTTATGGTTCCTCACTCTGATGGTTCGACCTTACGGTCGTTTCTTGTTTCTTGTGAGGATAATGACCGCAACGGAAAGCTGTAAGCAAGACCGAATGCGACATGCCGTGGCGTAAATGGCGCGTCGCATTTGGACCAATCTTGCCAGCGCTCACACGAGGGCGCGCGGAACCGCCTGCTCGAAATCGCGCTCGAACACCAGATTGTCACCCTCATAAGCCTCGATTCTGGCGCTGAGGATGAAGTTCTGCGCGTCTGAGCGCATGTCGGCGAAGGTCTCGGTCCGCACCGACCATTCATTCCGCGACAGGGTCTGCGTCCAATGGGTGCTGCCTGTCGCCGACTGCGGATCGTCGGGATGGATCGCCCAGGTCTCCCGGACGATGCTGCCGTTGACGAGCCCGTGCGCGAGGTCGCGCACCTCGCCGAAATCGTCCGTTATGGAAAGCGTGACGACGCCGGTCTTCTCGTTGCCGTCGACATGGCGCTCGGAATTGGTGGGCCTGATCGTCTCGGTCGCCCAGGGTGTGGCGCCTTCCGGTTCGGGGAAGGAAATCTCGTCGCCCTTGGCCAGCGGACGCAGCGGCAGCTTGAGCGTCGCCGCCGACAATTCGAGCGTCACCGGCTCCGGCGATGGCCAGATCATTGGCCAATAGGCATTGGAAACGGCGATCCGCAGCCGATGGCCGGCCGGCACCCGATAGGCGCATTGGTCGAGCACGACGCGGGCCGACACCCTCTCGCCGGGCACCAGCGCTTCAGGAAACTCATGCGAGTTGCGATGCGTGAGGTTGAGCACGCCATAGGAGATCAACTCCGAGGCGCCGTCGGGATGGACGTCGCAGAGCCGCACCGCGATGTTGGCCTGGGGACGGTCCGAGGCAACCCTGACCTCAAGCTCCGGCGCGCCGACAATGTCGATCGCCTCCTTAAGCTCCAACTGGTCGAAGCATACCGAAAGCGCATCGTCGGGACGCTGATCGCCCGGCAGCTCGGGTCCGAAGGTGAACGGAAAATATTCGCCGCCGGCAAGCCCGCAGCTCTGCGGCGAGGCGACGATTGCCGGCTTGGCGCCGCCCGGAATGAGCTCGATCGCTTCAAGCTTGATGTTCGGCGACGGCCATTCCTGTTCCGCTACCCAGCGGCCAGGCCGCTCCGGGTGCCAGCGGGCCGGCCGCACGCTGTCCATGACATAGGCGCGGTAGTCGGGGTCGGTCTCGACGCCGGTCTCGGCGCCCTTCAGCCAGCGGTCCCACCAGCGCAGCGCCTCCTGCAGGAAGCCGATGGCTGGATTGGGTCCCGCATAATGCGGGTATTTGTGGATCCAGGGGCCGACGATGCCTTTCACCGGCGACTGGATGTTGGTGACCAGGTGCGAGATCGTGTTGCGGTAGCCGTCATGCCAGCCGCCGATCGACAGCACCGCGGCATGAACAGCCGAAAAATCCTCGCGGATCGAGCCGCGCTTCCAATAGGCGTCGCGATGCTGGTGGCTGAGCCAGAGCGGCAGGAGAAAGGGCTGGTTCTCCAGCCGGTTGAGCCACAGGTCGCGCCAGCGGTTGCCGCCGGCGATCAGCGGATCCGGCGGCCGCGACGAATAGGAGAGCATCGTCGAGGCCCAGCCGAAGTTTTCCAGGAGCAGGCAGCCGCCCTTGTAGTGGATGTCGTCGGCGTAGCGGTCGACAGTCGAGCACAGGCTGATCACCGCCTTCAGCGCCGGCGGCTGTTTCGCCGCCACCTGCAGGCAATTGAAGCCGCCCCAGGAAATGCCCATCATGCCGACATTGCCGTTGCACCAGGGCTGCGCGGCCGCCCAGGCGATGACGTCGCAGGCGTCCTGCAATTCCTGCTCGGAATATTCGTCGTCCATCAGCCCTTCGGAATCGCCGTTGCCGCGCATGTCGACGCGGATCGAGGCGTAGCCGTGGCCGGCGAAATAGGGATGGGTCAGCTGATCGCGGAAGATGGTGCCGTCGCGCTTGCGGTAGGGCAAGTGCTCGAGGATCGCCGGCACCGGATCGTCGGCCGCGTCTTCCGGCATCCAGACGCGCGCCGACAGCCGGCAGCCGTCCGGCATGACGATGCCCATGTCGGGAAATTCAATTACCTTGCGGGGAAATTCGGTGACCGTTTTCATGGCGGGCATAACGCTCCGCCGCGTGGCGACTTTCAATCGCCATTCGCGACTGGAGCATCAAAAAAAGCGACCTGGGCCGTTAGCGCAATTCGTCCAGCAATTCGGGGTGCTTTTCCAGCAACGTCATGAGCTGGATGGTCGGGCCGCTTGGCTCGATTAAACCTCGCTCGTATTTGTCAAAGGCATTCTCGCCGACCTTGAACAAGGATCCTGCCTCGCGTTGCGACAGCTTGAGCTTCGCACGCATGCGCCGGATGGTTGCCGGGGCCGGCACACCGTCGATCTTTTCCTTGAGAATGCGCAGGGCAGCGTCGACCGCAGCCATGTCGTCCCCGACATGCACGCCTTCGCCCTCGGATGCCGGATAATAACCCGGCAGATCGACAACCATGCTTTCACCCTTATACGCCACAGTGAACGGGCGTACTCCGCGAGTTAGCGTCTCTCCGGTTTCGGGAGAGATCATGGTTTCATTGGTTTGTCTTGCTGCCATGTCATTTCTCCTTGAACGCCATGACCGTAAATTCGGTCACGACATCCGCTTGGAATTTCACATAGAGGAGAATTCCGCGCGCCGGCACATGATAGACATCCTGCCAGACCCGGTGATCCGCGAAAGTCGTCATCGATTTCACGAACATCTTGCGCGTTATGCCGCCGATCACCTCGACAATGCCGGAGCGATCGAAACCGAGTCCAACCGCGTCACGCAATGCTGACGTTGTGATCGCCAATGTATCGACAGACCCGAATGTCGTCTTGATCGCATCAAGATCGTAAGTGGGCCTGCGCTTCTCCATAACTTAATGTGCCACCATAAAGGTGGTAATTCAAGGCAGAAAAAACAGCTCAGTTCAACGGAATATCGTTCTCGTCCTTGCTGGCCTGATAGGCGCCGGAGAGCTCGTCGTAGCGCGCCGAGATTCTCCCGATGCGCGCTTCCAACCGCCTACGTTCGGCTTCCGGCAAAGCCCGCACCAGCCGGCGTATGGAAAAACTCTTCCAATAGGCGTTCTCGGCATTGTAGCCGCCGGGGTCGAGGGTGAAGACCTCTTTCAGGATCTTGAGATCGTGCGGGATGGCGAAACTGTCGCGCGAATCCTCATGGCTGAAGAGGTAGTAGAAATTGTCGAAACCGGTCCAGGTGATCGCCGACAGGCAGAGCGAGCAGGGCTCGTGCGTCGCGAGAAACAGCGCATCCTTCGTGTCGACACGCTCGGCCTTCGGCATTTCGTAAAAACGCTTCAGGCAATGCACCTCGCCATGCCAGAGCGGGTTTTCGATCTCGTTGTTGGTCTCGGCCAGCACCAGCGAGCGGTCGTCCTTCCTGAGGATCGCGGCGCCGAACAGCTTGTTGCCATGGGCAACCCCTTCGGCGGTCTTCGGCACGATGTCGTACTCGATCACGTCGAGCAGGCGGTCGATCAGCGAGATGTCGGTCATGGGAGAATCGATTGTGTTCAAGGAAGGTGGATCTCGTAGGGGTGCGAGAAATGGCACTCTTCGAGGTTGGAGCCATCGCCGCCGCGGTCGACGATCAGGAAATCCTGCTCCTCGCCGATTGGCGTCAGCACGCCGTGCCAGAGGTTGCGCCGGTAGTTGATGCCCTGTCCGGGCGCGGTGATGAAGGCATGCGGCTCGCCCGGACCGTCCTCGGTGTCATGGCAGACGACGACCAGGAACGGGCGCGGCGACAGCGGGATGAAAGCCTGGCTGCCGAGCGGGTGACGCTCGACCATGGTAAGCTTCAGCGGCATCTCGTAGGGTGTGCCGCGCACCATCGAGATCAGCACCTTTGCGTTCGGCCCGGTCGCCTCGGCGGTGGCGAGGTCGTGGTAGCGCATCGCCTTGCCGCCATTGATCGGGTAGCGGTTGTCGCCGCCCATATCGATGACGTCGCCGAAGGGTGCGAAGTTTTCGCGCGTCAGCGGCTTGGCGACGATGCGGGTCACCGCGCGTGACCTCCAAGGGCGCCGCCAAGCTTGGCATGCCGGTTGACGTCCTTGTAGAGCAGGTAACGGAAGTTGCCGGGACCGCCTGCATAGCAGGCTTGCGGGCAGAAGGCGCGCAGCCACATGAAGTCGCCGGCCTCGACCTCGACCCAGTCCTGGTTGAGCCGGTAGACGGCCTTGCCTTCGAGCACATAGAGCCCGTGCTCCATGACATGCGTCTCGGCGAAGGGGATGACGGCGCCGGGTTTCAGCGTGACGATGGTGACATGCATGTCGTGGCGCATGTCGGCCGGGTCGACGAAACGCGTCGTCGCCCAGCGCCCCTCGGTGCCGGGCATCGGGCTCGGCGCAACGTCCTGGTCGCTGCTGAAGAAGGCTTCCGGCTCGTCGAGGCCGTCGACGGCTTCATAGGCCTTGCGGATCCAGTGGAAGCGGACAGCATCGCCGCTCTCGTTGCGCACCGTCCAGCCGCTTCCCGGCGGCAGGAAGGCGAAGCCGCCGGCGCGAAGCACATGCTTCTTGCCGGCAAGCGAGACGGCGAGCTCGCCCTCGACCACGAACAGCACCCCTTCGGCGCCGGCATCGAGCTCGGGCCGGTCGCTGCCGCCGCCGGGCAGGACCTCGACGATATATTGCGAAAAAGTCTCGGCGAAGCCCGAGAGCGGCCTTGCGATGATCCAGGCCCTCGTCTTGTCCCAGAATGGCAGCGGGCTGGTGACGATGTCCTGCATCACCCCTTTGGGGATGACGGCATAGGCCTCGGTGAAGACGGCGCGGCCGGTCAAAAGCTCGTTCTGGCCGGGATGGCCGCCATGCGGCGCATAATAGGTTCGCTCGGCCATTTTCATCATATCCATGTGTTGAAGCCTATAACGGGAGCATGTCTTTCAGCCGAAGCAGCGCGATGCGCTCGACCTGTTTGCAGGCGGTTTCGAACTCGACGCCGCGGCTGTTGCCGATGCGTGCCTCGAACTCCGCCATGATCTGGTCCTTGGTCTTGCCCTTGACCGCGATGATGAAGGGGAAGCCGAAAGTGGTGACATAGGCGGCGTTGAGTTTCGAGAACAGCTCGCGCTCCTTGTCGGTCAGCGCGTCGAGCCCGGCGGAGGCCTGTTCCTTGGCCGATTCCGGCGTCAGGCGCTTGGCCGCCGCCAGCTTGCCGGCGAGGTCGGGATGGGCGTTGAGTACGGAGAGCCGCTCCGCCTCGGTCGCTGCGCGGAAGACACGGCAGAGCGCGTTGTGCAGGCCGCCGGCGCTGTCATGCGCCGGCCCAAGCTCCAATTCGTAAGCGCGCTCGACGATCCATGGCGAATGCTCGAAGACGCCGCCAAAGGCATGAACAAAAGCCTCGAACTCCATCCGCGACGGGCGCAGCGCCGGCGCCTGGTAAGGATGCGTCTCGCGCCAGTGTTTTGCGATGTCGATGCGCCGCGTCAGCCACACCTTGTCATGCGACTTCACATAGTCGACGAAGCGCTTCAGCGCCGCCACGCGGCCCGGACGGCCGACCAGCCGGCAATGCAGGCCGATATTCATCATGCGCGACCGCCCCGCCTTGCCCTCGGCATAGAGCGTGTCGAAACTGTCCTTCAGATAGGCGAAGAACTGGTCGCCCGAATTGAAACCTTGCGGTGTGGCAAAGCGCATGTCGTTGGCATCGAGCGTGTAAGGGATGATGAGCTGCGGCTTTTCCAACCCGTCGCGGTCGAACCAGTAGGGCAGCTCGTCGTCATAAGTGTCGGAAACGTAGTCGAAGCCGCCTTCCTCGGCGACGAGCCGTACGGTGTTGACCGAGGTGCGGCCGGTGTACCAGCCGGTCGGGCGCGCGCCGGTCACCTCGTAGTGTAGCCGGATCGTCTCTTCGAGGTCGCGCCGCTCGTCCTCGGCGCTGTGGTCGCGATAGTCGATCCATTTCAACCCGTGCGAGGCGATCTCCCAGCCGGCTTCCTGCATTGCAACGACCTGGTCGGGCGAGCGCGCCAGCGCGGTGGCGACGCCATAGCAGGTCACCGGCACCTCGGCTTCGGTGAACAGCCGGTAGAGCCGCCAGAAGCCGGCGCGGGCGCCATATTCGTAGATCGATTCCATGTTCCAGTGGCGCTGGCCGACCCACGGGGCGGCGCCGACGATCTCCGACAGGAAGGCTTCGGAAGCCTTGTCGCCGTGCAGCACACAGTTCTCGCCGCCTTCTTCGTAGTTGACGACGAACTGCACGGCGACATGCGCGCCGCCAGGCCATTTCGGGTCCGGCGGATTGGCCCCGTAACCGCGCATGTCCCGTTCGTAACGCATTGTCGCTCCTGCCCGATTGTTGGGATGAAGATATCGAAAGGAGTGCCTCAGCATTCCCCCGAAAATTTTTGAAAGTGCTTTTTGCCGCACTCCGCTCGACCGGGACTTATGCATCGCCTTTAATTGGCGCACAATTGACCTGAAACTGTACCGGGATGGGAGGCGCCAGTGGCAGAAACGTCGAAAGCCGATGGCGGGCGTCTGACGACCCATGTGCTCGACACCGCGACCGGCAGGCCGGCAAAAGGCCTCTCGATCGAGCTCTTTCGCATCGAGCGCCAGGCTCGCACGCATTTGAAGACCGTCACCACCAACGATGACGGCCGCTGCGACGCGCCGCTGCTTGCCGGCGCCGATTTCCGCACCGGCGAGTACGAACTGGTCTTCGCCGCCGGCGACTATCTGCGCGGGCAAGGCATCGGCCTGCCGCAGCCTGCCTTCCTCGACATCGTGCCGATCCGTTTCGGCATGGCGGAAGAGCGGCATTATCACGTGCCGCTCTTGATTTCGCCCTACGGCTACTCGACCTATCGCGGGAGCTGAGACATGGCCAAGACCCGCAACGAGATACGCTTTATTCTCAACGGCGCCGACGTCGCGCTGAACGACGTCGCGCCCGACGCGACCCTGCTTGACTGGCTCAGGCTCAACCGCTCGCTGCGCGGCACAAAGGAAGGCTGCGCCGAGGGCGACTGCGGCGCCTGCACGGTGCTCGTCGGCAAGCTCTCCGCCGAAGGCCTGGTCTACGAAAGCGTCAACGCCTGCATCCGCTTCATGGGGTCGCTCGACGGCACCCATGTCGTCAGCATCGAGCATCTGCGCGGCGACGGCGAGAAGCTGCACCCGGTGCAGCAGGCCATGGTCGATTTCCACGGCTCGCAATGCGGCTTCTGCACGCCGGGCTTCATCATGTCGCTTTATGCGCTCTGGATGGAGACGCCCAACCCCTCCGATGCGGCGATCGAGAAGGCGCTGCAGGGCAATCTCTGCCGCTGCACCGGCTACGAGGCGATCATGCGCGCGGCGCGGGCCATTTCGAGCTACGGCAACGCAGCTAAGGATCCGCTGGCGGTGGAACGCAAGGACATTACCGCGCGCCTGGAAGCGCTGCGCGATGGCGCCAGGGTCGAGGTCGGGTCGGGCAAGCAGCGGCTGATCGTGCCGGCTAACGTCGACGACGTCGCGGCGGTGCTCGAGAAGGAGCCGGGCGCAACCATCGTCGCCGGCTCGACCGATGTTGGGCTCTGGGTCACCAAGCATATGCGGGACATTTCGCCGGCGGTCTTCATCGGCGGTCTCGACGGCCTGCGCACCATGTCGGAGGCTGATGGGGTTATCAGCATCGGCGCTGGTGTCACCTACACCGAAGCTTTTGAGACGCTGTCGAAGCGCATCCCGGCATTGGGGCCGCTGTTCGACCGCATCGGCGGCGAGCAGGTGCGCAACATGGGCACCATCGGCGGCAACGTCGCCAACGGCTCACCGATCGGCGACACGCCGCCGCCGTTCATCGCGCTGGGAGCGCGACTGAGCCTGCGCAAGGGCGACACGCGCCGCACCATCCCGCTCGAGGCCTTCTTCATCGCCTATGGGAAGCAGGACCGGCAGCCCGGCGAGTTCGTCGAGGCGGTGCATGTGCCGGTGCCGGCAAAGGACGCTAAGTTTGCCGTCTACAAGGTCACCAAGCGTCGTGACGAGGACATCACCGCAACCCTCGGCGCCTTCTATCTGACGCTCGCCAAGGACGGCACCGTGGCCGATATCCGCATCGCCTATGGCGGCATGGCCGCGACGCCGAAGCGCGCCACCGCGGTCGAAAGGGCGCTTGTCGGCAAGAGCTGGAGCGAAGCGACAGTCGAGGCCGCGATGGCCGAATACGCCAGCGACTTCACGCCGCTGACCGACATGCGGGCGACTGCCGAATACAGGGCGCTGGCGGCGAAGAATCTTTTGCTGCGCTTCTACATCGAAACCACCGGCACCAGGGCGCCGTTCCAGGTGTCACGCAACGAGGCGGCCTGATGAACAAGCACGCCACCACTCCCAACCTCAAGGCCGAGAAGATCGTCGGCGGCGTCGCCACCGAGCAGCGGCACGATTCCGCGCACAAGCATGTCAGCGGCGCCGCGGTCTATATCGACGACATGCCGGAGCCCGCCGGCACGCTGCATGTTGGCTTGGGCCTCTCGAAGGTCGCGCACGGGACGCTGAGGAGCGTCGATCTGTCGGCTGTGCGTTCGGCGCCCGGCGTTGTCGACGTGCTGACCTATGCCGACGTGCCCGGCGAGAACGATGTTTCGCCGAGCAACATGCATGACGATCCGGTGTTCGCCGAAAGCAAGGTGCAGTTTTATGGCCAGCCGATCTTCGCCGTCATCGCCAACACCCGCGAGGAGGCGCGCCGCGCGGCGCGGCTGGCCAGGATCGAGTATGACGAGCTTCCGGCCGTAATCGACATCTGGGACCTAGATCCGGTGAACGACAAGCAGGTCACCACGCCGCTGATCCTGAAGCGCGGCGATGCCGCAGCCGCGATTGCGGCGGCACCCCGCCGCATCAAGAACCGCATGTGGCTCGGCGGTCAGGACCATTTCTATCTCGAGGGCCAGGTCTCGCTGGCGATCCCTGGCGAAGACGACGAGGTGATCGTTTATTGCTCGACGCAGGGGCCGAGCGAGACGCAGCATCTGGTCGCCCATGCGCTTGGCGTGCCGAGCCATGCCGTGACGGTGGAAGTGCGCCGCATGGGCGGCGGCTTCGGTGGCAAGGAAACGCAGGCCAATCAATCCGCCGCGATTGCCGCCATCGCCGCCAAGAAGCTGATGCGCGCGGTGAAAATCAGGCTCGACCGCGACGAGGACATGACCGCCACCGGCAAGCGGCATGATTTCGCCATCGATTATGAAGTCGGCTTCGACGACGAAGGCAATATCCTCGGCGTCGACTTCACCTACGCCTTGCGCTGCGGCTTTTCCGCCGACCTGTCGGGGCCGGTCGGCGATCGCGCGCTGTTCCATTGCGACAACGCCTATTTCTATCCGGCGGTGCATGCGAAGTCGGCGCCGCTCTATACCAACACCGTTTCCAACACCGCTTTCCGCGGCTTCGGCGGCCCGCAGGGCATGGTCGGCGCCGAACGCGTCATCGACGAGGTGGCTTTCGCGGTCGGCAAGGACTCGCTCGAGATCCGCAAGTTGAATTTCTACGACCCGATGGATGGCATCGGCGAGCGCTGTTTCACGCCCTACCATCAGAGGGTCGAGGACAACATCATCCATCGCATCGTCGCCGAGCTGGAGGAGAGCGCGAACTATGCGCGGCGGCGGCGCGAGATCAGCGCCTTCAACAACAACAGCCGCTTCATCAAGCGCGGCCTGGCGATGACCCCGGTCAAGTTCGGCATCTCCTTCACCAAGACCGAGGCCAACCAGGCCGGCGCGCTCGTGCATGTCTATTCCGACGGGTCGGTGCATATGAACCATGGCGGCACCGAGATGGGCCAAGGCCTGCACTTGAAGGTCGCCCAGGTGGTCGCCGAGGAGTTCCAGATCGATCTCGACCGGGTGAAGATCACCGCGACCACCACGGCCAAGGTGCCGAACACCTCGCCGACGGCCGCGTCGTCCGGCGCCGACCTCAACGGCATGGCGGCGCAGAATGCCGCCCGCCAGATCCGCAAGCGGCTGACCGATTTCGCGGCGGAAAAATACCAGGTCCCGCTCGATCAGGTCGTGTTCCTGCCCAACCGGGTGCGCGTCGGCAACCAGGAAGTGGCCTTCAACGATCTGGTCAAGCAGGCCTATATCGCCCGCGTCCAGCTCTCGGCGGCAGGGTTCTATAAGACGCCGAAGATCCACTGGGACCGCAGCAAGGGCCGAGGTCACGCCTTCTACTACTACGCCTATGGCGCTGCCTGCTCGGAGGTCTCGGTCGACACGCTGACCGGCGAATATGTCGTCGAGCGCACCGATATCCTGCACGACGCCGGCCGCTCGCTGAACCGGGCGATCGACCTCGGCCAGGTCGAGGGCGGCTTCATCCAGGGCATGGGCTGGCTGACGACGGAGGAGCTTTGGTGGGACGATAGCGGCCGGCTGCGCACCCATGCGCCGTCGACCTACAAGATCCCGCTCGCCTCCGACCGGCCCAAGATATTCAACGTCAAGCTGACCGACTGGTCGTCGGCCTATGAGCCGACCATCCATCGTTCCAAGGCGGTGGGCGAGCCGCCGCTGCCGCACGGCATGTCAGTGCTGCATGCGCTGTCCGACGCGGTCGCGAGCGTCGCGGACCACAAGATCTGTCCGCGCCTCGACGCCCCGGCGACGCCGGAGCGGGTGCTGATGGCCATCGAAAGGCTGAAGCGGGAAGCCGCAAAACCGGCCTGAACGGGCCAAACCGTGCAATTCGGGGCACAAAACGCTATATTTCCGGGTGGAAATGCAGACGATGAACTCGAAAGTGCAAAGCCTGAAGGCGTTTCTCGGCCAGACCGGCCGGGTCGCGCTGGTCGAGGTCGCGGTGACGAAAGGCTCGACGCCGCGCGAGACCGGCGCCTTCATGCTCGTCTCCGCATCGGCGATTTTCGGCACCATCGGCGGCGGCCAGCTCGAATATATGGCCATCGACAAGGCGCGGCAGCTTATCTCCCCCGCGGGGGAGATGGCCGCAAGGCGGCCAGAGGGGGTCGGCAGAGGCAGCGCACAACGTAGTAAAATGTCGAGCACTGCCGCGGCGACCCCACCCGGCGGCTCCGCCGCCACCCTCCCCTCAAGGGGGAGGGAAGCCCGCATCGAGGTCGACGAAGTTTGCGCCACGCTTGACGTTCCGCTCGGGCCCGAGATCGGCCAATGCTGCGGCGGACGGGTCGAGGTGCTGATACGCGTCGTTGATGCCGCGCTGGAACAGCAATTGATCGCCAAAGCCGAATCGGAAGAGGCGCATCTGCCGCACGTCTATGTCTTCGGCGGCGGGCACGTTGGCCAGGCGCTGGCAGCGTCGCTCTCGCTACTGCCCGTCCATGCTGTCGTGGTCGAAACGCGGGCGGATGCGCTGGAAGGCATGCCGGAAACGGTCGAGACGCGGCTGACGCCGATGCCCGAAAGCGCGGTGCGCGAGGCGCCGGCGGGGTCGGCCTTCGCCATCCTCACCCATGACCATGCGCTGGATTTCCTGATCGTCGCCGAGGCGCTGAAGCGCGATGACACTGCCTATGTCGGTATGATCGGTTCCAAGACCAAGAAGGCGACCTTCAAGAGCTGGTTCCTGAAGTCGGCCGAGGGCAGCGAAGCCGAATTCAACCGCCTCGTCTCGCCGATCGGCGGCAACGCGGTGAAGGACAAGCGCCCGCCGGTGATCGCAGCGCTCGCCACCGCCGAGATCATGACGGCATTGGTGTCGCATGCCGCCAAGATGTCCGGTTCGCACGCCTCCGAAAAGGTGATGGCTGGCTGAAGCCAGCCGGGGTTCCTCGGCGCGTCGGCGGCAACGCCGCGAAGGTATGACTGCCGCTCACAGCTGCTCGTCGCTTTCTTCGTTTCCCAAACCGGTCCGGAACGTGTTTTCTGCGCGCCTGACGAACACGAGCGACGAGCACGGGGCGAGCGACATGGACGTATTGCGCATTGCGGCATTTTCGGACGGGAACAGCGGTGGTAATCCGGCCGGCGTGGTGATCGGCGACGTCTTGCCCGATGCGGCCGACATGCAGCGCATCGCTGCCGAGGTCGGGTTTTCGGAAACCGCCTTCGCCGCGCCGGACGGTGACAGGTGGCGCGTCCGCTACTTTTCGCCGGAATCGGAGGTGCCGTTCTGCGGTCATGCCACGATCGCGCTCGGTGCCGGGCTGGTCCGGCGGTTCGGCGACGGGATTTTCGCGCTGGCCCTCAATCAGGCCGGGATAACAGTCGAAGGATTCCGCGACGGCTCCACCATTGTCGCCGCGCTGCAGTCGCCACCGACGCGCAGCAAGCCGGCGCCGCCAGGACTTGTCGCCGAAATGCTGGCGCTGTTCGGTTACGCGGCCGGCGATCTCGACCCGGCCATTCCGCCGGCACTGATCCATGGCGGCTCCGATCATTTCGTGCTGGCGCTGAAGTCGCGCGAAGCGCTTGCCGCGATGGCCTATGACTTCAAGCAGGGCCAGGCCTTGATGCGGCGCGAAGGGCTGATCACCATCCTGCTTGCCTACGCCGAGACGCCGCGCCTCTTTCACACGCGCAATCCATTCGCCTCCGGCGGGGTTTACGAGGATCCGGCGACGGGCGCTGCGACCGCTGCCTTTGCCGGCTATCTGCGCGACCTCGGCTGGCCGCATGGCGGCGCGATCGACATCGTCCAGGGCGAGGACATGGGCATGCGCTCGCGCCTCCATGCCGACATTCCGCCGACGCCGGGCAGCTCGATCAGGGTATCGGGGACGGCCCGGCTGATGGACCTCAAACCGGTCGCTTGAGGCCGAGATGATCGCGCAGCGTGCGGCCTTCATAGTCCTTGCGGAACAGGCCGCGCCGCTGCAGCTCCGGCACGACCAGCGTCGCGAAGGCGTCCAACTCACCTGGAAACCATGACGGCATCACATTGAAGCCGTCGGCCGCACCGCCTTCGAAACGCGCTTGTAGTTCATCCGCGATCTGCTCGGCTGTGCCGACGACGCGCCAATGGCCGCGCGCGCCGGCGAAATAGCGCGCAAGTTCGCGGATAGACAGACCGTCGCGGCACGCCTGTTCGATGACCAGCGCCTGCCGGCTTTTCATGCCTTCGCTTTCCGGCAACTCGGGCAACGGTCCGTCGATCGGATAGCGCCAGAGATCGGAGATGCTGAGATAGCTGGAGAGCAATGCGACGCCGACATCGTCGGGGATCAGATCCTGCAGCGCGTCATGCTTAGCCTGGGCCTCGGCTTTCGTTGCCGCAACGATCGGCGCCACCCCGGGCATGATCTTAAGGTCGTCCGGCTCGCGGCCGTAGGCGGCCAGCCGTCCCTTGAGGTCGTCATAGAAGGCCTTGGCGTCCTCAAAAGTCTGCGCGGCCGAGAACACGACATCGGCGGTCCGCGCGGCAAGGTCCTTGCCGTCGTCGGAGGCGCCGGCCTGCACCATCACCGGCGCGCCCTGCGGCGAGGGCGGTATGTCGAGCGGATCGCGCACCGAAAAGCTCTGGCCGTCATGGCCGGCGGCCTTGCGCTGCCATAGACCTGTGACGACGGTGGCGAACTCGCGGGCTCGCTCATAACGGTCGGCATGCGGCCTGAGACCTGTCGAGCCGAAATTCGCGGCCTCGATCGGGCTGGCCGAGGTGACGAGGTTCCAGCCCGCCCTGCCGCCGCTCAGATTGTCGAGCGAGGCAAACATGCGCGCCAGTCCGTAGGGTTCGTTGTAGCTCGTCGACGCGGTCGAAACGAGGCCGATGCGCTCGGTCTGCGCGGCAAGCGCCGAAAGCAGGCTGATCGGCTCGAAGCCGATCGAGCGCGAGGTCTGGCTGGCGATGCCGACATTGGCCTCGCGCAGGCCGGCGGCGTCCTCGCAGAAGACCATGTCGAACTTGGCCGCCTCCGCGGTGCGGGCCAGTTGGATGTAATGGTCGATGTCGATCCCGGCCGTCACATGCGCGTCCGGATGGCGCCAGGCGGCGATGTGATGTCCGGTCGCCCACAGGAAGAGGCCGAGCTTCATCTGGCGTGCGCTCATTTTTCGCCTCCCGCGCCAAGCCCGAGACGCTCGTGCAGCGTCGCCCCGGCATAGGTGGAGGCGAGCCCGCGGCGGCGAAGTTCCGGCAGGGTGCGATCGGTGAAGTCGTCGAGCTGCGAAAGATCAGCCGGCAAAGCAAAATTCAAACCATCGCAATCTTCCGCGCCGAACCAAGCTTCGAGCCTGTCGGCCGTAGGCCCGGGCGCGCTAACCGTCACCAGCACTTTCAAGGCGTCCGGTTTGCGTCCGACAGCGTGCGCCCGGCGCTTGAGATCGTCAGAAGCTGCTTTCGCACCTTCCGGCGATTGCTCATCGATCAGAATGACGTCGGCGACTTTGGCGCCGAAATCGAGATCGGCCTCCGCCAGGCCGGACATCACCAGCACCGGCGTGTCCTGCGGCGAGCGGGCGATGTTCAAAGGTCCGCGCACGGAAAAGAACTCGTCCTTGTGGTCGAGCAGATGCATCTTGTCCGGATCGTGGAAGCGGCCGGCGGTCTTGTCGAACAGCAGCGCGTCCGCGTCCCACCCTCGCCACAGACCCTGCACGATTCCGATGAACTCTTCCGCGCGACGGCGGAAATCATCCTCGTCTATGCCTTCCGGCCGGCTGAAATTTGCCGCCTCGCGCGGGTCCTGCGCCATCGTCGCGTTCCAGCCGATCCGGCCGTGGCTGATGATGTCGAGCGAGGCGAAACGACGCGCCAGATTGTAGGGTTGGTGCGCGAGCGTCGATGCGCTGGCGACCAGCCCGATCCTTCCGGTCACCGTCGCCAGTGCCGCCAGCAGCGTCGTCGCTTCGAACGGGCTGCTGGATGCCCCATCCGAGGTGTCGGAAATGATGACCATATCGACGCCGGCCGCCTCCGCCTGCCGCACGAAGCCGGCGAGCTTCGCAAATGTCAGGCCAGCCTGCCCAGCAGCGGCGGCAATGTTAAGCGAAACGACAAGACGCATTGTGCGGCCCTTCGACTGCTCTGAAAATCGGGCAGCCGCTACAAACCTAGGCCCACCGTCGCGCAAGGCAACGGGATCAAGTGGGCCACCAGGCTGTCACTTGCCGGCCAGCCATCGTATAGCGGCGAGGTAGAAGTCCTGACGAACCGATGTTGCGTGGCGGGTCGCATACCTCGGTGGTTAGCCGAGGCGCCTATCGCGTCGTCATCCTATGGCGGAGCAAGGAGCGAAGCGACGCGGCGCAGACCATAGGATCCATTCCGTGAAGTTGAGGCGTTGCCACGATGCAGAATTCTGCTCCGCAGCACCCTACGATTAAAGTCACGGAATGGATCCTCGGGTCTGCGCTCCGCTTCGCGGCGCTCCGCCCGTGGATGACGATGTCACGGAGGCTTCGGCCAATCGCGACGCAACGCTACCGGCCCATCACTTGCCGGCCAAGATATCCTTGATCAGCCGCTGGCAGCGATCGGCCATGAAGTCGAGCAGCAGGCGCACCTTCGGGTCCTGCAGCTTCTTGTGCGGATAGACGGCGGCGAACTGCACCGGGGTCGGCGGCGTCTTGGCCAGGATCACTTTCAGCCGCTGGTCGCGGATGAAGGGTTCCACCTCGAAGCGCGGCTTGTTGATGATGCCGCGGCCCGACAATGCCCAGCCGGTCAGCACGTCGCCGTCGTCGGTGTCGTAAGGCCCGTGCACTTCGAGTTTCTGCACCCCGGTCGGCGTCTGCAGCGTCCAGACGAATTCGCGTGTGCCGGCGTAGCGCAGCATCAGGCAGTCATGCTTCTTGCCGATCAGCTCCTGCGGCTCGATCGGCTCGCCGCGCGCTTCCAGATATTTCGGCGCCGCCACCAGCACGCGCTCGCATTCCATGATGCCGCGCATCCTGAGGCTCGAATCCTCGATGATGCCGAGGCGGAAGGCGACGTCGATGCCTTCCTTCATGATGTCGACATTATGGTCGGAGAGCCTCAGCCGCACCTCGATATCGGGGTATTTGTCGTGGAAGTCGGGAATGCCGGAGGCGATCAGCCGCCGGCCGAGACCGAGCGGCGCCGTCACCTTGATCGTGCCGCGCGGCTGGCCGGAAAGCGCCGCCACCGCGGCTTCCGCGTCGGTGATCGCGTCCAGCACCTGCTTGGCGCCGGTGTAGAACACCGTGCCGTGCTCGGTCGGCATCAATTGCCTTGTCGTGCGGTTGAACAGCCTGACGCCCAGATGCTTCTCCAACTCCTTGATGCGGTTGGAGGCGACCGCCGGCGAAATGCGCATGTCGCGACCGGCCGCCGACAGGTTGCCGAGCTCGACGACGCGGACGAAGACGGCGATGTTGTCGAGATAGGCCATGCGGCTTCGTGGCTCTCAAACGATTGCGTGCAGTGAGCCTAGTATTTTCCATTTTTTTTTGAAAGTCATCGCGCGCCTCGCCTCTTTTCGTTTGCGTTCCAGACCGTAAAGTCGCCTGATCGGCAGGGACGATTTCCCAGGGGCGACTCGATGATGGATTTTGCGATTTTCTGGGACTGGCTGAGTTTTGCGGTCCGCTGGCTGCATGTCATCACCGGCATCGCCTGGATCGGCTCGTCTTTCTATTTCGTCGCCCTCGATCTCGGCCTGCGCCAGCGTCCCGGCCTGCCCGCCGGCGCGTTCGGCGAGGAATGGCAGGTGCATGGCGGCGGCTTCTACCACATCCAGAAATATCTGGTGGCGCCGGCCGAGATGCCGGAGCACCTCACCTGGTTCAAATGGGAATCCTACGCTACCTGGCTGTCGGGCTTCGCCATGCTCTGCGTGGTCTATTATGCCGGCGCAGACCTGTTCCTGATCGATCCCAACGTGCTCAACATCTCGGTGCCGGTCGGCATCCTGCTGTCGCTGGCGACCATCGGCGTCGGCTGGATCGTCTATGACCTCTTGTGCCGTTCGCCGCTCGGCAAAAGCGACACCGGCCTGATGCTGGTCCTCTATTGCGTGCTGGTGTTCATCGCCTGGGGGCTGACGCACCTCTTCACCGGCCGCGCCGCCTTCCTGCATCTCGGCGCCATCACCGCCACGATCATGTCCGCCAATGTCTTCATGGTCATCATCCCGAACCAGAAGATCGTCGTCGCTGACCTCATCGCCGGCCGCAAGCCGGACCCGAAATATGGCAAGATCGCCAAGCAGCGCTCGCTGCATAACAACTACCTGACCTTGCCGGTCCTGTTCCTGATGCTGTCGAACCACTACCCGCTGGCCTTCGGCACCGAGTTCAATTGGGTCATCGCCTCGCTGGTCTTCATCATCGGCGTCTTGATCCGGCACTATTTCAACACGGTGCATGCGCGCAAAGGCAACCCGACCTGGACCTGGCTCGGCGCCGCCGTTCTGTTCGTGATCATCATCTGGCTGTCGACGGTGCCGAAGGTGCTGACCGGCGAGCCGAGGACCTCCGCCGCGTCCGCCGCGGCCCAGATCTATATGGCTTCGGCGCACTTTCCCGCCGTGCGCGACACCGTGCTCGGCCGCTGCTCGATGTGCCATACCGAGGAACCGGTCTACGAAGGCATCTATCACGCGCCGAAGGGCGTGCTGCTCGACACCGACGCGCGCATCGCCGAGCATGCCCGCGAGATCTATCTGCAGGCCGGCCGGGCGCATGCCATGCCGCCCGCCAACGTCACCCAGATAACCGACCAGGAACGAGCCCTTTTGGTGGCCTGGTTCGAAGGCGCCGGAAAGTAAGCATGACATCAAAACTCCTGCGCGGCCGCACGCTCTCCTTCCTGCGCTGGCCCGAAACGATAGACGACCATTCCGCCTGGCGCTACGAGGAGGACGGCGGGCTATTGATCGACGGCGGCAAGATCATTGCCGCCGGTCCTTATGCCAAGGTCGCAAAGAAAGCCGGGGCCGAGGTCGAGACGATCGACCATCGCCCGCACCTCATCCTGCCGGGCTTCATCGACGCGCATGTGCATGTTCCGCAGATGCAGATCATCGCGTCCTACGGCGCCGAGCTGCTCGACTGGCTGAACAAATACACTTTTCCCGAAGAGTCGAAATTCCAGAACGCGCAGCACGGCCGCCGCATCGCCAGGCTGTTCCTCGACGAAATGCTGCGCCAGGGCACGACGACGGTCGTCGCCTATTGCTCGGTGCACAAATCGTCAGCCGAAGCCTTCTTCGCCGAGTCGCACGACCGCAACATGCTCAACATCGCCGGCAAGGTGATGATGGACCGCAACGCGCCCGACGGCGTGCTCGACACGCCGCAGGGCGGCTATGACGACAGCAAGGCGCTGATTGCCGAATGGCACGGCAAAGGCCGCCAGCTCTATGCCATCACGCCGCGCTTCGCCATCACCTCCTCGCCAGAGCAGATGGAAATGGCCGGCGCGCTCTGCCGCGAACATCCCGATCTCCACATGCAGACGCATCTGTCGGAGAACCACGCCGAGATCGCCTTCACGCAGGAACTCTACCCCTGGTCGCGCGACTACACCGACGTTTACGAGCACTACGGCCTGCTGGGCAGGAAAAGCCTGTTCGGCCACTGCATCCATCTGTCGGAACGCGAGGCGGATGCTCTGTCGGAAACGGGCTCGGTGGCGGTGTTCTGCCCCACCTCCAACCTTTTCCTCGGCTCCGGCCTGTTCGACTACCAGCGCTACCGCCGGCGCGAAAAGCCGCTCCGGATCGCGGCGGCGACCGATGTCGGCGGCGGCACCAACTATTCGATGCTGCGCACCATGGACGAGGGCTACAAGGTGATCGCGCTGAACGGCGAGAAGCTGAACCCGTTCCAGTCCTACTGGCAGTTGACGCGCGGCAACGCCGAGGCGTTGTCGGTGGCCGACAAGGTCGGCACGCTGGACGAAGGCACCGATGCCGACATCGTCGTGCTCGATGCCCACGCCACGCCGGCGATGCGGCTGAGGATGGAGACGGTGGAGACGCTGGCGGAAGAGCTCTTCCTGTTGCAGACGCTGGGCGACGATCGCGCCGTGCGCGAGGTCTATGTGGCGGGCCGGCCGGCGAAGAGCGCGATTGTCGCATAGATTGATGCGCTCTTCGCTTGACCCCGCGTCAGCCATCGGCCAAAGCGTGCGTCGACGATTGACAGGGGAACGCCATGGCTGCCGCCGACGACATCGCTCTGATCAAGAAACAGGAAGCCACGCTGGTTTTCCCGGCTTTCGACGAGGCCGTGGCCTTCGAGATCGGCTCGGCGATCCGGGACCGGGCGCTCAAGGAAGACCTGCCGATCATCGTCGACATCAGGAGCTTCGACCGGCCGCTGTTCTATGCCGCGATGCCGGGCTCCAATGCCTCCAATCCGGACTGGGCGCGGCGCAAGATCAATGTGGTAAGGCGGTTCCTGAGAAGCACCTACCGCATGGTGCTGGAGCAGCAGCGGCCCGATCGCACCTTCAAGGTCGGTGAGGGGCTGGATATTGCCGACTATGTGCTTGCCGGCGGCGGCTTTCCCGTCACCGTGAGGGGCGCCGGCGTCATTGGTGTGATCGCCGTCTCGGGCCTGCCCGAGCGGGAAGACCACGGCGTCGTGGTCGATGCGCTCTGTGCCTATCTCGGCGCTGATCGGAAACAATTAGCGCTGCCGCCAGAGGAAAAATGACCGATCCCAAAGCCTTCCTTACCGCGATCTTCAACGCGGCCGTCGCCGCCGCCGATCCGGAAAAGACGATCCGCGATCATTTGCCGGCGAAACCGAAGGGCCGCACCATCGTCATCGGCGCAGGAAAGGGCTCGGCGCAGATGGCGGCTGCCTTCGAGAAAGTCTGGGACGGTCCGATCGACGGGCTGGTCGTCACCCGCTACGGCTATGGCGCCAGATGCGAGCGCATCGAAATCATCGAGGCGGCGCATCCGGTGCCGGATGAAGCGGGCCTCGAGGCGTCGCGCCGGCTGCTGGAGAAAGTGCGTGGGCTGACTGCCGACGATCTGGTCGTGGCGCTGATCTCGGGCGGCGGCTCGGCGCTGCTGCCGTCGCCCGCTCCCGGTCTGACTCTGGCCGACGAGATCGCCGTCAACGAGGCGCTGCTTGCCTCCGGCGCGCCGATCGCGGCCATGAACACCATCCGCAAGCATGTCTCGACCATCAAGGGCGGGCGCCTGGCCGCCGCCGCGCATCCGGCCAGGGTGGTGTCGCTGGTCGTCTCCGACATCCCCGGCGACAATCCGGCGTTGGTTGCATCAGGCCCGACAGTTCCCGACACCGGCAGCCGCGCGGATGCGCTGGCTTCGATCGCCGCCTATGGCATGAAGCTGCCGGCAGCCGTGATGGCGCATATCAATTCGCCGGCCGCCGACGCGCCGCGTCCGGACGATCCCCGCTTTGCCGGCAATGAAGTGCATTTGATCGCCTCGGCCGGCGTCTCGCTGGAAGCTGCGGCTGCCGAAGCGAAGCGGCAAGGCATCGAGGCCGTCATCCTGTCGGATTCGATCGAGGGCGAGGCGCGCGAGGTCGGCGGCGTCCATGCCGCGATCGCGCGCGAGGTGGCCACGCGCAACCGGCCTTTCAAGAAACCAGTGCTGATCCTGTCCGGCGGCGAGACGACGGTGACGCTGCGGGCAAAAGGCAAGGGCGGCCGTAACTCCGAATTCCTGCTTGCCTTCGCCATCGGCATTGGTGGCCTGGAAGGCATCTATGCCCTGGCCGCCGACACCGACGGCATCGACGGCTCGGAAAACAATGCAGGCGCCTTCGCCGACGGTTCGACGGTGTCGCGCATGCGCGCGGCGGGTGTCGACGCCAAGGCGATGCTCGCCGGCAACAATGCCTGGACGGCGTTCAATGCGGTAGGGGACCTGTTTGTGCCGGGACCGACCGGAACGAACGTGAATGACCTCAGGGCCATCCTGGTCAGGTAGCTCCGAAGCTCTCCAACATAGTCATCCCAGAGCGAAGCTCCGTCGCGAAGATCTTTGGTTCCTTTGGCGCTGCTGCGGTAGAGAAGCTTTGAGACGCCGCGGGACAGCGCCCCCCTCTGTCCTGCCGGACATCTCCCCACAAGGGGGGAGATTGGCAGTTTCGCGCTCTCGCTTACATCAGCGGCGCTGGAGATTGGTGCGACGTGGGAGATTGGCGAAAGCAGCGGCGACGGCCGATCTCCCCCCAAGTGGGGGAGATGTCCGGCAGGACAGAGGGGGGGCGCGAAGGATCGCTACAGATCTTACTTTGCGTTCCGTCCGGCCTAGGCAGCCATCAGCTTCTTCACCTTCAGCATATCCTTGAGGAACCGCGCCCGCTCGGCGTCCTTGTCCGCCGGTTCGCGGATGCGCAGAATGAGCGAAGGATGGATCGTGATGAACACCCGATCCTCACACCTCGTGCAGATAGAGGTGGTAGTCCAACTCGCTGACGGTGCGGGCGACGCGCAGATATTCCGCCTGCTTGATGGCCACGAAGGTCCGGTGCAGATCGGGGCCGAGCGCCGCTTTCAGGAAATCGGAGTGCCTGGCCGCCTCGATCGCGGCGCGCCAGTCGGCCGGCATGGTCGACGCTTGCGTTGCTTTCTCGTAGCCGTTGCCGGTCGTTTCCGGGCCGGGGTCCAGCCCTTCGTCCAGGCCCTTGACGATGCCGGCGAGCACCGTCGCCGCGACCAGATAAGGGTTGGCGTCGACGCCGGATGGCCGATGTTCGATGCGGCGGTTCCTCGCGTCGCCCGCCGGCACGCGCAGCGCCACCGACCGGTTGTTGACACCCCAGGTCGGCGCCACCGGAGCATAGGATTGGGAAACGAAGCGCCGCCATGAATTGGCATGCGGCGCAAACACCAGCATCGATTCCGCCATGGTGTGGATCAGGCCGCCAAGCGCCTTGAGCAGGCTTGGCGACCATTTCTCGCCTTGCGCTTCGGTGAAGACGTTTCGGCCGGCGTCATCCTGCAGCGAGACGTGGAAATGCATGCCTGAGCCGGCATAGGTCTCGATAGGCTTGGCCATGAAGCAGGCGGTGACGCCGTGCCGGCGTGCCTGCGCCCTGACCAGACGCTTCAGCATGACGAGGTCGTCCGCCGCCCGCATCACGTCCTTGCGGTAGTTGAGCGTCAGCTCGTACTGGCCGGGCGCGTATTCGGAAATGACCGTCTCGGCCGGGATGCCTTGCGCCTTGGCAGCAGCGTAAATGTCGGAAAACAGCGGCTCCATGCCGTGCAGGTGGTCGACCGAATAGACTTCCGTCTTGCCCGAGCGGCGGCCGTCCAGAACGGCGCGCGCTGGTAGCACCTTGCCATCGGCGTCGCGCTCGTTGGCGAGGAGAAAAAACTCCAGCTCGAAGGCGCCGGCCGGATGCAGGCCGCGTGCCGCCAGCAATTCCACTTGCCTTGCCAGCGCCAGTCGCGGGTCCGACGACATCGGCTGGCCGTCGAGATGATACATCGCCATCAGCACCTGGCCGCGCGGCGGCTGCGTGCCGTAAAGCGGCACCAAAGTGCCGGGAATCGGCCAGGCCCTGAGGTCGCCGTCGCCGCTGTCCCAGATCAGCCCGGTCTCGTGCACGTCCTCGCCGGTGATGTCGAGGCCGAGGATCGAGATCGGCATGTGCCGCCCGTTCTCGAAAATGCCCTTCAGCTCGTGCCGGCGCACGATCTTGCCGCGGCCGATGCCATTGGCGTCGGTGAGCACGATGTCGAAGGCCTCGATCTCGGGATGGGCGTCGAGAAAGGCTTTCGCCTCGGCGGGCGTCGAGCCGGAAGGCGATGTCGCAACTGTGTTCGGATTGTCCATGGCCGCCATTCTTCCAACTGCTTGTCTCACGCCGTAAGCCTCGCCGCAACCGCGGCGAAAGCGGCAATCAGCCGGCTCACTTGCGCGGCCGTCGTCGCCGGCGAGATCAGCATCATGTTGTGGAACGGCGCGATCAGCACGCCGCGATTGACCAGCGCGACATGGATGGCGGCTTCGAGCTCGGGCGCATGCGCCTTCTCCGCCTCGCCGCCGTTCCGGAGCGGGCCGGGCGCGCAGATGAACTCGACGCGGGCGCCGACCCGTGCGACGTGCCAGGGCAAATGATAGCGGTCGATGACGGCGCTGAGACCGGCATCGAGGCGGCGCGCCAGCCGGTCCATATGGGCATAGGCCTCCTCCGTCATCACCTCTTCCAGCGTGGCGCGCATCGCCGCGAATTGCAGCGGATTGGCCGACAATGTCGTGCCCATGCCGGAATAGCCGGGCTCCTTCGTCCGGTAGGCGCCGTAGCGTGTGGCGACCTCCTCGCTCATGCCCCAGATGCTTGCCGGCACGCCGCCGGCCACCGGCTTGCCGAGCACGAACAGGTCGGGTTCCAGCCCGTGCTTCCGCGTATAGCCGCCGGGGCCGGTGGAGATGGTGTGCGTCTCGTCGATCAGAAGCAGCGTGCCGGCGGCGCGGGCGAGGCGCCGCAGCGCGTCGTGGAAACCGAGCTCCGGCAGAACCATGCAGGAATTGGTCAGCACCGGCTCGGTGATGACGCAGGCGACGTCGCGATCGCCAAGCGCCGCCTCCAGCGCAGGGATATCGTTGAACTCGACGATCTTCGTGGCCCGTGTCAGATCGCGGAATTCGCCCGCCAGTCCCGGCCGGTTGACCGGCTTGCCGTCGATCAGCCGCACCATCGTCTCGTCGACCGAGCCGTGATAGCAGCCGTTGAAAACCAGAATCTTTTCGCGGCCCGTCACCGCGCGGGCGACGCGCAGCGCGAAGCGGTTGGCGTCGGTGGCGGTGGTGGCGATCTGCCAGTAGGGCAGGCCGAAGCGCTGCTGCAAGAGCGGGCCGATCGCCAGCGCGTCTTCGCTGGGCAGCATATAGGTCAACCCGCGCCCGGCCTGCCGGCGGATGGCGCGGGCGACCGCCGGCGGCGAATGGCCAAGCATCGAGCCCGTATCGCCGAGGCAGAAATCGTCGAGCTTGTTGCCGTCGATATCGGTGATGGTGGCGCCTTTCGCGCCATCGACCAGGATTGGGAACGGCGTCGGCCAATCGGTCATCCAGTGCATCGGCACGCCGCCGAGGAAGCCGGCGATGCCGTTGCCTACCTTGGCTTCCGATTTCGGCCGCGCCTTGCGGAAGGCCGCCGCTTCCGTCTCGCGCAGCTCGGCGATGCGGGCGGCACTGATGCCGCCGATGGACGAATGGTCGATTGAATGCATGTAGGCCCCTCTTGGTTGCGCGGCACTCTAACCAGCCGGCTTGCGCAATCGCAATTGGCCGTACAGGGGACAGGCGTTGGATCAGGCCGTAGGGGAGTAGGGGAGTAGGTGGGGCAGTTCACCTGCCCGGGCCTAACCTACTCCCCTATTCCCCTACTCCCTTACTCCCCTAAGCAGTGATATCGATGACGCCGCAATCGCCGGCCGCACTTCCGAAGACGATGCGGCGCTCTTCCTTGTCCCACATCATCGACGTGATCGCGCCTTTGCCGGGGCGGCGCAGCAGCACTTCCTTGGCATCGGCAAAGCGCGCCGCGATCACCATGCCGTCCTCATAGCCGATTGCCGTCACTTCCTGGTTGGGATGACAGGCGACGCAGGTGACCATGGTGTTGCCGCGCGTGCCGAGTTCCAGGGGCGCCTTGCCCATGGGACCATCCTTGCTGGCGAACGGCCAGACGATCGCCGCCGGCGCGCCGGAGCTCGCCAGCCATTTGCCCTTGGGCGACCACGACAGGCTTTTGACCTTGCCGGGATAGCCGCTCATGCGCATGTGCTTGCCGTCGGCGAGCTTCCAGCCATGCAGCGCGTTCTCCTGCATGGTGGTGATGAGGAAAGCGCCGTCCGGCGAAAAAGTGATGCCGGTGTGGGCACCGGGCCATTCGAGCTCGACAGGCTTGCCCTCGGCCGCCGGGAAATGCAGCGTCGCGCCATTGTAGCGGGCGACGGCGAAGCGCATGCCCTTGGGCGAGAAGGCGAGCCCTTCGACCGAGCGCGGATGCGAAAATTCCTTGGTCTTGCCGTCGGCGAAACGCACGAAGGCGGTCTTGCCCGACGCATAGGCGATCGCGCCTTGCGGCCCGGCGGCGACGCTGGTGATCCATTTTTTCCCGGCGCCGGCGAGTTCCACCACTTCGCCGCCGGCCTTGACGGCAAACACCTTGCCGTCCTCGCCGCCGGTGATCAGCCGGTCGTTGGCCGCGTCGTGGAAAGCGGCGAGCAGCCCATCATTGGCCTGCACCGTCTTTTGCCCATTGTCGAGCCGGTGGACCGTGCCGTCGGCTAAAGCGAAATGCGGCACGTCGCCAAGGAAGACGGCGGCGACGCAATGGCCTTCGAGATCAAGCGGGGCGACTGTGGGCATGAGGGCTGGTCCGTTCGAGATTTCTGCCCTTCCCCTTAAGGGGTTAAGCGATGGGTCTCAACCCGCATCGGATCGCTGTTGGGAGGTGCTGCGTTGCGGCTCTCCCTTCTCCCCTTGTGGGAGAAGGTGGCCTCGCGAAGCGAGGTCGGATGAGGGGTGCTCCAGCTGGGCAATGACGGCAATCCGTCACCCACCCCTCAACCGTCTTGGCGCTGCGCCAATCCACCTTCTCCCACAAGGGGAGACGAAAAGGGCGGAAATCAAGCCGCCTGGCAGGCTTCAAAGCTCTTCCTGAGCCGCTCTTCATCGAGGTCGCGGCCGATGAACACCAGCCGGCTTTCGTGCTTTTCGCCCTCCTTCCAGGCGCGCTGGTGGTCGCCTTCGAGGATCATGTGCACGCCCTGCAGGACATAGCGGTCGTCGTCGCCCTTGAGCGCGATGATGCCCTTTAGCCGCAGGATGTTCGGACCCTCCATCTGGGTCACCTTCTCGATCCAGGGGAAGAACTTCTTCGGATCCATCTCGCCGCCGCGCAGCGACACCGACTTGACCGTCACGTCATGGATATCGGACGCATGGTCGTGATGGTGATGATCGTGACCGTCATGATCGTGGTGGTCGTGATCGTGGTCGTGCGCCTCGAGGAAATGCGGGTCGTTCTCCAGCGCGCGGGACAGGTCGAAGGCGCCGCGGTCAAGCACCTCGCCCAGCGCCACGCCGGCGCGCTCAGTGCGGTGGATCCTGGCCGCGGGGTTGATGGCGCGGATCGTCGCCTCGACCTTTTCGAGCTCTTCGGCGGTGACGAGATCGGTCTTGTTCAGCACCACCACGTCGGCGAAGGCGATCTGGTCCTCGGCCTCCTTGGAATCCTTGAGCCGCAGCGGCAGGTGCTTGGCGTCGACCAGCGCCACCACCGCGTCGAGCTTGGTCTTGGAGCGCACGTCGTCGTCCATGAAGAAGGTCTGCGCCACGGGCACAGGATCGGCGAGGCCTGTCGTCTCGACGACGATGGCGTCGAAGCGGCCGGGGCGACGCATCAGGCCTTCGACGACGCGGATCAGGTCGCCGCGCACCGTGCAGCACACGCAGCCGTTGTTCATCTCGTAGATTTCCTCGTCGGATTCGACGATCAGGTCGTTGTCGATGCCGATCTCGCCGAACTCGTTGACGATGACCGCGTAACGCCTGCCGTGGTTCTCCGACAGGATGCGGTTGAGCAGCGTCGTCTTGCCCGCGCCGAGATAGCCGGTGAGGACGGTTACGGGGATCTGCGTCTGTGCATCGCTCATGGCTTGCCTCGAAAAATCTGTGCCTCAAAGGATTTTGTCGGCCTCATATAGGGTGTGAGCCGCGCTTTTGCACGCGCCAAACCGATAGGCCAGCCGCCCGCCGATCGGAGCGGGCGCCGAGGGTGAAAATGGTGGTGATCAAGGCGGCCGATCGGAGGAGCCGCGCAGGCGTTATCTGACCTTTGCGAACTTTCCGATGTGAATCCCGCAGGGCCAAAAGTCGTTTGTCATCTAACTGAAATAAACATCTGGCATCACCTGCGCGGGCACCGCAATGCTTGCCGGCAAAGCGTTCTGCAAGCCGGTCTCATTAAATCGTCATTTGCCAGCCGCCGGACAGCCACTATGCTGCCCGTGCCGGTTCGGCCGAAGAGGGAATGACCATGGCCAAGGCGGATAAGACAGCGACAATGAGCCGGCTGCATTCGGCGGCGCGGCTGGCGCGAACGGCGCTTGCGGCGCGGCTTCTGGCGCACGGCTTCTATGCTGGCCAGGACCAGATCATGCTGGCGCTCGACCGGGAGGACGGCCAGACCCCAGGCAATCTCGCCGGCAAGCTGGGCGTGCGCCCGCCGACCATCACCAAGACCATCAACCGGCTGCAGGCGCAGGGTTTCCTCGAAAAGCGCGCCTCCAACGCCGATGCCCGCCAGGCTCACATCTTCCTGACCGATACCGGCCGCGAGACCATCCGCGCCATCGAGAAATCGGTCAAGAAGACCGAGAAGCAGGCGCTGAAGGGCCTCGACAAGAAGGACCAGAAGGCGCTGTTCAAGCTGCTCGCCCGCGTCGAGGCGAACCTCTCCAACGAGGAGTTGGTCCTCCTGGACGACGACGCCGAGCTGGATGATTAACGAGCGACGCGCAGCGTCGTCTCGCTGCGACGCGTAAGCGCGATGCGCAGCATCGTCGCTCAACCGCGAGACGTTGCTGACCCACGAGCGACGCGTTAGCGTCGTCTCGAGCATCGAAAGCGCGATGCGCAGCATCGTCGCTTAACCGCTTCACGCGCCACCCAAGCATAGGCAGCCTAGCGGAAAGGGCGACGACGCTGCGCGTCGCGCCTGAGCGCTATCACCGGACGTCTCGTGATTGAGCGACGACGCTGCGCGTCGCGCTTACCAGCGCCGCCCAGCGTCCCGGCGTCAGCCCGAACGCCTTCTTGAAATGCCGGTTGAAATGGCTCTGGTCGCTGAAGCCGGCCGCAACGGCTGTTTCGGCCAGCGGCTCCCCCATCTCGATCATGCGCCGCGCCCTTTGCAGCCGACGCATCAACAGGAAGCGATGCGGGCTGGTCGAATAGGTCGCCCGGAAATGGCGTGACAGCGCATAGCGGTCGAGGCCGGTGACGGCTTCCAGCTCGTCGGAGCGCACCGGCCGTTCGGCATTTTCTTCCAGATAGTCGCGGGCAAGTGCCGCCGCCCGCCAGGCCGTCTTGCCCATCGGTTTTGCCGGCTGTCCGGCATGGCGCTTCAATTGTCGCGCCAGCTGCGCAATGAAATCGGCGACGAACAAATCGTCGAGCTCCTCGTCGAGCGGCGTCAGGGCCGACAGCAGCGTGTCGCGCAAGTCCGGATCGCTCACCACGGCATCGCGCACGAAAGGCAGTGGCGCGCCATTGAGGCAGTCGGAGAGCAGCGACGGTTCCAGATAGAGGATCCTGTAGCGCAGGCCGTCCTCGGTGCCGGCGCCGCCGTCGTGCAATTCGTCGGGATGCAGCACGATCACCTGGCCGGGCAGGCTGTGCTTCACCGCGCCCCGATAGTGGAAGCGCTGCACGCCATCGAGCGTCACGCCGATGGCATAGGTGTCGTGGCGGTGCAGCTCGAAGGCATTGCCGTGGAAGCGCGCCTCGATGCGCTCGATGCCGGTGGCGCCAGGCGCCGAAACGATCCGGTCGTCCTCAGCGCACGAACGTTCAAGACCTTCCAGCGCCTCATTGCCTAGACCGTGCGCCATCACATGCCTTCCTGGCTCATCCGGAGTCTCAATTTTGGTGTTCGACACGAAATTTGCAATCGTTCTGAGGGAAGACCTTGCCGTCTGGCAGAAGCTCAACGTCACCGCTTTCCTGACCAGCGGCATCGTCGCGCAGTTCCCCCGGATCATCGGCGAGCCTTACCGCGATCGCGCCGGCAATCTCTTCAATCCGTTATCGATCCAGCCCGTCATCGTGCTGTCGGCGGACGCGCCGACGCTCAGCATCATCCACCGCCGGGCCCTGGAGCGCGGCGTGACGACATCGGCCTATGTCGAGGAGATGTTCTCGACCGGCCATGACGTGGCAAACCGCGCCGTCTTCGCCGAATTCGCGCCGGACGACGCCAGGATGGTCGGCATCGCGCTGCGCGCGGAGAAGAAGCTGGTCGACAAGATCACCAAGGGCGCCCGCATGCATGCCTGAATGGCCGGAAGGATGCTCCTGCCGGCTGTTTGACCATTCGTGCGAGGGATATCGCGAACGCTCCGAGATTGGCTGTTGCCTCTCAGCTTCGTCATCCTCGGGCTTGACCCGAGGATCCATGCCGTAACGCTCGCCGAGGAATGCAATGGAGCAGAATTCTGCACTGCTGCGAAGCTTCGATGGATCCTGGGGTCTGCGCGCGTCGCTTCGCTCCTTGCTCCGCCCCAGGGTGAGGAACACGGGGACCGTCCTGGCTAATCGCAAACGGCGGTACACTCTAAGCCTGTCCTGGGCGCTTGTTGGGCCAGTCGCTTTTGGCTTGCTGGCGGGCGGTAGTTGCCGCAAAAGGGGTGCATCTAGCTTTTCCTCGGCCCTACCTTGAGTGTTCCCAAAACCCACGACGACAGCGCAACGCCGCCCGCGGCGATGCTGTTGATGCTTTGCGTCTATGTCTGCTTCACCTTTCTCGACACCTCGAGCAAATATCTGGTGCTCGCCGGCGTCTCGGCGCTGATCGTCGCCTGGACCCGCTTCACCGTCCATGTCCTGCTCGTCGGCGTCTTCCTGCGCGGCTGGCGCGAACCGTCGCGCTTTCGCGCCAACAACCTGCCGGCGCACATCCTGCGCGGATGCCTGCTTTTCGGCTCGACCATGTTCAACATCCTGGCGTTGAGAACGCTGCAGCTTGCCGAAACCACCTCGATCTATTTCTTCGGCCCGATGGTGATCACCGCATTGGCCGGGCCGCTGCTCGGCGAATGGGCGGGCTGGCGGCGCTGGCTGGCGATCCTCACCGGTTTCGTCGGCGTTTTGATCATCACCCGGCCCGGCGTCGGCGTGTTCGGCATCGGCCATCTCTTCGCGCTCGGCTCGATGCTGTCGAACTCCTTTTACGTCATCATGACGCGGCGCATGTCGGCGACCGAGACGTCCGAGAGCCTGATCCTGTTTTCGGCGCTGGCGCCCGCGGTGCTGCTTGTGCCGATGCTGCCCTTCTCGCATGCGCTGCCGCAGGACGGCTGGCACTGGCTCATCCTGCTGATGCTCGGCGTGTTCGGCGCCGGCGGCCATTGGCTGCTGGTCCAGGCCTATCGCTTGGCGACGACGACGGCTCTCGCGCCCTACCCCTATTCGCAGATGGTGTGGATGATCATTTCCGGCTGGCTGATCTTCCACCAGCTTCCCGACCGCTGGACGCTGCTTGGAGCGGCCATTATCGTCGCCAGCGGCCTCTACATTATCCACCGCGAGCACAGGCTGCGGCTGCGCAATTCCGCCTCGCTGGACACCGAGGCGGAGACCCTGGCGAAAAAACTTTGATTTGCCTCCGATCAGTGGCATAAGGCCGCATTTAAAAAGTTTAAAGACGTTTTTGCGAGCACCCCGGAGCCGTATGATTTCCGCCCTCGCCATAAAAACAACCGGCTCTGAAATCAAAGAGATAGAGCATGATGTCGCCCGAAAACCGCTTCACACTTTTCGGCATCATGCTCTAGGGAGCGAAGGGCGCTGGCACAAAAGATCAAGCTTTCGACGATCGCGGATGCGCTCGGCGTTTCCACGGCAACGGTATCGCTGGCGCTGCGCGACAGCCCGCTGGTCGCCGGCTCTACGCGCGATCGCATCAAGGAGCATGCCCGCGCCATCGGCTATATCTACAACCGCCGCGCCGCCTCACTGCGCACCTCGCGCTCCGGCATTGTCGGCGTCGTCGTGCACGACATCATGAACCCGTTCTTCGCCGAGATCCTGCGCTCGATCGAAAGCGAGCTCGACCGCAGCCGCCAGACCTTCATCCTGTCCAACCATTACGACCAGCTCGAAAAGCAGCGCACTTTCATCGACACGCTGCTGCAGCTCGGCGCCGACGGCGTCATCATGTCGCCGGCCATCGGCACGCCGGCCGAGGATATCATCATGGCCGAGGAAAACGGCCTGCCGGCGGTGCTGATCGCGCGCACGGTCGAGGGCGCCGGCGTTCCGGTGTTTCGCGGCGACGACGCCTATGGCACCGGCCTTGCCACCAACCACCTGATCTCGCTCGGCCACAAGCGCATCGCCATGATCGGCGGCACCGACCAGACCTCGACCGGCCGCGACCGCTACCAGGGCTATGTCCACGCCATGGAGGCCGCAGGGCTGGAGGTCAAGCCGTCCTGGCGCATCGCCGGCCCGCGCACCAAGCAGGCCGGTTTCGAGGCCGCAGGACAGTTTTTGGCGCTGAAAGACAAGCCCACCGCCGCCTGCTGCTGGAATGATCTCGTCGCCATCGGGCTGATGAACGGCATTGCGCGGGCTGGCCTCGTGCCGGGCGTCGACATCTCGGTCACCGGCTATGACGATCTCGAGGAGGCCGCAATCGCAACTCCGGCATTGACAACGGTCTGGAATGGCCAGCGCGAGGTCGGCCGCCGCGCCGCCAGCGCGCTGCTCGACAAGCTGAACGGGCAGGCCGTGCGGCCCTCGCAGGAACTGATCAAGCCGGAGCTGCACGTGCGCCAGTCCACCGGCAAGCCGGTGGTGCGTCAATGACAAAAGCCGAAGCGAAGCTCCCGGTCGCCATCCTGGTGCCGGGGCATTTCAACGACCATGCGATCGGCCGGATCGACAAGGCGTTCCAGCGTGTGCGGATCGAGCGCGCCGACCCGTCGCTGGTTACCGGCGAGATGCGTGAAGCGGTGCGCGGCATCGCCTGCTTCGGCGGCATCAACGCGGCCATGATCGATGCGCTGCCCAATCTCGAAATCATCGCCAATTTCGGCGTCGGCTATGATTCGGTCGACGCCGGTCACGCGGCCAAGCGCGGCGTGATGGTCACCAACACGCCGGACGTGCTGACCGAAGAGGTCGCCGACACCACGATCGGCCTGTTGATCAACACGGTCCGGGAAATGTATGCCGCCGAGAAATGGCTGCGCGACGGCGACTGGGTGAAGAAGGGCAATTATCGCCTGAGCCGGCTCACCTTGCGTGGCCGACGTGTCGGCATCTTCGGTATGGGTCGCATCGGCCTTGCCGTCGCGCACCGTATTGAGGCCTTCGGCCTGCCGATCGCCTACCACAACCGCCGCAAGGTCGAGGGCCTATCTTACGAGTACCATGCGACGCTGAAGGGCCTGGCCGAGGCAGTCGATACGCTGATTTGTATCGCCCCGGGCGGTGCATCGACGGAGAAGGCCATCAATGCCGAGATCCTGTCGGCGCTGGGTTCGAACGGCGTCTTCGTCAATATCGGCCGCGGCAGCACGGTGGATGAGGTGGCGCTGGCCGCCGCCCTCGAGAGTGGCGCAATCGCCGCCGCCGGGCTCGATGTGTTTGCCGACGAACCGAATGTGCCCCAGGCCCTGCTCGATGCGCCCAACACCTCGCTCCTGCCGCATGTCGGCTCGGCGTCGGACCACACCCGCCGGGCCATGGCTGATCTCTGCGTCGACAATCTGCTCTCCTGGTTCGGCGAGCGCCGGCCGCTGACCCCGGTGCCGGAGACCATCAGCGTCAAGCCGCGCGCCTGACAAGCCGCATCATTAGCGCCTGGTTAACCATTCGGAATCATTGTGCATACTTCATTATGCATGTCGCCTAAGTTCGCGGACGGCGACATGCATGGACCAGAGGCAACAGCGCGCGACGCGCTTTGTACGGAGAGGCAGAGTGAAGCTGTTGGCCGGGTTGGTTGCGTCGGTTGCGTTGTTCGGGGGCGCGCAGTTCCTGAATGGCGGCGATGGCCAGAGCGCGGCCGAAGAAGCTGCCCCATCCGGCGCCTATCGGCTGACGGCCAATGGTGACGAAGCGGCCTGCGCCGTCCAGCGCGGCGCTCAGGTATCGGACGGCTTGTCGCTGCTCCGCGTCGCGCCGAACTGCCGCAAGTTGATGCCCGGCATCGAACGCGTGAAATTCTGGCGCGAGCAGGCCGATGGCTCGGTCGCCTTCAGCGTGAACGGCACTGATCCGATGGTCACTTTCAGCATCGCCGATGGCGACGGCTACGAGTCCTACGCGCCGGCCATGCCGCTGCTGTCGCTGAACAACGACGAGTAACCACGGAACTGCTTGGCTGGCGGGTTTATTCCGCCGCCGCGCGCGCCCCGGCCTTTGCCGCCGCGTGCAGGCGCACGGCGTCGCCGAAGGCGCGGAAGATCTTGGCGGAGTTGCTGTCCGACTTCACCCAATATTCCGGGTGCCACTGCACACCGACAGCGAAAGCGCGGGCGTCCTTGACCGAGACCGCCTCGATCGTGCCGTCGGTGGCTAGAGCCTCGACCTGCAGCTTGGAGCCGAGCCGGTCGATCGCCTGGCGATGCAGCGAGTTGACCTTGATTTCACCGGCGCCGAACACGCCTGCGAGGCAGCTTCCGGGCTTGATCGAAATCGCCTGGTGGATGCCGAAGCGCTCGTCCTGATTGTCGCTCACCGGCGCGCGGTGATCGAGTGAGCCCTCGCGCTCCTGGATCTCGGTGCCCAGGGTGCCGCCGAGCGCCACGTTCAGCTCCTGGATGCCGCGGCAGATGGCAAGCAGCGGCACGCCGCGCTCGATCGCCTTGCGGATCAGCGGCAGCGTGGTCGAATCGCGCGCGGGATCGTAAGGGCCGTTGGCCTCGCTGGGGTCGCCGCCATAGAGCGAGGGATGCACATTGGACTTCGAACCCGTGACCATGACGCCGTCGACCGAGGACAGCAGCTCGTCGAAGTCGAGCCGGTCGCCGAAGGAGGGCACCAGCAGCGGGAAAACGCCGGCGCCGGCGATCGCAGCCTCGATATATTGCTGCGGCGCGGCATGCCAGGTGTAGTTGTCGAACTGGCGGACATCGGTCGAGACGGCAACGAGCGGCTGCTGCATTTTGGATACGGTTTCCATTGAGAGCTAACGAATTATTCTGCCTACAAAATAGGCGATCCGAAGGCGCTTTGCCATGGCAAGTTTCGCCGTTCCGGCTGGGCCACGGCGGTTCACGTTAGACTATAGTTGCACGTTGCCCGCGATGCTGGACTCGACACCTTGCCCGTGTATTGTTTCGCGCAGCCGACCGGGGCAGCGAGGATGCCTGTAAGTCGGTCTGTTGATTTAAATGGGAGGAAATTGCATGGATCGTCGTTCATTCATCCGCAAGGCCGGTGCGTCCGGTGTCGGCGTTGCGGCGGCGGCCGCTGCGCTTGCCACGCCGGCGATAGCCCAATCCAATCCGAAAGTGACCTGGCGGCTGGCATCGTCCTTCCCGAAATCGCTCGACACGATCTATGGCGGCGCGGAAGTCTTCTCCAAGATGCTGTCGGAAGCGACCGACGGCAATTTCCAGGTCCAGGTCTTTGCCTCGGGCGAGCTGGTGCCCGGCCTGCAGGCCGCCGACGCCACCGCCGCCGGCACCGTCGAGGCCTGCCATACGGTGGCATACTATTATTGGGGCAAGGACCCGACCTGGGCGCTGGGTGCGGCGGTGCCGTTCTCGCTCAACGCGCGCGGCATGAATGCCTGGCACTACCATGGCGGCGGCATCGACCTGTTCAACGAGTTCCTGGCCACGCAAGGGTTGTTCGGCCTGCCCGGCGGCAACACCGGCGTGCAGATGGGCGGCTGGTTCCGCAAGCAGATCAACACCGTGGCCGATCTTTCCGGCCTCAAGATGCGCATCGGCGGCTTCGCCGGCAAGGTGGTGCAGAAACTCGGCGTTGTGCCGCAGCAGATCGCCGGCGGCGACATCTATCCGGCGCTGGAGAAGGGCACGATCGACGCCGCCGAATGGGTCGGCCCCTATGACGACGAGAAGCTCGGCTTCTATAAGGTCGCGCCCCACTACTACTATCCCGGCTGGTGGGAAGGCGGCCCGACCGTGCATCTGATGTTCAACAAGGCCAAATACGAGGAATTGTCGCCGGCCTACAAGTCGCTGGTGCATACGGCCGCGCAGGCCGCCGACGCCAACATGCTGCAGAAATACGACTATCTCAACCCGGCGGCGGTGAAGCGGCTGGTGGCCGGCGGCGCCAAGCTGGCGCCTTTCAGCCAGGAAATCATGGCGGCTTGCTTCGAAAAGGCCAACGAAGTCTATGCCGAAATGGAAGCCAACAACGCGCCGTTCAAGAAGATCTGGGACTCGATCAAGGGTTTCCGCAAGGAGCACTATCTCTGGGCCCAGGTCGCCGAATACAATTACGACACCTTCATGATGGTGCAGCAGCGCAACGGCAAGCTGTAGGCGAGGATTAGTCCCTTCTCCCCGTCACTATACGGGGAGAAGGTCCCGGCAGGGGGATGAGGGGCGGTGCCGGCTTCGGCGATTAGTCGACTAGGGCCGTAGCCTCGGTCTAGCCTTACCCATCCGACGTTGGCGCCGCCCCTCACCTGCCTGCCGGCATCCTCTCCCCGTATAGTGACGGGGAGAGGGGCGCTCTCGTCGACGGTTTCGCCAATCGCCAACGTTGCAAGACTTCAGCCCGGACCCGGCACCACCAGCACCTTGATCTCGCCCGGGGCCGCGGGGTTCGAGATCACCTGCGGCGCCTCCTCGAGGCTGACCTGCCTCGAAATCAGCTTGTCGATCTCGATCGCGCCCGACGCGACAAGGTCCGCGGCGCGCCGGTGGGTGAAGGGATTGAGGAAGGAACCGAGCACCTTCAACTCGCGGAACAGGATGTCGAAGGGCTCGAAGGCCACTTTATCGCCTTGCGGCATCACGCCGACGATCACCACCGTTCCGCCGGACTTGGCCAGCCGCATGGATTGCTGGACGGTATCGGGTACGCCCGCGCATTCGAGCACCACGTCGACGCCGCCCGGCACCAGGCCGGCTGTTCCGGCGATGGCCTCGATGGGATCGGCGGCGCTGGGGTCGATCGTCGCGGTCGCGCCGAGCTCCTCGGCCAGCGCCCGGCGCGAGGCCTGCCTGGTCGACAGGATGATGGTCGCGGCGCCCGCCAGCTTCGCCAATTGCACCGTGAGCAGCCCGATGACGCCGCCGCCAAGCACCACCACCGAGGCGCCCGGTTTGATGGCGGCGAGATCGACGCCATGCAGGCAGCAGGCCAGCGGCTCGCAGAAGGCGCCATGCGTCGGGTTGAGATTGGCGGGCAGGCGGAAAGCCTGGTTTTGCGGCATCACGACATAGTCGGCGAAACCGCCGTCGCGATGGATGCCGATGGCTCTCAGATTGCTGCACAGATTGACGCGGCCGGCGCGGCAATGGCTGCAGCGCCCGCAGGAAATATTGGGATCGCCGGTGACGCGGTCGCCGACGGCGATATCGGCGACAGCCTCTCCGACGGCCTCGACGATGCCGCAGAACTCGTGGCCGAGCGTCACCGGCGGCTTCGACGGAAACTCGCCGAGGAACAGGTGCCTGTCGGTGCCGCAGACGCCGCAGACCTCGATCCGCACCAGGACATCCTCCGGCCCCGGCGAAGGTTTCTCGACCTCGCGAAGCGCGATGCTGCCGATTGCTTCCAGCCTCACGGCTCTCATGGCTTGCTCACCTCAATTGAAACTCGGCGGCTTCGAAAGGTCGGGCGCTGGTGCGGCCGGCTTGGCAGGCGCCGTGTCGCCGAAATTCGGCGGCTGTGACAGATCGGGCGTGCCGGGCGCGGCGGGCGCCGCGCCGCCATTGGCGGGCGCCGCGCCATTGTCGGCCGGCGGCGTGCCGAGCGGCGCCAGTCCCGGCATCTCCGGCAGTTTCAGGTCGATCGTGCTCGGTTCGACCGTGGCGCCCTTATAGCGCATCACCATTTGCGGGAAGGCGATGGTGAGCCCGATCATGATCACCTGGATGCAGACGAAAGGCACCGCGCCCCAGTAGATCTGGCCGGTGGTGACCGGCGCGATCTGCTTGCCGGTGATGCGGTCGAGATAGGGCACGCGCGCGGCGACCGAACGCAGGTAGAACAGCGCGAAGCCGAAGGGCGGATGCATGAAGCTGGTCTGCATGTTGACGCCGAGCAGCACGCCGAACCAGATCAGGTCGATGCCGAGCTTGTCGGCGGCGGGCGCCAAGAGCGGCACGATGATGAAGGCGAGCTCGAAGAAATCGAGGAAGAAGGCGAGCACGAAAACCAGGATGTTGACGCCGATCAGGAAGCCGGTCTCGCCGCCGGGCAGCGAGGTCAACAGGTGCTCGACCCAGATATGGCCGTTGACGCCGTAGAAGGTGAGCGAGAAGACGCGCGCGCCGATCAGGATGAACAGCACGAAGGAGGAGAGCCTGGTCGTCGAGGCCAGCGCCTGCTTGATGACGTCGAACGACAACCTTCCCTTTGCCGCGGCCATGATCAACGCGCCGACTGAACCCATCGCGCCGCCCTCGGTCGGCGTCGCGATCCCGAGGAAGATGGTGCCGAGCACCAGGAAGATCAGGGCCAGCGGCGGGATCAGCACGATCACCACCTGCTGCGCCAGCTTGGACATCATGTGGATGTTGAGCCGCTGGTCGGCGATCGCCACGGCATAGATGACGATCACGCCGACGGTGGCGCCGAGGATGTCGGCATTGTCGCCATGGGTCGGCGCAAGGTAGCGGTAGGCGGCATAGGAGACCGCGCCTGCGATCAGCAGGGCCACGATCAGCGAGACCACGCCGCGGCCGAGCGTGCGGGCTTCGGTGGGCAGCGCCGGCATCGAGTTCGGCCGGATGATCGACATGATCAGGATGTAGAGCATGTAGATGCCGGTCAGCACGAGGCCTGGGATCAGGGCGCCCGCATACATGTCGCCCACCGAGCGTCCGAGCTGGTCGGCAAGAACGATCAGCACCAGCGAGGGCGGGATGATCTGGGCGAGCGTGCCGGAGGCCGCGATCACGCCCGAGGCGAGCCGTCGGTCATAGCCGTAGCGCAGCATGATCGGCAGCGAGATCAGCCCCATGGCGATGACGGAGGCCGCCACCACGCCGGTCGTCGCGGCAAGCAGCGCGCCGACGAAGATCACCGCATAGGCAAGCCCGCCCCGGACCGGGCCGAACAGCTGGCCGACCGTGTCGAGCAGATCCTCGGCCATGCCGGATCGCTCGAGCACGATTCCCATGAAGGTGAAGAACGGAATGGCCAGCAGCGTGTCGTTGGACATCACCCTGGTGCCGTAGAAATTGTCGGGCAGCGCGTGCAGCAGCGGCCAGGCGAGATTGATCGATCCGCCCGAGTAGGGCGAGAGCAGCACGCCGATGAAGAAGAACAACAATCCGTTCGCGGCGAGCGAGAAGGCGACGGGGTAGCCGATCAGAAGAAAGATGATCAGCGAGGCGAACATGATCGGCGCCATGTTCTGCGCGACGAACTCGATCACGAGCGAACCTCGCCGGCCAGCGCTTTAGCTTCTTCGGCAAGCGCCTCGGCCTCTAGCTTGGCTTGGTCATGCGCCGATATGAAGGGATTGGGATCCTCCATATCGCCGCGCATGATGGCGATCTTCTTGATGATCTCGGAAACGCCCTGCAGCGCCAGCAGGAAGAAGCCGGCAAGCAGGATAGCCTTTGCCGGCCAGACGATGAGGCCGCCGGCATTGGTCGACATCTCGCCGCTGCGGAAGGACAGCGACACGTAAGGCACGAAATAGATCACCATCAGCACCACGAACGGCATCAGGAAGAAGAGGTGGCCGAGAAGGTCGATCCAGTGCTGCAAGCGGCGCGAAAACATGCCGTAGACGATGTCGATGCGGATATGATCGTTCTGCTTCAGCGTGTAGGCGGCGGCCAGCATGAAGGCGGCGCCGAACAGGTACCATTGCAGTTCGAGCCAGGCGTTGGAGGAGGTGTCGAACGCCTTGCGGATGACGGCGTTGCCGGCGCTCACCAGGATCGCAAGCAGGATCAGCCACGACACCCAGCGGCCGATGAACTCGTTGATGCGGTCGATCGTCCTGGATAGAGCGAGCAGCCCTGCCATGCATTTCCTCCCTGTGCTGACAGCGCGCCCGATTCCCCCTCCGGTGTCGCGCCGCTTGGCCCAACGGTATGCAGTGCGTGGTCCGGTTGGTCAACATGGCAATGGACATGCTGGCGGCCCAAGCAGTGAGCGACGGCAAAGACCCGCCACCTCACGGCGCGTCATGCAACCAAAGTCTGATGGCTTTCAGGCAACCTTGGCCTGGTCGCGGCTGGCGCCGATCAGCACCAGCATGGCGACGAGGAAGAGGTATATCCAGGCGTCGCGCCATTCGATCGGGAAATAGCCGGCCCACAGCGATTCGGCCATGCCGAAGGCAGCGGCTCCGAGCGCCGCCTTCAGCGGCGACAGATAGCCGCCGACCGCCGTCACGAACAGGATCTTGAGGCCATAGACGAGGCCGGTACCGAAGCTGATATTGCCGTAATAGAGGCCGGCGAGCACACCGGCAAAAGCCGCGCAGAAGCCACCATAGAGCACCGCACGGCGGAACACCGCACGCACGTCGATGCCGCACATCGCGGCCGCCTTCGGGTCGTCCGACACGGCTCGCCAGGCGCGGCCGAAGCGCGAATGCGAAAACAGCCAGGCGGCCAGCGCCACGACCGCGATCACCGCCGCGCAGTCGAGCAGCTGGATGACGGTGAGCGTGACCTTGAAGCCGGCATCCTGGGCGAAGATGACGGGCTGGGCGAGCATCGGCGGCAGCCAGAGATCGTGGGTGTCGGAGGCGATGCGGCTCGCTTCCGACAGGAACAGCAAGATACCGAGCGTCGTCACCACGATGGCGTTGGGCGACCGGTCGGCCAGCCTTTCGAACACGCTGCGCGACAGGATCTGGCTGATCAGCACCGCATAAAGCAGGGCGGCAACGACGCCGAGCGCGACCGAGGTGAACAGCGTCAGCCACAGCGCCTGGTAGCCGAAGGCCGCGGTCAGGATCATGGTGTGGCCGCAAAAGGCAAAAAGCGCGCCATAGGCCAGGTTGGTGCGGTGCAGGATGCCGTTGGTCAGCACATAGCCGAAGGCGAGCAGCGCGTAGAGAGCGCCCGAATGCAGCCCGTTCAGCACCTGCTGGTAGAAATAGAGCATGGAGAATCCCTACAGCGCCGCGCGGCCTTTGGACGCTGCGGGCCCATTTTGGCGAGCCTTGCATCAGGAATCTAACTTGTCAAATACGTTTTATCGGTTAGATTTCCTCTATGACGGTATCCTGGACCCCGCACCGCTTCACCGGTGGCATCCTTGCGCTCGACACGGCGAACACCGTCGTGCTGCGCAACGATCCGGAAAAGACCTTCGACCGTTTTGACGATCCGGCCGAGATCGCCCGCTTCGCCGAGGCGGCGAGCGGCTTTCGTGCCGCCGAGCTCGGCGGCCGCCGGCTGACGGCGCCTGAGCCGGACGGCATCGCCCCAATCGTGCTGTCGATCCGCGAGGCGACCGACCGCCTGTTCCGCCATGCTATAGCAAAAGGCGCGATCGCCGCCGGCCATCTGCCGGACTTCCTGACGGCCTGCGCCCAGGGGCTCTCCGGCAGCAACGCTGAGATCGGCGCGCCCGGGCAGCCTTTCGGCCATCCGGCGACGCCGATCGCCTTCGAGGCGGCCTTGGCCGTCTCGGCGCTTTCATTGTTGCGGGACGACACGGTTGCGAGGCTGAGGATTTGTCCGAACTGCAGCTGGCTGTTCGTCGACCGCAGCCGCAACTCCAGCCGCCTCTGGTGCGACATGGCCGTTTGCGGCAACCGCCAGAAGGCGAACCGCTATTATCGCCGCCGCACGGCGGCCAGGGAGGCCACCAATGTCTAGAAAATTCCGTTCGATCGCGCTCGGCGCGGCCTTGATTGCCGCCACAGCGCTCGGCGCCTGCCGCGACACCGGCAAGGAGCAGCTTTTCGCCATTTCCGGCAAGCTGTTCGAGTTCAACTACCGGCTTGGCATCGCCACCTATGTCATCACGCTGAGGCCGCTGCGGCCGATGAGCGAGGGGCAGGTTGCCGTGGTGAATTTCCAGAACCCGGCCGGCGGTGATCCGATCATCGTCAACCAGAAGATCTGGCCGAAGCTTCCGCATATCACCTTGACCAGCCCGCCGCTTAGCTGCGTGGTCAAGGACAAGCCCTATTCCGTCACGATCCGCATCGAGGATTCGAGCGGCACGCTGCTCCAGAGCATCGACACGACGATGACCTCGACGGAGGATCAGACCATGCTGCCGGACCGGCCGCTGGTCATCGGGCCGAAATACGAGCTCAACCCGGACCTTGCCGGTCATCCCGACGGCAAGCTGCCCGATGAGCCTAAGCCGGATTGCTCGAAGGCGGTCTAGGGCGCGATTCCGAAAACTGCGCAGCGGTTTTTGGAAAAGGTCATGCTCATGGAAATAGCGCGCCGGCCGCCGAAATTTTCGTGCTTCATGAAGCGTTTAGCTTCATCTTAAATACGCTGGGCGGCTTCGCCCGGACCATTTGTTGCGTCCGCTCTGGCTCCTGCGATTTTGTTTGACCTCTCCCGCAAGGGAAGAAAGACTGCGGCGTCCCACTCCGACGTTGGCCGCTCGATCGAGGCGCGCCTCCGCAGAGGAAATGCCTGATGACGCTGCATGACGTCGCGCTCGACGACAAGTTCGACCTTGGCAAGGAGCGCGTTTTCCTGTCCGGGGCGCAGGCCGTCGTGCGCATGCTTTTGATGCAGCGCGAGCGCGACCGCCGCGCCGGCCTCAACACCGCGGGCTTCGTTTCCGGCTATCGCGGCTCGCCGCTCGGCGGCCTCGACATGCAACTCTGGAGGGCAAAGAGGCAGCTTGCCCAGGCCGACATCGTCTTCCAGCCGGGCCTCAACGAGGAGCTTGCCGCCACCGCCTGCTGGGGCTCGCAGCAGACCGAGCTGCTCGGCGAAGGCACGCATGACGGCGTCTTCGCCGTCTGGTACGGCAAGGGGCCGGGCGTCGACCGCTCCGGCGACGTGTTCCGCCACGCCAACCTTGCCGGTTCGTCGAGAAATGGCGGCGTTCTCGCCCTGATGGGCGACGACCACATGGCCGAATCCTCGACCAACGCTCATGCCACCGAATTCCTCTTCGTCGACACCATGGTGCCGATCCTCAACCCGGCCGGCGTCCAGGAGATCATCGACTACGGCCTCTACGGCTTTGCCATGTCGCGCTTCGCCGGCACCTGGGCGGCGATCAAATGCGTCAAGGACAACATCGAATCGACGGCCTCGGTCGACGCCTCGATCGACCGGCTGAACATCGTCATTCCGGACTTCGACATGCCGCCCGGCGGTCTCAACATCCGCCACGAGATCGACATGCTCGGGCAGGAGGAGCGCCTGCATGAGCACAAGCGCGCCGCGGCCTCCGCCTTCATCCAGGCCAATGGGCTGAACCGCATCGTCTATTCCGGCGGCCGCAAGCCGAAGCTCGGCGTCATCACCATCGGCAAGAGCTATCTCGACGTGCGCCAGGCGCTCGAGGACATCGGCATCGACGAAAGGGCGGCCAACCGCATCGGCATCCGCCTGTTCAAGGTCGGCTGCCCCTGGCCGCTCGATTATCAGCATATCGCCGACTTCGCCCGCGGCCTCGACACCATCGTCGTCGTCGAGGAGAAGCGCTCGCTGATCGAGGTGCAGTTGCGCGAGAACCTCTACGGCTCCGCCATTCAGCCGGCCATCGTCGGCAAGAAGGACGAGCGCGGCGACTGGCTGTTTCCGGCCAAAGGCGCGCTCGACCCGAACGAGATCGCGATCGCGCTCGGCGAGCGGATCCTGCGCACCATCGGCCCGTCGGAGGAGATCGCGGCGCGGGTGGCGAAGCTGCGCCAGTTCCAGGCGATGCTTGCCGACACCGTCGACATCGGCTCGCGCACCCCCTTCTTCTGCTCGGGCTGCCCGCACAATTCCTCGACCAAGGTGCCGGAGGGCTCGCTCGCCGCCGCCGGCATCGGCTGCCACTTCATGGCGCTGTGGATGGATAGGAACACGGTCGGTTTCACGGCGATGGGCGGCGAGGGCGCGCAATGGGTCGGCCAGGCGCCGTTTTCCAAGCGCGACCATATCTTCCAGAATCTCGGCGACGGCACCTACAACCATTCGGGCGCGCTGGCGATCCGCTTCGCGCTGTCGAGCGACGCCAACATCACCTACAAGATCCTCTACAACGACGCGGTCGCGATGACCGGCGGCCAGCCGCATGAAGGCGGCCTGACGGTCGACATGATCGCCAGGCAGGTGCGCGCCGAGGGCGTCGAACGCATCGCAATCGTCACCGACGAGCCGGACAAATATGCCGGCAAGGCCGATTTCCCGGCCGGCGCCACCATCCATCACCGCGACGACCTCGACCTCGTCCAGCGCGAATTGCGCGGGGTCAAGGGCGTCTCTGTTCTCATCTACGACCAGACCTGCGCCGCAGAAAAGCGCCGTCGCCGCAAGCGCGGCACCTTTCCCGACCCCGACAAGCGCGTCTTCATCAACGAGCTGGTCTGCGAGGGTTGCGGCGATTGCGGCGTGCAGTCGAACTGCGTCTCGATCCAGCCGGTCGAAACCGAATTCGGCCGCAAGCGCCGGATCGACCAATCGAGCTGCAACAAGGATTTTTCCTGCCTCAACGGCTTTTGCCCGTCTTTCGTCACCGTGCATGGCGGCAAGATCAGGAAGGCTGAGGGCGTCGCCGGCAAGAGCGATCCGCTGGACGGCGTGCCGTCGCCCGCCGAATTCCCGCTCGGCGGAGACGGCTGGGCGGCGATCATCGACGGCGTCGGCGGCACCGGCGTCGTCACCATCGGCGCGGTGCTCGGCATGGCCGCCCATCTCGAAGGCAAGGGCTGCGGCATGATCGACATGGCGGGCCTTGCCCAGAAGGGCGGCTCGGTTTTCACCCATGTCCGCATTGCTTCGACCCCCGAGGACATCCACGCCATCCGCGTTTCGGCCGGCAAGGCCGATCTCGTGCTCGGCTGCGACCTCGTCGTCTCCGGCGCCAAGAAGGTGCTCGCCGCGGTGCGCGAGGGCCACACCATGTTCCTCGCCAACACCGCCGAAATCATGCCTGGCGAATTCACCCGCTCCGCCGATTTCTCACTGCCCGTCGAACGGCTGAAGAAGGCGATCCGTGCCGCCGCCGGCGACGACAAGGCGCACTTCTTCGACGCCACCCGCACGGCGACGGCGCTGTTCGGCAATTCGCTCGGCGCCAACATGTTCATGCTCGGCTTCGCCTTCCAGCATGGCGGACTGCCGCTGTCGGCCGAAGCTGTTGAAAAGGCTATCGAATTGAATGGCGAAGCGGTGGCAATGAACATTGCCGCCTTCCGCTGGGGCCGTCGCGCCGCGCACCAGCCGGACTTCGTGCGCGGCCTGGTCGGCCGTACAGGCAAGCCGGCGTCCGCGCCCACCGAAACGCTTGACGATATCATCGCCAGGCGTGTTGCTTTCCTCGCCGCCTACCAGAACGCCGCCTACGGCAAGCGCTATGCCGACAGGGTCGCCGCCCTGCGCGCCGCCGAAGCGCGTGCAGTTCCCGGTTCGAGCGCAGTCACCGAGGCCGCCGCCAAAAACCTCTTCAAGCTGATGGCGATCAAGGACGAGTATGAGGTGGCGCGGCTCTACACCGACGGCAGCTTCGCGGCCGATCTCGCAAGGCAGTTCCAAAGCTACGAGAAGCTGGAATTCCACCTCGCGCCACCGATCCTCGGTCGACGCGGAAACGACGGCAAGCCGAAGAAATCGAGCTTCGGCCCCTGGATGATGAAGGCCTTTCGCCTGCTGGCTGCGATGAAAGGTCTTCGCGGCACGGCATTCGATCTTTTCGGCCGTACCGCCGAACGCCGCATGGAGCGGCAGTTGCTTGCGCAATACGAGGCCGATCTCGGTCTGATCACAAGCGCGTTGGCGCCTGGCAGGATCGATGCCGCCGCCGCTCTCGCCTCGGTGCCGGCGCTCATCCGCGGTTATGGCCATGTCCGGCAGGCCAGCGCCGCAAAGGCGGCAGAGGAACGCTCCAGGCTGCTCCAGCGGTTGACCCAAACCGTGCCGGTGCCTGTTCTCAACGCTGCCGAGTGATTGCACCACCTATTGCCCGAAGCCTTTTGCGGCCTGCTCAGGTCTTCGCGCCCTTGGCTGGCGGGCCGAAGCCGCTGCTAAATGCATGTCGCCCAGAGTGTGCAGCGGTTCTGGGGCAACAACATACATCAAAACAAAGACTTAAAGCGCCTCACCTGAATCCGTTTCAGTGCGGCGCGCTTCGAGCCATCCCTGTTCTAAGCCTTTCTTAAGGCGGTTGTGGCATGACAAGGCTTAGCGTTGGGCCGACCCTATGGGCAAAACAAAGACCGAAAGCATCCCCGCGGATGTTTATATCCAATTTGTGCGCTCGTTGTTCGACAACGCGCACATGTTGTTGATCGGTGGTGCGTGCTACTGGATCCTCGGATTGATGATCTATCTGCGCACGCGCAATCCCTTGTTCCTGGCGTTTTCTTTTGCTCTGCTTTCCGTCAGCCTTATCCGTTATTTCGGCATTCGCAGCTTCCTGAAAACCGGCGGCGTGATAGCCGATGTCGAACACGCACAGCAGCTGGAGCGCAGCTACATCCTCAAGGGCTGCCTCCAAGGTCTCGGATTGGGCGCGCTGTGTTTCGTGTCGATCTATGTCTATCCCGATCCCTTTGCCGAGCTGGCGGCGATGTCGCTGACCTTGGCGACCCTGGTCACGGTTGTCGCCCGCAACTACGGCTCTCCGCGCATGGTGCGGATTTTTTCGGTGACCTTCATCGGTCCGGCGGCGCTTGCGCTTCTGCTGCGCATGGACGCGCCTTCCGTCGTCCTCGGCCTGATGATCATCCCGATGACATTCATCACCATCACCGGCGCCGACCATGTCCGCAACGTGCTCTTCTCGGCGGTCATCGGGCACAAGCAGGCGAGGAATCTGACGCGCAGGTTCGACCGTGCGCTCAACACGATGTCGCACGGCCTGGTCATGCTCGGCCCGGACGGACGCGTCGCGGTCGCCAATGCCGAGGCCGCCCATCTGATGTCGCTGAAATCGGCCGACGCGCTGCTCGGGCGCTCGATCCACGGCCTTTTGATGCGCGGCGTCGCCGGCGGCATGCTGGCGCCGAAGGACTGCCGCTACATCGAGGCGCAATTGACGCGCGCCCTGCGCGAGGGCCGGGACCGCAAGGTCCTGGTCTCGCTCGCCAACGGCCAGCATTACGAATTCTCCGCGCGCGAAGGCAGCCAGGAACTCGGCGTCGTCACCTTCGAGGACGTGACGGCCCGCGTCGAGGCGGAGGAAAAGATCCGGTTCATGGCGCGCTACGACAACCTCACCGGCTTGCCGAACCGCGCCTACTTCCACGAGCTGGCCGGCGAGGCCATGGCGTCCGGCGACCGCGACCGGCTCTGCGGCCTGGCGGTGCTCGACCTTGATGATTTCAAGAGCGTCAACGACACGCTCGGCCATCCGGTCGGCGACGGGCTGATCTATGCCGTGGCCGAGCGGCTGGCGGCGGTTGCCGGGCCCGGCATCAATGTCAGCCGCTTCGGCGGCGACGAATTCATGATCTATTTCGACCGCATCGAGGATGAGAGCCATCTCAGCTGCCTGCTCGACGAGATCTTCGCGGACCTGCAGGGCGAAGTCGACGTTGCCGGGCACGGCCTGCGCATCCAGGCCAGCGGCGGCGCGGTGCTGTCCATAGTCAAGGACACCGACGTCGACGCCATGATCGTCAAGGCGGATCTCGCCCTCTACAAGGCCAAGGAGCTCGGCAAGAACAGCTGGCGGCTGTTCGAGGCGTCGATGGATGCCGCCTTCCGCAACCGTCAGCTGATGAAGGCCGATCTGCGCAGCGCCGTGCAAGCCAAGGAGTTGCGTGTCGTCTACCAGCCGATCGTGTCCATGAGCACCATGCGCATCGCCAGCTGCGAGGCGCTCTGCCGCTGGGACCATCCCGATCTCGGCCCGATTTCGCCGGGCGTGTTCATTCCGCTGGCCGAGGAGATGGGCATCATCTCCGAGATCAGCACCTTCGTGCTGCAGGCGGCCTGCGCCGAATGCGCCAAATGGCCGGCGCAGACCAGTGTCTCGATCAATCTCTCGGCTAAGGATTTCCGCAACCGCGACGTCGTGCAGAAGGTGCGCGATGCCCTCGCGGCGTCGGGCCTTGCGCCGCACCGGCTCGAAATCGAGGTCACGGAGACTGCCTTGCTCGACGACAAGTCGCTGACGCGCGAATTGATCGAAGAGCTGAAGACGCTCGGCGTCCGCATCGCGCTCGACGACTTCGGCACCGGCTATTCCAGCCTCAGCTACCTGCACAAGCTGCCACTCGACAAGATCAAGATCGACCGCTCCTTCCTGATCGACGTGACCCAGAGTCCCCAGTCGCTCGACCTTTTGAAAGGCATTGTCGGCTTGACCCGGACGTTGGGCCTGGTCGTCACCATCGAAGGGGTCGAGACCTTCGAGCAGCTGAAGATACTGGTGCGTTCGGTCAAACCGGATCTCGTGCAAGGTTTCCTCTTCGGCGCCGCGCTCAGCGCGTCCGGCATCGAGACGATGTCGAACGTCACCTGGCCGTTCGCCGCGGACTTGCGTCTCGCCGCCAAGCGGACAGCCAGGTAGCTGCAACCGCAAATTTCGTCGATCGAGATTGATACGCGCGTTGCTTGGGTCATGCGGCAGTTTGCGCAAAAGCGGAAATATTTAAGACCTACTAGCGACACTATTTTGCAGTAATTCTAAGAAAAATTCTACAGAAGTTTTCCATAATGTTTGCTTTGGAGAAAGTATTTTCAGCAACATACGTATCATTGAGTCAGTAGGTGCATCGTTCAAGCGCTTACCTATTTCCAATTGCTGCGCACTTCATATTGAACGCTAACTTAGTTATAGGCGCTAAACTTGCTTCTCAGCTCAACTGCACCGGCAGCGATTTCGCCTGACTATTAAGGTTAACGAACGGTAAATCAGCCGGATCGAATTTTCGGCTTGTGTCTCATTTCAACTCGAATAGCCTATTTACAGGCGGATACGAGGACTTGAGAATGGATGCTGCGAGAAACGATGCGCAGGCTGGCGCCGATGCAAATGCTGGGTCGGCGCTGAATCGCTCGATCATGCAATTGCTGGAGCATGTCGACTATCGTCTCATCACAGGGGGCGAGGATCTGGAGGCGATCTACCGCCTGCGCTATCAATCCTACCTGCGGTCCGGCATGTGCGGCCCGATCGCCAGCGGGATGTTCGAGGACCGCTGGGACAATCTGCCGAATTCCTATCGCTTCGGTGTCTATTTCGACGGCCATTTGGTCAGCACGCTGCGGCTCCACTACATTTCCCGCGAGCATCCCTATTCGCCCTCCGTCGATGCCTATCCGGAAATATTGGCCGAGCGGCTTGCCCGCGGGGAGAGCTTCATCGACGGAACCCGGTTCGCAACCGATCCGGACAGCGCGCCAGCGCCCGGAGTCCTGCCTTTCCTGACGCTCAGGCTCGGCATGGTGGCCTCCTGTTACTTTGATCAGACCGCGGTGCTCACGCCGGTCAAGGTCGAGCATTCCGCTTATTACGCCCGCATCTTCCATGCCATCCAGCGGACCGAGGGCAAGGTGTTTCCGGGTGTCCTTGCTCCGATCGCCTTGTTCGAAATCCCCTGTGGCGAAAACTTGCGCCAGACACTCGAACGGTTCCCGTTCTTCAAGTCGACGCCGGTGGAACAGCGGATGATGTTCGCCAATCCGGCCATCAACCGACTGACGCCGCTCTCCATCGTGCCGACGGCGAAATACCTACGCGACGCTGCCTGAAAAGGGCGTCCTTCCGCGCACAATGGACCTTTCCTGCAACTTTACCGTTATAAGTAGCGGCGTCGCGATCGAGCGTCGCCGCTATCCTGCCCAACAGGCGTTCATGTCGGGTTGTTCATGGGAAGGAACACGATCATGACCATCCACTCGCTTGCGCTCACGCCGCTGATCTCGCTGATCGCCGGCATACTGATCCTGGTGATGCCACGCCTGCTCAACTACATCGTCGCGCTCTACCTGATCGTTGTCGGCCTGCTCGGCCTGTTTCCTCACCTCGCCAGCTGAAGCCCAGGAACGTTTCCGTCGCGGCGCGGGCGTCCCGCCCCAATTTCAACTTTCATTTGAGGCTGTTGTCGCGGCCCGTGCGGCAATAGCGCCATTGCTCTCGGTTCGGCTTTTCGCTATGTGCCTCAAAGGCATTTTCGAAGAGGTATTCCTATGGCTGATCACACGCCGACCGGTCCTGTCGAACTGGGCGCGCAGATGGACTATGCCGAGCATGATCGCACCTACAAGGCATTCCTGAGGCTGGCCAAATATGGATCGCTCTTTTGCATCGCCGTGATTATCTCGATGGCTTTCGGCTTCTTCGTGGGTGGCTTCTTCTCGGGGGTCATCCTCTGCGCCGTGATCCTGGCGGCCGGCGCCCTCATTCTCCGGTAGACTTCTCTAAACCCCTCGCCTCGGATGTCGCCGGAGGTCCGGCCGGTGTCCTGCGCAGACAGGTTCCAGCCGAAAGGATCATGCGGTGGGACAGACGGTTTTTATCCCTCGTGAGCTTGATGCGAACGAGCAACGCGTTGCGGCCTCGCCTGAGACGGTGAAGCGGCTGGTGGGGCTGGGCTTCGAGGTGATCGTTGAGAAGGGCGCTGGCCTCGGCTCGCGCATCACCGATCAGGATTTTGCCACGGCGGGTGCCGCGATCGGCAAGGCTGCCGACGCATCGAAGGCCGATGTGGTGCTGAAAGTGCGCCGGCCGACCGATGCCGAGCTGAAGGGCTACAAGTCGGGTGCCGCCGTGATCGCCATCATGGATCCCTACGGCAACGACGCCGCGCTTGCCGCGATGGCCAGGGCCGGCATCACTGCTTTCTCGATGGAATTCATGCCGCGCATCACCCGCGCGCAAGTGATGGACGTGCTGTCCTCACAGGCCAATCTCGCCGGCTACCAGTCGGTGATCGACGCGGCCGCCGAATATGACCGCGCGCTGCCGATGATGATGACCGCGGCGGGCACCGTGCCGGCGGCGAAAACCTTCATCATGGGCGTCGGCGTTGCCGGCCTGCAGGCGATCGCCACCGCGCGCCGTCTTGGCGCCGTCGTCACCGCCACCGATGTGCGCCCGGCGGTGAAGGAGCAGGTGCAGTCGCTCGGCGCCAAGTTCCTGGCGGTCGAGGACGAGGAGTTCAAGGCGGCCGAGACGGCCGGCGGCTACGCCAAGGAAATGTCGAAGGAATACCAGGCCAAGCAGGCGGCGCTCACCGCCGAGCACATCGCCAAGCAGGACATCGTCATCACCACGGCGCTGATTCCCGGCCGGCCGGCGCCGAAGCTGGTGTCGGCGGCCATGGTCGCCTCGATGAAGCCGGGTTCGGTGATTGTCGACCTCGCCGTCGAGCGCGGTGGCAATGTCGAAGGCGCGGTCGCGGGCAAGGTCGTGACGACGGAAAACGGCGTCAAGATCGTCGGCCACCTCAACGTGCCGGGCCGCGTTGCCGCATCCGCCTCGCTGCTCTACGCCAAGAACCTTTACGCCTTCCTCGAGACGATGGTCGACAAGGCGGCGAAGCAACTTGCCATCAAGCGCGACGACGAGCTGGTCAAGGCGACGATGCTGACCGATGGCGGCAAGGTCGTGCACCCCAATTTCGCCAAGGCGGCCGAGGCGCCGCGCGCCGAACCGGCGGCCATTCCCGCGACGATCATGGTCGCTGACGCCTTGGCCAAGCCTGCTGCGAAGAAGACGGCGGCAAAGAAACCTGCCGCAGCCAAGTCGCCCTCGTCTAAGCCAGAAGGGACCGCGTGATGGAACAGCTGCAGAAAGCCCTCGACCAGCTCGATCAGGCGACGGCTGCCGTTCGCCTAGCAGTGCAGGATCTCGCCAATGCGCCAGCCGGCGCCGAGGCCGCCGGCAACGCGGCGCATGCGCTCTCGGGCGGCGCCATCGACCCGTTCGTCTTCCGCTTCGCCATCTTCGTGCTGGCGATCTTCGTCGGCTATTATGTCGTCTGGTCGGTGACGCCGGCGCTGCACACGCCGCTGATGGCCGTCACCAACGCCATCTCCTCGGTCATCGTGGTCGGGTCGCTGCTGGCCGTCGGCATCGCCGCCTCCGGCCTTGCCTCGGGCTTCGGCTTTGTCGCCATGGTGCTGGTCTCGGTCAACATCTTCGGCGGCTTCCTCGTCACCCAGCGCATGCTCGCCATGTACAAGAAGAAGGACAAGTGACGTGACCGTCAATCTCGCTTCCTTCCTCTACCTGGTCTCCGGCATCCTGTTCATCCTGGCGTTGCGCGGCCTGTCGCATCCGACCACCAGCCGCCGCGGCAATCTCTACGGCATGGTCGGCATGGGCATTGCCATCGCCACGACGCTGGCGCTGGCCCTGCCTTCGGCCGGCCGCTTCAGCCTGATCGTGCTGGGTCTCGCCATCGGCGGCGGTGTCGGCGCCTATGTGGCGCGCCGCATCGCCATGACCGCGATGCCGCAGCTGGTCGCCGCCTTCCACAGCCTCGTCGGCTTCGCCGCCGTCATGGTGGCCGCAGCCGCCATCTACGCGCCGGAAAGCTTTGGCATCGGCACGGCGGGCGACATCCACGCCCAGGCGCTTGTCGAGATGAGCCTTGGCGTCGCCATCGGCGCCATCACCTTCACCGGCTCGGTCATCGCCTTCCTGAAGCTCGACGGCCGCATGTCCGGCAAGCCGATCATGATCGGCGGCCGCCACCTCATCAACATCGCGCTCGGCGTCGCTCTGGTGGTGCTGATCGTGCTGCTCGTCACCTCTGAATCCAAGCTCGTCTTCTGGCTGATCGTCGCCGCCTCGCTGGTACTCGGTGTGCTCTTGATCATCCCGATCGGCGGCGCCGACATGCCCGTCGTGGTGTCGATGCTGAACTCCTATTCCGGCTGGGCAGCGGCCGCACTCGGCTTCACCCTCGGCAATCTGGCGCTGATCATCACCGGCGCGCTGGTCGGCTCCAGCGGTGCGATCCTGTCCTACATCATGTGCAAGGGCATGAACCGGAGCTTCATCTCGGTCATCCTCGGCGGCTTCGGCGGCGAGACCGCCGCGGCGGTCAGCGACGGTATCGAGCGCACCGTCAAGCAGGGCTCGGCCGACGATGCCGCCTATCTGATGATGAACGCGCAGAAGGTCATCATCGTGCCGGGCTACGGCATGGCCGTCGCCCAGGCGCAGCACGCGCTGCGCGAAATGGCCGACAAGCTCAAGGCCAACGGCGTCGAGGTGAAATACGCCATCCACCCCGTCGCCGGCCGCATGCCCGGCCACATGAACGTGCTGCTCGCCGAAGCCAACGTGCCCTATGACGAGGTGTTCGAGCTGGAGGACATCAACTCCGAGTTCGCGCAGGCCGACGTCGCCTATGTCATCGGCGCCAACGACGTCACTAACCCGTCCGCGCGTGACGACAAGTCCTCGCCGATCTATGGCATGCCGATCCTCGACGTCGACAAGGCCCGCACCTGCCTGTTCGTCAAGCGCTCGCTCGGCTCCGGCTACGCCGGCATCGACAACACGCTGTTCTACAAGGACGGCACCATGATGCTGCTCGGCGACGCCAAGAAGATGACCGAGGAAATCGTCAAGGCCATGGATCACTGATCAGCCGCAGCTTCTGCAACAAAAAAGCCCAGCATCCGCTGGGCTTTTTTGTAGCTGTCGGCCCGGCTTTGCTCAAATATCCAGGTTGGCCACCGAAAGCGCATTGTCCTGGATGAACTCGCGCCGCGGCTCGACTTCGTCGCCCATCAGTCTTGAGAACAGACTGTCGGCATCGGTGGCGTCGTTGACCTTGACCTGCAGCAACGAGCGCACGTTCGGATCGAGCGTCGTTTCCCAAAGCTGCTCGGCATTCATCTCGCCAAGGCCCTTGTAGCGCTGCATGGTGAGCCCCTTGCGGCCGGCGGCGAACACCGCGTCGAGCAACGTCAGCGGTCCCGAGATGGTTTCCGAAATCTCCCTCCGGCGCAGTGTCGGCTGCCCGCCATAGACTTCCGCGAGGCGCGCCGCGTAGCGGTCGAGCTGGCGCGCGTCGGCCGAATTGATCAGCCCGGCGTCGAGCTGGACGGCGTCCTTGACGCCGCGCACCGTGCGCTCGAAGACATAGCCGCCCGAGCCGTCATTGGAGGTCGAGAGCCGTCCGGTCCAGCCGCGCTCGGTCTCCTCGGCGATCATATCGAGCCGGTTCGCAACACGCTCCGCCATCGCGGTGGCGCGGCCGAGATCGGCAAGCACGTCGGCGTTGAGGGCACCCGCGATCGCCGCCTGCTCGACGACACTGCGGTTGTAGCGCGTGTGCAGCCCGTTGATCAGGTGCCGCACCGCCAGCGCATCGTCGACGGCGCTGCGCAGATCCTGTCCGGTCCGCACCTCGCCGGAGCCGAGCGTCAGCGACGTCTCTTCCAGTCCGGAATCGATCAGATATTCCTCATAGGCGCTTTCGTCCTTGAGGTATTGCGAGCTCTTGCCCCGCGTCACTTTGTAGAGCGGCGGCTGGGCGATGTAGAGGTGGCCGCGCTCGATCAGCTCCGGCATCTGCCTGAAGAAGAAGGTGAGCAGCAGCGTGCGGATATGGGCGCCGTCGACGTCGGCATCCGTCATCAGGATGATCTTGTGGTAGCGCAGCTTGTCGGCGTTGAACTCGTCCTTGCCGATCGAGGTGCCGAGCGCGGTGATCAGCGTGCCGATCATGTCGGATGAGAGCATGCGGTCGAAGCGCGCCCGCTCGACATTCAGGATCTTGCCGCGCAGCGGCAGGATGGCCTGGTTCTGGCGCGAGCGACCACCCTTGGCCGAGCCGCCGGCCGAGTCACCCTCGACGATGAAGATTTCCGACTTCGCCGGGTCGCGCTCCTGGCAGTCGGCAAGCTTGCCTGGCAGCGAGGTGACGCCGAGCGTGCTCTTGCGGGTGATGTCGCGCGCCTTGCGCGCGGCCTCGCGCGCCGCAGCCGCCTGGATCACCTTCTCGACCACCACCTTGCCCTCGGTCGGATGCTCTTCCAGCCAGGTGCCGAGCGCCTCGTTGACCAGGCTTTCCACCACCGGCCGGACTTCGGAGGAGACCAGCTTGTCCTTGGTCTGCGACGAGAATTTCGGATCCGGTACCTTGACCGACAGAACGGCGGTCAGGCCTTCGCGGCAGTCGTCGCCGGTCAGCGACACCTTTTCCTTCTTGGTCTGGCCGGAGGACTCGCCGTAGCCGGTGATCTGCCTCGTCAGCGCCGCGCGGAAGCCGGCCAGATGCGTGCCGCCGTCGCGCTGCGGGATGTTGTTGGTGAAGGCCAGCACGTTTTCGTGGTAGCTATCGTTCCACCACATCGCCACCTCGACGGTGATACCGTCACGCTCGGCGCGGATCGCGATCGGCTTCTCGATCAGCGGCTTCTTCACCCGATCGAGATATTTCACGAACTCCTCGAGGCCGCCGTCATAATGCAGTTCGTGGCGCACGAGGTCGGCATGGCGGGCGTCGGTCAGCACGATGCGCACGCCCGAATTGAGGAAGGCGAGCTCGCGCAGCCGGTGCTCCAGCGTGTTGTAGTCGAACTCGACCATGGTGAAGGTGTCGGCCGACGGGAAGAAGGTGATCTCGCTGCCGCTGCGGCCCTCATAGGTACCCGGGCGCTTGTCCTGCTCGTACGTGCCCGTCACCTTCAGAGGCGCGTCGGCATTGCCGTGGGTAAAACCCATCTCGAAGATTTCCCCGTTGCGGCGGATCTTGAGCTTCAGCCATGCCGAAAGCGCATTGACCACCGAAACGCCGACGCCGTGCAGGCCGCCGGAGACCTTGTAGGAGTTCTGGTCGAATTTGCCGCCGGCATGCAGCTGCGTCATAATCACTTCGGCCGCCGAAACCCCCTCGCTGGGGTGGATATCGGTCGGAATGCCGCGGCCATTGTCGATGACGGTGACCGATCCGTCGGGGTTGAGCGTCACCGAGACGAGGTCGGCGTGCCCAGCCAGCGCCTCGTCGATGGCGTTGTCCACCACCTCATAGACCATGTGATGCAGGCCCGAGCCGTCATCGGTATCGCCGATATACATGCCCGGCCGCTTGCGGACAGCGTCCAACCCCTTCAAAACCTTGATGGAATCGGCGCCGTACTCGGCTTCCGCGCCAATGGCGCTTTCGGTCTGGTCGCTCATGAATACCTGTCTGATTGATGCTGCTGGTCCGGCGCTGAAAAATGGCCCCGAATCGCGCCGTTTTGATGTCCTAGATATAGGCGCAAATGACTGGTTTTCCAAGGTTTGCGGGCATTTTGCCGGCTTGGCTGGCAGCCTTTCGCAGGGCTTCGGCGCGACGCGGCGGGAAGCGGGCGCAGGTGGCAGGGCCGTGCCGCCGCGAAAGCCGCGCCTGAGCACGGCCTCGCAGCCGGTCATATCGGGATTTCTGTTATTCGGAAGGGAGGCCGGCGCGCAGCGATTTCAGCGCCTCGCTCCAGCGGAACAGCTCGTCCAGCATGGTCCTCGCACCGCCCAGCACCTGTTCGCTCGGATGGTAAGCGCCATTCTGGTCGAGCAGCGTCCTGTAGGCCGGCAACGCCACGCCTTCAGGGATCGGCATGACGCCGACCGAGGTGAGCAGTGGCTTCAGCGCCTGCGCCGCGCGCAGGCCGCCGGAAACGCCGCCATAGCTGAAGATGGCGGCGGGCTTGTAGCGCCACTCCTTGAGCAGATAGTCGACCGCGTTCACGATCGCCGGTGCGACGAAATAATTATACTCCGGCGCCACGAAGACGAAGGCGTCGGCGGCGTCGATCGCCTTCGACCAGGCCTTGGTGTGGTCGTTCTCGTATTTGCGCAAGCGCGGATGATGCGGCTCGTCGAGCAGCGGCAGCTTGAAGGCGGCAATGTCTGTCAGCACCGGCTCGAATTTGCCGTGCTCGCGCGCGAAGCCTTCGAGGCATTCGGCAAAGATCGGACCGGCGCGTCCCGGCCGCGTGCTGCCGATGATGATGCTCAACTGATGCTTCACGGGCGGCTCCTTGATTGACGGTATCGGTTGGTGACTAATGTAAGCGATCATCATCAACAAGCAGCCATTGACCGGCGCCATTCACATTCAGGCGAGGCGATCCGTTTGCGGACTTGCCGCTCGGTCACATGGACGCCCGCTTTACCGCGCATTACATTCGGGCTCGTAGCGGAGCATACCATGGACACCAAGCCCGCCCCCTTCGTGCCGCCCGCGCCGAAGCCGCGCACCCAGCCGCCCTCGACGCTGGAGATGATGCGGATCGTCTACCGCAACCCGCTCGAACTGTGGGGCGAGCACACTTACAACGAGCCCTGGATCTCGGTGACCGGCATCGGCGGGCCGCTGGTCATCGCCAACGATCCCGGCCTGATCCGCCATGTGCTGATCGACAACGCCAAAAACTACAAGATGGCGACGGTGCGCCAGCTGATCCTGCGCCCGATCCTGCGCGATGGCTTGCTCACCGCCGAGGGCGAGGTATGGAGGCGCTCGCGCAAGGCGATGGCGCCTATGTTCACGCCGCGCCACATTTTCGGCTTCGCCGGGCCGATGCTGAAGCGCACGCTGGAATTCGTCACCCGCTATGAGGCCGGCGGCACGACCGATGTAGCCCGCGACATGACGATGCTCACCTACGATATCCTGGCCGAGACGCTGTTTTCCGGCGAGATCGCGGGCGAGCAGGGTAACTTCGCCAAGGAGGTCGACCGCCTGTTCGAGACCATGGGCCGCGTCGACCCGCTCGACCTGTTGCGCGCGCCGGAATGGCTGCCGCGCTTCACCCGCATCCGCGGCCGCAAGACCATGGCCTATTTCCGCGACATCGTCGCCGGCACGGTGAAGCTGCGCGAGGAGCGGCTGAAGCGCGATCCCGACGGCGTGCCGCAGGATTTCCTGACGCTTCTGCTGAAGGCCGAGGGGACGGACGGCCTGACACGCGCGGAAGTCGAGGACAACATCATCACCTTCATCGGCGCCGGCCACGAGACCACGGCGCGGGCGCTGGGCTGGACGATCTACTGCCTTGCCGAGGCGCCCTGGGAGCGCGACAGGATTGAGCGCGAGATCGACGCGGTGCTGGCGAGCGAACCCGATCCGGCGAAGTGGCTGGACGCCATGCCGCTCACCCGCGCCGCCTTCGAGGAGGCGCTCCGGCTCTATCCGCCGGCGCCCTCGATCAACCGCGAGCCGATCGAGCCGGAGACCTGGAACGGTCTCTACATCCCGAAATACGCCGCCGTTCTGGTCATGCCTTGGGTCGTGCACCGCCACCGCAAGCTGTGGGACAGGCCGGACGCCTTCATGCCGGAGCGTTTCCATCCGGAAAACCGCGAGCGGATCGACCGCTTCCAGTACCTGCCTTTCGGCGCCGGCCCGCGCGTCTGCATCGGCGCCAGCTTTGCCATGCAGGAAGCGATCATCGCTTTAGCCATCCTGTTGTCGCGCTTCCGCTTCGACGTGACGGCCGAAACCCGGCCTTGGCCGGTTCAGAAGCTGACCACGCAGCCGCAGGGCGGCCTGCCGATGCAGGTCTCCCGCCGTGGCTGATCAATGCATGTCGCCCAGAAGTGTGCAGCGGTTCTGGGAGAACGACATGCATCAAAACTTAGAATGTTCTATCTATCGGCTATCGGCCGGCGCTGCTGGAACTGGCCGGCGGCGCGGAAGCGCCAGAGGTAGCTCGGCAGGATCGTGGCGATCGCCTGCGGCTGAATGCCGAGGCCGCCGAGCGTCCTGTCCGCCTTGGCCGCGGCTTCGGAGACGACATTGTGCGCGCGCAGCAGCAGCACCTGGTCCTTGGTCAGCAGCGGATTGGGCAACAGGCCGAGGATCGAGGCCTGGATGTTCGCCACCCACCACGGCACCGGCACCAGCAACCGCCGGCGCTCGATGATGGCGAGCAATTCCTGCATGCATTCCTTGAAGGTCAGCACCTGCGGGCCGCCCAGCTCATAGATCTGGCCACCCTTGACCTTGCCGTCGACCGAGCGCGCGATCGCTTCGGCGACGTCGCCGACATAGACCGGCTGGAATTTCGTCTGCCCGCCGCCGATCAGCGGCAGGACGGGCGAGAGGCGCGCCATGCCGGCGAAGCGGTTGAAGAAGCTGTCCTCAGGCCCGAAATTGATCGACGGACGGAAGATGACGGCATCCTCGATTGTCTCGAACACCGCCTTCTCGCCGAGCGCCTTGGTGCGGGCGTAGCCCGACGGCGAGTTCAAATCGGCTCCGAGCGCCGAGGCATGGGTGAGGCCGGCACCCACCGCGCGCGCGGCCTCGGCGACGGCGCGCGAGCCGAACTCGTGCACCGAGCCGAATTTCTGCCGGCCGGTCTCATGCAGGATGGCGACCAGGTTGACGACATGGTCGGCGCCCTGCACGGCGCGGTCGACCGACCAGCGCACGCGCACATTGGCCTGCACCGGCTGGATCTGGCCGACATTGCCGAGCGGCTGCACATGGCCGGCAAGGTCGGGCCGCCGGCAGGCGACCCGGATGCGATAGCCGCGCTTGGCCAGCGCGCGCACGACATGGCGGCCGACAAAGCCGGACCCGCCGAAGACGACGACGAGCTTGGGGGTCTGCAGGATTTCGGTCATGGCTGGCTCCGGCGCGCTAGGCTTGGCTAGAGGCGTTCATAGTCGGTTTCGCGCCAAAGGCAAAGGGCGCCCGGAGCCAATCACGACCTTGTTTCAGCCCGGCTTAGAAGGCCTTGCCGATGCGCGCGTCGACCGAATGGCGGTTGCCGCCGCGGATGACGAAGAAGGCGAGGATGGCCGCCCAGAGCAGCGACTTTTCCGCACCCGAAAAGCCCTGGCCCATGGTGACCCAGTGGAACCATACCGTGACCAGAAGCACGATCAGGCCGGCGAAAGCAGCGGGGCGGGTCAACAGGCCGATGGCGATGAGAATGCCGCCGAAGAACTCGGTGCAGGCAAGCAGCGGCGACCAGAAGGCGCCGGGATAGAAGCCCAGGCCCTCGACCATTTCCGTGGCGCCGAACGGATTGACGATCTTCTGCGAGCCATGGATGGCGAGGAAGACGCCGGCAACGGCGCGCAGCAGGGTTTCGGCGGAATTGTTCAGCGTGGCATAGAGGCCGCCAAGGGCCGGGACGATAAGGCGGTTTCTGGACGTGTCGGTGCTGGCCAGCATGCGGTCTCCTTTGCTGATGATTGACGCGGCGCCCAGATCTATGAGCTCGGTGGCGCCCGTATCGTCAAATAAGATAAACTTGACAGAATTACGCATGTTTTATTGTCGCGGACGAAGAAAACAGAAAACCCCGCCGAAGCGGGGTTTTCCGGGCAGTGCCCGCGCCGAAACAGGGACCAACGAGGCGGCCTGACCTGAGACGGTATCAAGGCGGCGTGAGCAAGCACGCCCGCCCCGGCCCTGAACGCCCGGCGCGGCGCCGCCAACCGCAAGCCGCTACCCAAGCCACCCTCTGCGGCTTGCGATGTGGGGTGCCGGTGATGGGTCGCTGTGAGGCGAAAAAAGGTTCAACGGGCGCGTGAAGAAAGCGCGCCTCGTTGCCGGTGATGTCTCGATCAGGCCGAGTAGCGTTCGGCGAATTCGGAAATGCGCTGGACGACCGCCTTCGGAACGTCGAAACCGCGCGCCGTCGCTTTCTCAGCCGCCTCGGCGCGGGCGCGGCCGGGGATGTGCACGCCGTAGCGCCGCCGCAGCCGGTCGAGCTGGTCCTTCATGCGCCGTTCGAAGTCCGGATCGAGCAGCTTGGGCTCGACGGCGAGCACGAAGAGCCCGGTTCCGGGACTGTCCGGCCCGCCGGAGAACCACGGCGCGTCGAGCGACCAGTTGGCGCCGGAAATGCCTGCCGCCAGCACCTCGACCATCAGCGCGATATTGGCGCCGCGCTGGCCGCCGAAGGCGAGCATCGCGCCCTTCATCGCCGCTGCCGGGTCCGTGGTCGGATTGCCGCTGGCGTCCAGCGCCCAGCCCTCGGGGATCTTCCTGCCGTCCTCGGCTGCCTTGCGGATGTTGACAAAGGCGGTAGCGCTCGACGACTGGTCGATGACGAGTGGCGGTCCGTCGGCGGCCGGTGCGGCAAAGGACATCGGGTTGGTGCAATAGACCGGCTTGACCGAACCGGAGCCGGCAAGCACCGCCGGCCCGTTGGTGGCGGCAAAGGACACCAGGCCCTGTCCGGCCAGCCGTCCGGTGAAATAGCCGAGCGCGCCGCAAGTATAGGCGTTCTTCTGCGAGAAGATGGCGACGCCGAACAGTCTTGCCGCCTTGGCGAGATCATCGATCGTGCGGTCGAAGCCGGTATGGGCAAGCCCGCCGCGCGCATCGGAGAGATAGACGGCGAGCGCCGGCCTGGTGACGACCGGATCGGCATTGCCGTCGATGCGGCCGTCCTGGATTGCCTCCAGATAGTCGATGAAATGCGACAGGCCGACCGCCGACAGGCCTTCCGCCTCCGCCGCGATGATCGAGGCGACCAGCGACTGTGTCGCCTCTTCATTGGCGCCGGCGCCGAGCGCCGCCATCCGGCACAGCCCTGTTGCCTGGTCGAGAGTGAGTTGCATCGTGGCCGTCCTAAGGGAGTAGGGGAGTAGGGGAGTAGGGGAGTAGGGGAATAAGGGAATAAGGGAGTAGGGGGAAATTGTGGAGCGAATAGCGAAGGGGGATGGAAATGTGAATGCGGATCATGCCTGAACACTCCCCTACTCCCCTACTCCCCTACTCCCCTACTATCCAATTTTGACCGGTATCCGCGCCTCGATCCTGCTGAAGATCAGCACCAGGATGCCGGTGATCGTCATGTAGATCAGCGCCAGCAGCAGCAAGGGTTCGTAGGTGAGATAGGTGTCCTGCCGCACCTTGGACGAGACGGCGAAGATATCGATGACGCTGATCGTCGCCACCAGCGGCGTCGACTTCAGCTGCAGCACGGTTTCGCCGGTCAGCGTCGGCAGCGCCCGGTAGAACGCCTGCGGCAGCCAGATGCGGCGGAAGATCTTGAAGCGGCTCATGCCGAAGGCGCGGGCCGCCTCGAGCTGGCCTTTCGGCACGCCGGCAAACGCGCCGCGCATCACCTCGCCCTCATAGCCGGCGAAGGACAAGGTCAGCGCCACCACGCCATAGGGCCAGGCTTGTCTGAGATACGTCCACATCCAGGACTCGCGGATCCACGGATATTGCGGGAACAGCGACCCGAGCCCGTAATAGAGCAGCCAGAGCTGCAACAGCAGCGGCGTGCCCCGGATGATGGTGCAGAAGACCTTGGCCGGCATTGCGAACCAGAATGGCCCGCCGGCCTGCGCCAGGCCGAGCGGCACCGCCAGCAGGAAGCCCAGCGCGCAGGTGACGACGAGGATCCACAGCGCCCGCCAGATGCCGAGCAGCCCCATTTCCCAATATTGCGGCAGCCAGTCCCAGCGCATGAAGAAGGCGGCGCAGAGAACCAATGCCAGCGCGATGAGGATCAGCACGATGCGATGCGGCTTGAGCCAAAGCGAGGCGCGGGCCGCCATGCTGATCGCGGTCGCTTCGGCCGCCATCAGCGTGCCTCCTTGACGGAAGGCATGCCGCGCCGCGACCAGGTCTCGACCCGGCCGATGATCAGGTTGGAGAAGAGCGTCAGCATCAGATAGAGCGCGCCGGCCGCGAGAAAGAACATCAGATAGGCCTTGGTGACGCCTGCCGCCTGCCGCGTCGCCAGTGTCAGTTCGAAGAAGCCGACGACGGCAAGCAACGCGGTGTCCTTGGTGGCGATCAGCCAGAGATTGGCGAGGCCGGGTATGGCGAAGGGCAGCATCGCCGGCAGTGTTATGCGCCTCAGCATCAGGCCCGGCGACATGCCGTAGGCGCGGGCAGCCTCGATCTGGCCTTGCGGGATGGACAGGATGGCGCCGCGGATGACTTCGGTCGAATAGGCGCCCTGGACCACGCCGAGCACGAAGATGCCGGCCGCCAGCCCGCTGATGTCGACGCGCTGGTAGCCCATCGCCGCCAGCACCTGATTGATGAGATCGGTGCCGGCGTAATAGAGCAGCAGGATCAGCACCAGTTCCGGCACGGCGCGCACCACGGTCGTGTAGACGGCGAGCAGGTCGCGCGCCACCGGACCGCCATAGAGCTTGCCCCACGCGCCGCCGGTGCCGATCAGCAGGCCAAGGCAGGTGGCGCCGATCGCGATCTCGATGGAATGCAGCAATCCGACCAGCAAGGTGCCGCCCCAGCCGGGCGGCACGGGCGAGAGGAGTTCGATGATGCCGGCCGCCGAGGCCGGAAGAAATATGTCGATCAGCTTCGCCCCCGGATTGCTGGCTTTGGTCGCCGGCATAGGCGGCCAGCGGCAAGCATGCGTGGAAGATTGGGCTTAGGGGCACGGCGCTGACGCCATGCCCCTAATTGACGGGCGAAATATCGTCAGTTCGACTGCGTGGCGCCACCGTAGATGTCGAAATCGAAGTATTTCTTCGAGATCTCGTCATACTTGCCGCTGGCGCGGATCGCCTTGATGCCGGCGTTGATCTTTTCCTTGAGCGCGGTGTCTTCCTTGCGCACGCCGGCGCCGACGCCCGGGCCGAGCACCTCGTCGTCCGGGGCGACCATGCCCTTGAGGTCGCAGCAGGCCTTGCCCTGATCGGTCTTGAGGAATTCGCCAAGCGCGATGGAGTCGGCCTGCACCGCATCGAGGCGGCCGGCCGCAAGGTCATTGTTGGCTTCGTCCTGCGTCTGGTATTCCTTGATCTCCTGCGCGCCGGTGAAGTGCTTCTTGGCGTAGACCGCATGCACCGTCGACACCTGGACGCCGATCACCTTGCCCTTGATGTCGTCCGGCGTGGCGCCGAACTTCTGGTCCTTCGGCCCGATGATTGCCGTCGGCGTGTTGTAATACTTGTCCGAGAAGTCGATCGTCTTCTTGCGTTCGTCGGTGATCGACATCGAGGAGACGATGAGGTCGATCTTCTTGGTGGTCAGCGCCGGAATGATGCCATCCCAGGCAACGGGCGTGATGACGCAGTCGAGCTTCTCCTCGGCGCAGACGGCGTCGATGAACTCGATCTCCCAGCCGATCCACTTGCCGGTCGCATCCGGCGAGGTGAAGGGCGGATAAGGCTCGGCGGCGACGCCGATCTTGACCTGATCGGCCTTGGCCACGCCCATCGCGGCGACGCCGAAGAGCAGTGCCGCGGCGAAGGTCTTGAGAACAGTCTTCATGTCAGGACTCCCAGTTTGTTGTTGTTCCCGGTTTTTCGCTCCGCTTGACGCCGGCCCTAGCCGACGTTGCGGAGGAATTGCTTGAGCCTTTCGGATTTGGGCGCGCCGAACAGCTGTTCCGGCGGCCCTTCTTCCTCGACCAGCCCGTTGTAGAGGTAGACGACATGCGTCGCGACCTCGCGGGCAAACTTCATTTCATGCGTCACCAGCACCATGGTGCGCCCCTCGCGCGCCAGGTCGCCGATCACTTTCAGCACCTCGCCGACCAGCTCCGGGTCAAGCGCCGAAGTCGGCTCGTCGAACAGCATGACGCGCGGATTGATCGCCAGCGCCCGGGCGATCGCGGCGCGCTGCTGCTGGCCGCCCGAGAGGAATGCCGGATAGACGTCACGCTTCTCGGCGAGGCCGACGCGGGCAAGCAGCTTCTCGGCCTGGGCGATCGCCTCGTCGCGCTTGACGCCAAGCACATGCACCGGAACCTCGATGACGTTCTCGATCAGCGTCATGTGGCTCCACAGGTTGAAGTTCTGGAACACCATGCCGAGCCGGGAGCGGATGCGCTCGATCTGTTTGCGGTCGGCGGGCACGGTGTGGCCGTGGCTGTCGGCCTTCAGCTTGATCTCCTCGCCATTGACGCGAATGACGCCGCTGGTCGGGTTTTCCAGGCAATTGATGCAGCGCAGCAGCGTCGACTTGCCGGAGCCCGAACCGCCGATGATGGCGATCACCTCGCCGTCGCGCGCCGACAGCGAAACGCCCTTCAGCACATGCAGCTGGCCGAATTTCTTGTGCAGGTTCTCGACATGGATGGCTTCGGCGGCGCCGCTTTGCGCCTCGCCGGATGATGGGACGTCGGCAACTCCCGCCACGCTCACCGGGTGACCTCAATATGGTCAAAGTCAGTTCGTCGAACGTCCATCCGGCTAATCAACATACGCTGTACTGTCCGCTCCAGACTTCAGCATGGACCCGACAGCGCGAGCCCGTCAATCCCGCCCATTACGGCACTTGCGGCCTTGTTGTGCAAGTGTATAAATAGCCTTTCATGAAATTTTTCCGATTTTTTTCAGCTTAAAAGGGCATTGATGAGCGCTTTCGGATCACAGTCCATGGCGGCGCCGCTGCGGCGCGTGCTGATGCGGTCGGCGGCCAACGCCATGCGCGACGCCGACAGGGCTGCCTGGCATTATGGCCCGGGGTTCAACCCGGCCAAAGCTGCCTCGCAGCACGCGGTCCTTGCTGAACTGGTGGCGGCCTCCGGCGCTGAAATCGAATGGATCGAGGACGAGGCCGACGGCCTTTCGGATTCGGTGTTCACGCACGACCCGTCGCTGATGACCGACCGCGGCGCGCTGATCCTGTCCATGGGCAAGCCATTGCGCGCCAGGGAGCCGTCGCTGCATGAGGAAACCTATAGAAGACTGGGCATTCCGATCCTCGGCCGCGTCGAGGCTCCTGGCCAGGTCGAAGGCGGTGATTGCGTATGGGTGGATGCCCGCACGCTGGCGATCGGGCGCGGTGTCCGCTCCAACCAGGAAGGCATCCAGCAGGTTTCCAACCTGCTGACGCCGCTGGGCATTTCCGTCTACGGCTTCGATCTGCCGCTGTGGCAGGGCGAAGAGGCGTGCCTGCATCTGATGTCGGTGATCAGTCCGCTGGCCGACAACCTCGCGCTGGTCTATTCACCGCTTTTGCCGGCTCCGTTCTATCAGATGCTGAAGGCGCGAGGCGTCCGGCTGGTCGAAGGCGATGCCGAAGAGTTCGCCGCCTCCAACGGCCTCAGCCTGAACGTATTGCCGACCAGCCCGCTCAAGGTCATTGCCGTTGCGGGCTTTCTCAAGACCAAAGCCGCGATGGAAGCCGCCGGCTGCACGGTTGAAATCTTCGAGGCGGACGCGCTCTGCATCGCTTGCGAGGGCGGACCGACATGCCTGACGCGGCCGATCCTGCGCCAATGAATGCGCGCCGCAAGTTTCGTCGCGAGGGCGAGGAGCGGCGGCGGCAGGATCTGATCGAGGCTACCCTGGACAGCGTGGCGGAATATGGCCTGGAGGGCGCCACCTTGCGCACCATCGCATTGCGTGCCGGCGTCACCGCCGGGCTGATCCGGCACTATTTCCCCGGCAAGGAAGAATTGCTGCAGGAAGCCTATACGGCGCTGGTCGGCCGCATGACCGAGCAGGCGAAAGCAGCATTGGTCATGGAAAATGCCTCGCCGCGCCAACGCCTTGCGGCTTTCGTTGCCGCCAACCTCAACGCGCCGATCGTCGACGCGCGGGTGTTCTCGCTCTGGGCAACCTTCCTCGGCCGCGCCAGTGCGGATCCGACCTTGGCCCGTGCCCACCGCGAAGGCTACCTTGGCTTCCGCAACGAGGTGGAAGCGGTTGTGGCCGAAGTGCTCACCGCCGAACGGCGCAAGCCGGACGCAAATGAGCTACGCCACCATGCCATCGCGATCAATGCGATCATCGACGGGCTCTGGATCGAAGGCTGCCTGGCCAGCGAGATGTTCTCGCCCGGCGAATTGGCGGCAATCGGCATCAAGGCCGTCGAGGCCGAGCTCGGCCTCGCGCCGGAAAGGGGAGAAAACCGATGACCACGCTCGGCGAAGCGCTCATCACGTTGCTTGAGGCGCATGGCGTCGACACCGTCTTCGGCATTCCCGGCGTGCATACGGTCGAGCTCTATCGCGGCCTGGCGCGCTCGAAGATCCGCCACGTCACGCCGCGCCACGAGCAGGGCGCCGGCTTCATGGCCGACGGCTATGCGCGCGCCAGCGGCCGGCCGGGCGTCGCCTTCGTCATCACCGGGCCGGGGCTCACCAACACCATCACCGCCATGGGCCAGGCGCGCGCCGATTCCGTGCCGATGCTGGTGATCTCCGGCGTCAACGCCACCGATACGCTGGGCAAGGGATTGGGCTTCCTGCACGAATTGCCCGACCAGCGCGGCATGATGGAGAAAGTGGCGCTGTTCTCTGAGCGCGTTACCCGGGCCGAGCAACTGCCCGGCGCGCTCGCTCGCGCCTTCGCCGTTTTCTCCTCGTCGCGTCCGGGTCCGGTCCATATCGAGATCCCGACCGATATCATGGTGAAGCCCGCCGACGGCATTGCGGCCGTCCTTAGCAACGCCGCCCCGCCCGCTCCGGCGGCGGCGGCGGTCGCCGGCGCTGCGAGGTTGATCAAGGCGGCTCGCCGGCCCCTGATCCTGGCCGGCGGCGGCGCCAAGAAGGCCGATGCGGCGCTGAGGCGCTTCGCCGAAGCGTTGGGCGCGCCGGTCGTCGAGACCGCCAATGCGCGCGGCCTGCTGCATGGCCATCCGCTCTGCGTGCCGGCGAGCCCGAGCCTGAAGGCAGTGCGCGCATTGATGGCGGACGCCGATCTGGTGATCGCCGCCGGCACCGAATTCGGCCCGACCGACTATGACGGCTATGGCGATGGCGGCTTCGTGCTGCCGCCGAACCTCATCCGCATCGACATCGGCGCCGATCAGATCGCCCGCCGTCCGGTGACGGTTGGAATCCAGGCCGATTGCGCCGAGGCGCTTGACGCTCTGGTGGCTGAGCTCGGCCCCGCTCATGTCGCCGCGAAAGGCGGCGAAGCCCGCGCGGCAGCGGGGCGAGAGGCAGCACTGGCCGAACTGAAGCCCGATTATCTGGCGCAGGTGCGCGCTGTGGAGATGATCCGCGATGCCTTGCCCGGCGCCATCATCGTCGGCGACTCGACGCAGCCGATCTATGCCGCCAATCTCTATTACGACCATGACCGTCCGGCTGGCTGGTTCAATGCGGCGACCGGCTTCGGCGCGCTGGGCTACGGTCCGCCGGCGGCGATCGGCGCCGCCCTTGCCGTGCCCGAGGCGCCGGTGGTGTGTCTCACCGGCGACGGCGGCTTCCAGTTCACTTTGCCGGAGCTCGGTGCGGCGCTCGATGCCGGAGCGCCCGTGATCTTCGTCGTCTGGAACAATCGCGGCTATCGCGAGATCGAGACCTCGATGCTCGATGTCGGCGTCGAGCCGGTCGGCGTGTCGCCTGCACCGCCGGATTTCTGCAAGCTCGCCGAGGCCTATGGCATAGAGGCCGAGCGGCTGACCGGGGTCGGCGGCCTGGCCGACGCGCTGAAGCGCGCGCGAGCGGCCGGCAAGCCGCGCGTTATCGAAATCACCGTCGAATGAAGCCCTTGGCGGCCGCGAGTGTTTGCCGGCGCTCGAATTTGCCGCGCCGGCTCAGCAGGATATGAATCCGGTCCGGTCCAGACGCGGCGGCGCAATTTTCCACCGGCCTGACGCATGCAAAGACGCTGCGCCTGCCATGTCGATATTTCAATTGAGTGACAGCGCGAAAGGCGCGACGTTCGAGCCTGGGGCGGCATAACCATAAAAATACGACAGGAGCAGTCGAAATATGACGGAAACGCTTAACGGCAGGCATGTCGTGGTGACGGGCGGCACTGGGGCGCTCGGCGGCGCGGTTGTCGGCAGATTGCTGGAGCAGGGCGCGATCTGCCACGTGCCCAATGCCCATGCCGCGGCTCCGCCGCACTTTCCTTACGCGGCCCACGCCAGCGTCCACTTGGCGCACAATGTCGACCTCTCGGACTCCGCCAAGGTCGAGGCCTTCTACCATCAGCTTCCAGAGCTTTGGGCTTCGATCCACCTCGCCGGCGGGTTCACCATGGCGCCGGTGGAAAAGATCGAATCGGCGTCCTTTGCCGAGATGATGGACACCAACGCCCGCACCGCCTTCCTTTGCAGCCGCGCCGCGGTGCGCTCGATGCTGGCTTCCGGCACCGCGGGGCGCATCGTCAACGTCAGCGCGCGCGCCGGGCTCGATCCCAGGCGCGGAGCCGGCATGGTCGCCTATGCCGCCTCGAAGGCGGCGGTCGCCGCGATGACGCAGGCAATGGCCGAGGAGCTGAAGCACAAGGGCATCCTGGTCAACGCCGTGGCGCCCTCGACGCTCGACACGCCCGCCACCCGCGCCGACATGCCGGATGCCGATTTCACCAAATGGGTCAGCCTCGAAGCCGCCGCCGAGGCGATCGCCTATCTTGCCTCGCCCGCCAACCAGGCGATGAGCGGCACGCTGGTGCCGCTTTACGGTCGAGCCTGACTTCCTAAGCATCTTGTCAAAGAAAAACCCCGCCGGATCGCTCCGGCGGGGTTTTGTTTTCGGCGGGCTAAGAGGCTCTAGTTGCCCTGCTTCTTCAGCGCCGCGCCCAGGATGTCGCCCAGCGAGGCACCGGAGTCGGTCGAGCCGTACTGGGCGACCGCTTCCTTCTCCTCGGCGATTTCCAGGGCCTTGATCGAGACCTGCAGCTTGCGGGTCTTCTTGTCGAAGGCGATGACGCGGGCGTCGACCTTCTGGCCGACGGTGAAGCGCTCGGGGCGCTGCTCGTCGCGGTCGCGGGAAAGGTCCGAACGCTTGATGAAGGTCTCGAGGCCGCTGTCGACCAGCCGCACTTCCAGACCGCCATCCTTCACCGCGGTGACCTCGCAGGTGACGACGGCGTTCTTGCGCAGCTCGCCGCTGCTCGCCGCCTCGCCGACCGTGTCGCGGGCCAACTGCTTGATGCCGAGCGAGATGCGCTCCTTCTCGATGTCGACGTCGAGCACCTGCGCCTTGACCATGTCGCCGCGATTGTACTCTTCGATCACCTGCTCGCCCGGACGGGTCCAGTCGAGGTCGGAGAGGTGGACCATGCCGTCCACGTCGCCTTCCAGGCCGATGAACAGGCCGAACTCGGTCTTGTTCTTGACCTCGCCCTCGACCTGGCTGCCGACCGGATGGCTGCGCGCGAAGGCTTCCCACGGGTTCTCCAGCGTCTGCTTGAGACCGAGCGAGATGCGGCGCTTGGCCGGATCGACCTCGAGCACGACCACGTCGACTTCCTGCGTCGTCGACAGGATCTTGCCGGGATGCACGTTCTTCTTCGTCCACGACATTTCCGAAACGTGGATGAGGCCCTCGATGCCCGGCTCCAGCTCGACGAACGCGCCGTAGTCGGTGATGTTGGTGACGGTGCCCTTGATCTTCTTGCCGATCGGGAACTTGGTGCCGATATCCGACCACGGATCCGACTCGAGCTGCTTCATGCCGAGCGAGATGCGGTGGGTTTCCTGGTTGATGCGGATGATCTGCACCTTGACCGTCTGGCCGATGTTGAGGATCTCGGTCGGATGGTTGACGCGGCGCCATGCCATGTCGGTGACATGCAGCAGGCCGTCGATGCCGCCGAGGTCGACGAACGCACCGTAGTCGGTGATGTTCTTGACCACGCCTTCGACCACCTGGCCTTCCTCGAGGTTCTGCACGATCTCCGAACGCTGTTCGGCGCGGCTCTCCTCGAGCACGGTGCGGCGCGACACCACGATGTTGCCGCGGCGGCGATCCATCTTGAGGATCTCGAACGGCTGCGGGTTGTGCATCAGCGGCGAGACGTCGCGGATCGGACGGATGTCGACCTGGCTACGCGGCAGGAACGCCACGGCGCCGTCGAGGTCGACGGTGAAGCCGCCCTTGACCTGGTTGAAGATGACGCCTTCGACGCGCTCGCCCTTGGTGAACTTCTCCTCGAGGCGCACCCAGCTCTCCTCGCGGCGAGCCTTCTCGCGCGACAGCATGGCTTCGCCAAGCGCGTTCTCGATGCGCTCGACATAGACTTCGACGGTGTCGCCGACCTTAAGCGAGGAGTCCTTGCCCTTGGCGCCGAATTCCTTCAGCGGCACGCGGCCTTCGACCTTGAGGCCGACATCGATGATGGCCATGTCCTTTTCGATCGCGGTGATCGTGCCCCGGACAACCTGGCCCTCGCCGGAATGGCCGGCGGTGAATGATTCTTCGAGCATGCTCGCGAAATCATCGCGAGTGGGATTAGCTACTGACATTGTTTCTCCTGGAATGCTCCGCATCGGGGCGGAGCGGGCGCCGTGGGTTAGCGTTGCGTGAGCCTGCCGGCGTTCCGGGCTGAAGAGCCCTCGGCCGCTTTGGGCGGCAAGTCCGGCGCATAAGAATGCTGGCAGGCTGGTTCGTGCCCGATATGGGTATTTTTCCCGCGTTCGGCAATTGCAAGCGTGAGAGAAACCCGGATCAGACCTTGCTTCTCTTGGCCAGGACGTCGTCAACGATCGCCATCGCCGCCAGAAACGCGGCCTCTATAGCCATTTCGCTGGTATCAAGCAAGTGCGCGTCGGCTGCCGGCTTGAGCGGCGAGTCCGCGCGGCCCATGTCGCGCTCGTCGCGGCGCTCGATGTCGGCGAGGATCGTGGCGAAATCGGCGCTGCCGCCCATGCTCTCGATCTCGGCCAGCCGGCGCTGCGCCCGCACCGCGGCACTTGCCGTCACATAAAGCTTGATGTCGGCGTCGGGGCACACGACCGTACCGATGTCGCGGCCGTCGAGCACCGCGCCCGGCGGCGCCTTGGCGAACGCGCGCTGCTTTTCGACCAGGATGCGCCGTACAGTGGGAATGACGGCAACCTTCGAGGCGGCCTCGCCCACCGCATGCGCCGACAGCACGGCACGGTCGAGATTGGAGAGGTCGACCTGGCGCGCCGCGGTTTCGGCGGCGGAGACATTGTCGAGCGGCAGGCCGAGTTCCAGCAGCTTACGCGCCACCGCGCGGTAGGTGAGGCCGGTGTCCAGCAGGTTCAGCCGGTAATGGTCGGCCAGCCTACGGGCGAGGGTGCCTTTGCCCGCGCCGGCCGGGCCGTCGATGGCAATGGTGAAGGTGTGGGTCATAGGCTCGCCTCGAACGAAAGGCGCAATGAACAAGACGAGCGCCGCGATCCTTCGCGCCCCGCTGCGCCAGCCAGTCTCCCCCCTTGAGGGGGAGATGGCCGCGAAGCGGCCAGAGGGGGTCGTCTCACATAAATCGCCGGCGTCGTCTCTTGTCGCGGAAGCCGTTGGCGCTTCACGCGCGGTGACCCCCTCTGGCCTGCCGGCCATCTCCCCCTCAAGGGGGGAGATTCGCAGCAGGACAGAGGGGGGTGCTGTCCCGCCAGCGTCTCAGTTCGGCTCCAACTCATCGCCCGTCACTCGATCTCCGCGCCCAGCCCCTTCATCAGCCCCATGAACTCCGGGAAGCTCGTCGCGATCATATTGGCGTCGTCGATGGTCACCGGCTTCTCCGTCGCCAGCCCCATGATCAGGAAGCTCATGGCGATGCGGTGGTCGAGATGCGTCTTCACCGTCGTATCCTGACCGTTCGGATGGCCGCCCAAACCCTTGCCGCCCGGCCTGCCGCGCACCGCGAGCGACGCCTCGCCCTCGGTGCAGTCGACGCCGTTGAGCTTCAGCCCGTCGGCGACAGCCGACAACCGGTCCGATTCCTTGACGCGCAGTTCCTCCAGCCCCTGCATCAGCGTCTCGCCTTCGGCGAAGCTCGCTGCAACCGCCAGCACCGGATACTCGTCGATCATCGACGGCGCCCGCTCCGGCGGCACCACGACGCCCTTGAGGTCGGAAGAGCGCACATGCAGGTCCGCGACATCCTCGCCGCCGGCATTGCGCGGATTAAGAATGCCGATCCGGCCGCCCATCTCCTGCAAGGTCAAAAGCAGGCCGGTGCGGGTCGGGTTCATCAGTACGTTTTCGATCGTGATGTCGGAGCCCGGTACGATCAGTGCGGCCACCAGCGGGAAGCCGGCCGACGACGGGTCGCCGGGCACGGCGATGGTCTGCCCCGTCAACTTGCCCTGGCCCTCGATGAAGATATGACGCACGCCGCGCTCGTCGGTCTCGACGGTCAGGTTGGCGCCAAAGCCCTTCAGCATCTTTTCGGTATGGTCGCGCGTCATCACCGGCTCGATCACCGTGGTGATGCCCGGCGTGTTGAGGCCGGCAAGCAGCACCGCCGATTTCACCTGGGCCGAGGCCATCGGCACGCGATAGGTGATGGGGGCGGCGTGTTTGGGGCCGCGCAGCGTGATCGGCATGCGGTCGCCGGGTGCCGCTTTCAGCACCTGCACGCCCATCTGGCGCAGCGGCTCCAGCACGCGGCCCATCGGCCGGCCGGAAAGCGAGGCGTCGCCGATGAAGGTCGTTTCCATGTCGTAGGTGCCGACCAGACCCATGGTGAGCCGCGAGCCGGTGCCGGCATTGCCGAAGTCGAGCGGGGCTTCGGGCTCAAGCAGCGCGCCGTTGCCGGTGCCGCGGATCACCCACTCGGCGCCCTTCTTCTCGATATGCGCGCCCATCGCCTTCATGGCCGCACCCGTGCGCATCACGTCCTCGCCCTCCAGCAGACCGGTGATGCGCGTCTCGCCGGAGGCGAGGCCGCCGAACATGAAGGAGCGGTGCGAGATCGACTTGTCGCCCGGCACCCGCGCCGTGCCGGCAAGGGCGGGAGATTTGCGGGCCGTGGCTGGCTTGGCGGCGGCGGAATGAGACATTTTGTCGTCCAAATGAAACGCCGGCTGGCCGGCTCAGTTCGTCACGTTGCGGCGGTCTCGTATCACGGCGCGCTGCAATGGTCATCCCCTTGGCAAGAGCCTTTGAAAAGCGGGTTTTCAGGACATCTCTTTTGGCTTTGACAGCGCCGTAAACTGCGGTTAAGGGGACCATTCTTTTTTTGACGAGGCTTGCCGTGGCAAAACCTGAACTTGGCACAAAGCGTGTCGACCCCGAAACGGGTCGGAAATTCTACGACCTGAACAAGGACCCGATCGTCTCGCCCTATACCGGCAAGAGCTATCCGCGCTCCTATTTCGACGAAGGCAAGATCTCCGCCATCGAGGAGGACGAGGACGTCGCCGACAAGGAAATCGACGGCGACGAGGAAGAGGGTGCCGAGGTCGTCTCGCTCGAAGAGGCCGACGACGAGGCCAAGGGTGGCGGCGACGATCTTCCCGATGTCGGCGACGACGAGGATGATGTCGATCTCGGCGACGATGACGACGACACCTTCCTTGCTGATGAAGAGGAAGAGGACGACGACGTTTCCGACATGATCGGCGTCGGCGACGACGAGGACGAGGTCTGATCTGATCGTTTGCCGGCCATTTTGGCCTGTGACGAAAAAGCGGCTTTTGAAGGCTTGATCTTGACCGAAGGCGGCGCTAGAAGCCGCCAGCACTAAACGACGGCGCGGTTCCCACCGCGCCGGATCTCTTCGCCGGAAACGGCGCCGGCTGACTGCCGGGAGTGGGGCCATAGCTCAGTTGGGAGAGCGCTTGAATGGCATTCAAGAGGTCGTCGGTTCGATTCCGATTGGCTCCACCAAAAATTCTCTAGCAATACCAGCGACTTATGCGCGATGGTCTAGGGACCCTCCGCTCCCTGAGGGTCAGCGGGCACCCCCTGGGCACCCCAAAAGTGCAATTTGACCTGAATTCTCGCCAAAAAAGGTGTCGCGGTGATAGCGCCGGCGCTAGTTGCCCTCGTTCCCATCGGGGCAAACTACGAAGGCGTCTGTGTCGACCACGGCCTCCGGCTCGGGGTGGAGGAAAAGCTTGTACCGCGTGTAGCGGTCCTCTTTCCCAAAGGTATCTTTGTAGGTGATCTCTCCCATTACGTAAAGTTTTGCCAGGTTTTTGACGAGCATGTCGCGGGTAACCAAGCCGCGCTCGAACGAGATATGAACGGAGGTCGAAGAATCTTGGCCGGGGCCAAGATCGTATCCTCGCTCGTCGGAATCCTCGCGGTTGCGTCTCATGGCACTCCCCAGAATGACGAAACTTACAGAGAGGCGATTGACGACGTTCCTCGCCGGCGTTTGACCGAAATTCTTGTAATTGACGGTTATGGTTGGAGCGTACTCGTCGTTAGCGTGTTCGAGCTTTACGCTTGTCACGTGAATGTACGCTCGAAGCTGCTTTTCGCTGGAGTCTGCGGCGATGGAATTGGCTTCGCGTCCAACCCCAACCGCTTCGGTATTGGCCTTCAAAGTGCTTCTAACGAGCCAAACAGCCCAGATGCTAATCCCCACGCTTATTAGGGCGGAAACAGCTGCGGTCCACTGTGCAAGCGTGTCCTTCTCTGTGGAGATGATTCCATTTGCTTGCCCTGCGTACCCTTGATCCGCTGCTTTCCAATAGGTGGGGTCTCGAAACTCGGGAACCGCCCAGGCTAGAAGAAAAAGGGCAATGCCAAGGCCAACAACTAGCCCAATTGCAGCGTCCGCGAACCTGTTGCGCCCAGACATTGAAGTAGAGCCGCCCCCGTGAAATTACCCCTTTGAGGGACTTATTCCGCACGATCGCTTCATGCTCGTCAACGCTGATCCGTGAACATGGCCTACCCCGGGCTTCATTGCCAATCGGTTTGCAAGCGTGTCAAAAAGCCACCTGAGAACTAGGGGGAGGGAGTCATTGACGGACGACGGCGGGAGGAAGCCGCACCTTCGACTTGCGGCTGAGAACGACAGGAAATCGATCGACAAGGCGCGGGCAAGGTATGAGATCGAGTGGCCCCTTCGGAAGCTGGCGGCAAACATCATGCGCGTCTCACGCGGCGCCGGAGAGCCCTACAGCGTAATCCAGCAATGCATCGATGTCGTAAAGGGCGCCCAAGCATTTTACGACAAATGCGGCGACTGGCCTGATGACAACGAGGTCCGCGAGGCCTTGGATTTTCATGATCCGAGGCTCCGCGATTATACCAAGCCACACGACGAGCGATCATCTGCGATCGAAGACATTATCGAAGGTGCCCTTCGCTTGGCGGCGGCACGTTTGCTCAGCCAGGATCTGCAAGAGCGGCACGGAGAAAAGGACTTGCTGGAGGGTACACGGCGCCTGGAGCATTATCACGCCGAGATCCGCGCGAAGTGGGAGGCCGAAAGAAAGGCTGCGAGGGCCAAGCCGGCACCCCGCAGCAAGAAGGTCATTCGCAAGCCGAAACTATGAAACTGCTTAGGAGCTTGAGGCCGATAACAAGTGTGTGAGTCTTTCGACCAGGCTATGAATAAGCCTTTGGCCCGCCGTGATCCTCGGCGGCCTTCTTGATATCCGCGATTAATGGATCAAGGTTGTCCATATCGAAGAACGGGACATGGTGCCCGCGCATTAGATCGTGGATTGCCCCAGCGAAGTTGGCGGGCTGTGCGGAAAGGTCCCCAACGACTATTAGTTTCTTCTTTGATGAGGACGCTTTCGCAAGCCACTGCCCCTTCACAGCACGGCTGGCTGCCTCCTTAAAGGCATCGTTTGTTTCACCCTCCAGCCGTACCGGATCGATATAATTGTAAGCTCCGTTTTGGTAGGCAAACGGTGCCTTCACCTCGACGGACTGGGGAAGCTGGACCGCATGCGGATGCTGGTCGACCAAATCCAAAACGCCGGCTTGATCAAACCGCTTACGAAGCACGGACGCCACCTTGCTGCTGCGCGATTGCTTCGGAGACTGTTTGACCATCTCGTCGAACAAAGCCGCCAAGTCCTGCTCTGCGCTCTTGACCAAGACGGGCAGGGGCCTCGACATCTGCACCATGCCCGAGCGCAGATCGACAAACCTCTGGACCGAATTGCGATCCCATCGCGACGGGAAATCCGCCTTGAGCCGATTTTGAATAGAATCCCGCAGCATACGGATGTGCTGCTTGTCCTGATGCCCGAACACCTTCTCGATGCGCCTGATATCGGGCTCGACCCTTACGCGCACTTCACCCGTCGGCGCGAAGACGACGACGCCGATGTTGACGAACTCAAACCGGTCGGGGGCCGGCGAGTACTGTATGACAGAATAGAAGCCCTGTCGGTCACTCATGGCACTATGTTCCACAGCATTGGCTGTTCAACGAGTTTCAGCGGTAACGTTTGAGCGAGGAATTCCGCCCTCTGCTCAAAAAAATTCACCAAATCGAGTCGCTCTTGTGCTCCGAGTCCCCATTCTGGCGGGACCGAATTAACAATTTCGTCTAAGGCTGCTCGATTGATAGACTGCATCGCGTGCACCGCGCCAGCGACTGAATCCGCGCTTATATAAGGCCGAAATTCGGGGAAAAAGCCATAGACATTTTCGTCGCGGATCAGAGCTTCGCTGGTCAGCTCGGTTGTGTCGAACTGAACGTCCACAATGCAATGGGAGTGATCTATGGGTGCCAACCGGTAGAGCCTGTCGCCAAGCGTCTCAAAAAGCAGGTTGTCCCGATTGAGGTTGTAGACGGCGTCCCCCTCTGCGGGGAAACACCGGTCGCAATTTCTGATCCAGGTATCGAACGCGACCAGCCGCGCGAGGTCGTTTTGATCATCCAGGCGCTTCACAAACTCATCCGTCCCGTCGCTTGGAACGCCATCGATGTGTTTCGAGAAGAAGGCTGGCGGGAGAATATGGCCACTGTGTTCGACCATTGGGATTTCAATCTCTATTGCTGACACAACGGCAAAGGGCGGGATGCCTAATCCCATAAGAGTGCCAATCTCGGCCGCCACCAATTCTGAGATAAGAGCCGCCGAGCCAGCGGGGTTTTCCGCACCTTTGAGGTAGCCAGTGCCCGCATCGGTGACGACTTGTGCCGGCCGCGTTGACGAAGGGAAGTAGCGCACCACGCGCCTGACTTCCTCCGGCTGACAAACCGTCCCACATGCAAGAGCCATGATGCTCCACCACCCAACCCCAGTGCGAACTGCATACAGGGCATCGCAGACGGAATCGAGTCGTGGGTAGAGGCGGAGGCGCGGGCGAAGCAGATTCCATGCGACAGACTAATAAGCCCGGCCACCCTGAACAGCCGGGCCCAACATTTCCCACGGTGGGAAGTTCAGCGTTGTCTCACCAGAACGAAACCGACTTCATGGTTGATCTCGACGCGGTACTGGTCCCCATGCAGGTTCTGCATCCTGTCCGCAAGGAAGCGGGCGACAACATCTATTTCGGCGACCTTGGCCTTTGCCTCTGTGACGGCATCGGCGGCGATCTTGTCGAAGACGCTATTCTGCATAGGCGGGCACCTCCGGCTTATCAATCTTGAAGGCTGCCACCACGTCTCCCCGCATCATGGTGGTATGCTTCGGCGCCGCCAGATCGTAGCGACGTAGTAGCTCGGCCAGGGAAATCGAGCCGGCTTGCACGTAGCTGCCCCGGCCAGTCGGAATGAGCCGGATCATTCCGCTGCTCTCTTGGAATAGCTCAGCAGAGCTGTGGCGATCTGGGCGCACCATTTGCTCTGCAGAACCTCGCCGTTGCCGTCGAGAAGAGCCCAGTGCTGATCCAGCCGGTCGACGCGACCCCATGCTGCCAGCGCCTGCGCCTTGATGAAGATGCCGTCCATCGTCCTATCGGGCTGCTCCATGGTCGCTGTGACGACGCGCGCCAAATCCTTGACGGCAGCTTCGGTCGATCGCCAAGCAGCCCGATAGTTGGCAGTCGTTGTGATGCGATCGATCTCCGCCTCATATCGTTGCGCAATCGGAAGCAGACGCTCGGCCTCGGCAAGTGTGGCCTGCCATTCCTGGCGGTTCATCCCTTGGATATGGCGCTTGTCGAGTTTCGTTCCCTTAAGCATTCGCTGTGCGTTTTCGATCCGCCATTCCAGATAACTGGCGGCGATCAGCTCACGGGGATGTTTCTCGCCTTTTCGGGTAAGGCCGCCACCCTCGAAGCCCCTTTCCATATTGTTGGGTTGATAGGGCCGCGATATGGCGATTTCATCCGGCGCGAGCGGCCAGATCGGGCGCCATTTGCTTTTGAGCCCACTCTGGTGCTTCTCGGCCGCGAGGTATTTGGCCTCAGCGGTTGGCAATTCATTCGCCAACCGGAGCAGCTCCGGGTTTTCTGTGATCGAAGGAACCGCATCTGCGACTGTGACCGTTGCGGCTGCGGTTGAAGCGGCAGCCAAGCCAAGCAGAAGGCGGCGGCGGTTCAGATTGGGCATGCCTTCGGCGGCTGCCTGAACAGTGTTCGGCATTTTAGGCTCCTGTGCTGTTAATTGCGTAGGCGGCTGTTAGGCCGGTTATTCTCCCCAGGCGTCCGACGACTTGGCATAGGCCATGCCGCGCGCTTCCATTTCAGCCTCACATCGGCTGACGGTCTTCACATGTTCGAGATATAGCGAAAGCTCCCACGGAAGCCGATTGCGGCAGGTCTCGACGTAGGCGGGACGGTGCAGGCGGATTGTCGAGGTCAGCATTTCGTCCGCCTCAGCAATCACCTTCATGCTCTGGCGAACGAACCGGATAGCCTCCCCAACCTCCTGGCTTGAAATGCGCCATGCATCAGCAATGCGCTCGTCATAGGCATTGATGGCAGGGGTCAAATCGAGGGAGGCCAGAGCGGTCATTTTGCTTTGCCCTATGGCTAACGTTTACCGTTAATGCTGACGATAATCGTTGCCTCTGGATAAGTCAAACGAAATTCGTTATGGTGCGGTAAATTCGTTAGGAGTGGATTTTATGACACCAGAGCAGTGCCGGGCCGCGCGCGGCCTTGCGAACATCTCTCAGGAGGATCTGGCGAAGGCCGCAAGGGTCGGCCTATCGACTGTCAGAAACTTCGAGGCCGGCCGATCGGTGCCCGTGCAGAACAATCTGTCCGCGATAACCAAAGCGCTGGAAGATGCCGGCGTGATATTCATCCCCGAGAATGGGGGCGGTGCAGGGGTGAGGCTAGCAAAACCAAAAGGCTGAGATGCGGCTAGGTTTCACTCTTGAATTGCCGTCTAAAAACCATTCCTTCACCAAACCAAGAAACATCCGTGGGTTGATAGGAAGGATTGTGTGCGCTCGCCACTTTGCCGGATGGAGATTGCTCTGTTCGCCTGCCAATGCGTGATTTGCAGAGCAGAAGGCAGCCAGAATGGAACAGTTGAAACCTATACTCCCTATCAAAATCACCGATCTCTCCCCGAACATGCCGGCTACCGGTGAGCCGATATGTGAACGCGTAGACCCGACAACCCTCTACGTGGACCACACCTATCAACGTCAGGTGAGCGAGCGCGGGCGAAGGCAGATTCGCAAGGTCGTTGAGCAGTTCTGTTGGACGAAGTTTAAACCGCCGGTCTGCGCCTACGCTCAGGACGAGAATGGGGCCACAGTCCTCAAGGTTCTTGATGGCCAACACACCGCCATAGCAGCAGCGAGCAACCCGCACGTCGGGATGATACCGGTGATGATTGTTGAGGCACCGGACAGCCAGGCGCAAGCTGCCGCTTTCGTCGGTCAGAACACGCAACGCGTCGGAATTACTCCCCTACAGCTTCACCAGGCGGCGGTAGTCTCTGGCGATGAGGACGCAATGACTGTTGAGCTGGTGTGCGCCAGAGCCGGGATTAAGATTGTCACCACTCCGCCGGCCGCAGCGAAATATCGCCCTAAGGAAACAATCGCCATTGCAACAATCAGTGGCCTTGTTGACCGACAGACAGCAGTGGGGGCCAGGAGGATATTAGAGGTTCTTGCGAATGCCGATTTGGCGCCGATTACCAGCCCACAGATCCGAGCGGCCGAGCTGCTGATGACAAAGAAGGAATTCAGCCAGCGTTTCGAGCCAGAGGAGCTGACCAAAACCATCGGGAACCTCTATCTCACAGCGGAGGAGGATGCGAAGGTCTATGCGCACGCGCACAAGCTGCCGTTTTTCAAGGCGCTCGCGATAGTGTGGTTTCGGAGCACGAAGAAGCGGCGCACGCCAATCCGACTTGTTGCCTAACCTCGCGAATTTTTCGCAAACGCCTTTGGGCCGAACCCTCAAAAGGTTCAAAAGGGTGGGGACCGCTTGCGCCCCTCCCTCTGTTCAGCCACTGTTCTGAGTGCGGTTCAGACTGCTGTTTGGCCTACTGGTACGAGGAGAGTCCTTCCATGTTCCTCATCGAGAGACTGAGGCGGCCTTTGATCGATGCAGAGCCAATCCCGGTCGAATATCTGCCCGCCGGATACGTCTCGCGCGAAGAGGCAGAGGAGGCGATCCAAAAGCTAATTGGCGCCTATCTGCAGCAAGGTTATGACCCCAAGCAAGATTATTGGTGGGCCAGGAACACGGGCGACATAGAGAACAACATTTTTGTCATTCGTCCCGTTTGATCCTGCGGTCCTTGGATTCGGATGTCGCTCGTCCCGCTCTACATCGCCGCAATCAGCCTTGTGATGCTCGCCAGCGCGATCTGGCGCTATTCGGCAGCGGGATTTGGTCGGTATGGCGGCGAGCCTCATCATGGCCGGGCTTGGATGTTGATACCGGCTCTACATTATCGACAACATCAAGATGTAGCGGGGCAAGGTTATATCGTTTCACACAATTCCCAATTGGTAGACACCTTCGCTACATCGGCAGCTAGTGCGTCCGTCAGGCCAAAGGAGGGCAACGCCGGCGGACTGGGAGGAAACGATGTCTGCGCAAAAAGAAGACTTTCGAACCAACAGAGCCGACTTTGTGATTGCCGCAATGCAAGGCCGAGCGACCGCTGATGCCGATCGCAGGGAGATACTGGCAAGAAAAAGGAAATCCCTGTGGCTAAGAGATCCGCGACTCGCCAGATTGGTCGCCAATCCGTGTGAAAGTTTGCCACCGAGAGCCAGACCGCGCGGTTAGCACTCCGGGGAGCCCGCTTGCCTATGACACCGGCCTAGTTCTCCGCATGGCTAAAGACCACGGTGCCGTTGTCCTTGCGAACTTCTACGGCGACGATTCCATCGTCACCCCTTCGAGTTTGGAACATCGCGACTGCGTGGTCTTTCGCGGTCTTTTCGGCATCGAACATCTCCTTGTCGACGATGCCCTGCCTTCCGTACCAAATGACAGTGAAGGCCATTCTTGTTCGCTCCCATGTCTATTAGGCCCGGTGGCCGATTGACCCCAAGGGCTGGGCCGCTGGCAAAACGCCGGCCTAGTGGTTGTCCAGTAAGATGGCCAACTGTCTGGTCACGGCGCTTTCTATGATCAGTTCCTCCAGCCCGCTGTCGCTGATCGGCGAACCATTGGTGCGACGTCTAACGACACGTAGCGCATCTGATATCGAAACTGCTGTGGTTTTCGCATGATCATCCAAGTATCGGCCGACTTCAATCACGACATCTGCATCGACGTTGGGCGGCAATTCTCGCATGGCACCCTCCTGCAGCATCCGAGCCCAAAAGTATCGCGCTGAAGGGTCAGAGAGTCGATTCGGACTAAAGGCTGTCGCGTAGGGACCGCGTCGATTCAAAGCTGCGGAGCGAACGTGAAGCATGGCGAGTCTGCTGGGCTCACCAGCGCGCGTTCTTCGCCGCTGCTGTCCTACAGCCGCCGATGCGCCTCTCTCTTCCTTGTGGCTTGTCTGTGGCCGCGATTGCCCACTTTGGCGCGCCGACCGCGCGGGAACGACTTCGCCGGTGGGCGGTTCCTTCTGATGGCCCTTGCAGAGCAAATCGAGGTGGCAAAACGGCACGTCCTGACCGGCGAGCAGCACCTCATCCGCCAGCACCAGCTCATTGCCGACCTGGAGGGCGATGGTTTGTCGTCGGACGCAGCGTTGAGATTCCTGCACCTGCTCGAAGACATGCAGATGATGCGCCGCGAACATCTGTCGAGGCTGCTACGGAAAGCACTCCTGAGCCATCCTAGAAACAGCTCTTCCGCGATCACGTAATTTCGTCGCCGCGCTCCAAGTCTATGATTGTCGTGGCGGTCCCATTCCGCCTACCGGGCCGGTGCTCCAGCTACCCCAAACGCCCCCCGCCCAAACTGTGGCACCGGCCTCTTTTCCCCTCACCTCTCCTTCGTCCTTTTGGATGCGTTACGAGCATATTAGCAAAGCCATATATTTAGCGTCAGCCGGTGCCGTGTTTCGTTTCCGAGCCCCCGCCGGTTAGGCCCGGTGGCCGCCACACCCAAACTCAGCTACCGGGCCGCTCCCGTGTCAGGGACAGGGTGTCCACCGCTTGCGCTGTTCCGGCGTCAATGCGCGGTTTGTAAATTGCAGATTTCGATCGTCGCGCCCGGCGGCCCGGCATTCGTGACAGTAGATGATTTTCAGCAGATCCCAATGCAGGCAAGGCTGGTCCGGCCCGAACCGTTTCACCAGCTCGGCGACGCCCAGAGTGGCCTTACGCTTACAGGTCAGGCAATCGACCGAAAGGCCAGTTCCGGCCTCCAGCTTTTTGCCGAGCGTGTCTTCATTGAAGGGAAACTTCATTGTCATGGCGATCCTCGCATTGGAAGGTCGCCGCACCGAGAGGATTATATTCCTCCGGAGATGCAGGCTGGCAAGAGGCTTGTTTCAATGAAAGAGCCCGCTCCTGGTGCGACGCTGGGCGGGCTCTTTGTCGGGAGATGCCGGCGTCTCTCACCCTCCCGGTGACAGGCGGCAAATCATCCCGCCGCGGCGCGCTCTCAGGATTGGGGAGAGATGCTGCGCCGTCCAATTTCCCAACATTGGCACCGGAGAAAGGTTCCGCTCAATCAATCCTCGCGAAAATCTTGCAGTGAGGCATGGCGTAGGTCGTCCTCGCCGCGCAGATGCTTCACACGGCCGATCAGCCCCGGTTTGACCCATTGTGTCGCCGGCCGCTTCACGCCCTTTGGCGCCGGCCCTGCGTGCTCCTGGACGCGCTGCCAGAGCCGTTCGCGCATCTCACGGTTCAAGCTGATGAATGCCGAGCCGACATAGCGTCCTGTGCCCTTCTCTGCCATCAGGGCGAACGCCGGCTTGCCCGCCTCTCGCTCAACGCCAAGCAGCTCGTATTCGTCAATGCGGAAAGCCTTGGCCTTCAGCCAAGCGGTCGAGTTGCCACTTCGGTAAACGCTTTCCTTGCGTTTCGAAACGACGCCCTCCAGCCCCGCCTTATCGACCAGATGAAAGACGGCCGCGCCCATACCTGGCAGAGCCTCGCTGAACTGTATCCGGCTACCCGCAGGGATCAGCGCTTGAAGGATCTCGCGCCGATCGATCAGCGGCATGTCGCGCAGGTCGTGGCCGTTAAGATGCAGCAGATCGAACGCTACGAAATACAAATCGTGCTGCCGGCGCGTGATGGCCTTCCGCAGCTCGCCGAAGTCCGACAGGCCCCGGTCATTCAGGACGATGATTTCGCCGTCGATGATGGCGCTCTCAACGCCTAGCTCGCCGGCCGCCTTGACCAAATCACGGTACTTCGCTGTCCAGTCGAGGCCGCGCCGCGTGAAGATGCGCACACCATCCTCGTCTATGACGATTTGGGAGCGGTAGCCATCGAATTTCACCTCGTGAATCCAGCCATCACCCTCAGGCGGCTTCTCGACCAGTGTCGGCAACAAAGGCGGGACGAACTTCAAACGCATGCACGCACCCAACGAACGCGATTCAAGGCGGCGCTGCTAAATTAGTTCCGAAACATTTTAGCCAAAATGAATATTTCGAGTTGGAAATGGTGAAAGTGGACCTGAGCGAGTGTCGCGCAGGGCCTATCGATGGCCGCCGCTATTGCCCGATAACAAACGGTCACCCGGCTCCCGTTTCCCTCCCGTTATTTCGGGAAGGTGCCACCGATTTTACGTAAATTGAATGTTCGAATCCCGATCCCGTAATGGTTGCTGAAGTCGCGAGGCAGGCGTATTGAGTGGATGGGCGCAAGAGGGGGGAATTTCCGTGAAGATAGCACTTGCATTTTGTACTGCGCTCCTCGTCTCCGGATGCGCCGGGACCAGCGTTGTTCAGACCTCCGGTAATACCGCAATCGTGACGGCCCGGGCTGCGCCCGTTTGTGGTGGTGTGGGGGCCGAGAGAGTCGCCGTAAGAGAAGCCGCCATTGAGACGATCAAAGCTGGGTTCGACAAATACATCATCTACGATGCTGCGGCTCAGAATACGGTCACTGCTACGCAGATGCCGGGGACGGCCACGACAATGGGCACTATCAACGGCGGAATGCTAAATGCGACAACCACCTATCAGCCCGGACCAACGATCTACTCGGGCCACCATTCCCAGGCTTTCGCCATAAAGATGTTCAAGGCGAGCGACCCGGCTGGCGCCAATGCTGTCGATGCCAGGACCACGCTAGGTCCAGAGTGGCCGAAATTGATCAAGCAAGGCTCATTGACGACCTGCACGTGACGGGGAGTCTCTGGTCATAAAGGTTCGCGGGAAGAAAATGAGACACAGATTTGGACGAGCGCTCGCCGTTGGCCTTGCCGCGGGGCTTTCACCGGCATCAGCAGCCGGAAATTGGTGGAACGGCAATACTCTCAACCAAGCATGTGAGGCACTTCCTACTGCCGCCCTCGATTATGTATTCGGAATCATGGACGGGATGGCTGCGGGCGGGGCGATTGAGCCTTTCTGCATCCCTAAGGGCGTCATTGGTAAACAAGTGCAAGACGTGGTCTGCCAGTACGTTGCACGCCATCCAGAGGATAGACAGGCGCTAGCCAGCGACATGACGATTAGGGCGCTTCGAGAGGCTTGGCCTTGCAAATAGGCATTGAGAGTTACATCGCCGTCGCCATCATCGTGAAATGGGTCGCCGCACCGGCCCGGGCCGAAATCTCTGGATCTGGCGCATCTTTCGCCAGTGCAGCCGGACCAATATCGCCAATCCGATGAAGATCAGCAGGCCTAGGGCTTGGCTTATCAAGGGCGCTTACCCCAGATCCGCCAGTGTCGATTTTGAGAGAGATAGGAGCAGGCTCAGGGATCGGCGCCTAGCGATTGCTTCGCAGGTGAAACGCCCATGCTTGTACATGCCGTGAGCCGCACCCTTAGGCGCGCCAGCTCGGGCGCCATGAAACCGACAGACGCGCTTGCCGCGTTCTGCCGGTGCCCTGCAGCCAACGCCAGTTCTCTTGCTCGTAGCCGCGCACCTCGGGGCCGCATGAGCCTTCGCCATCGGAGCAGTGGGTTTGTCCATGGGATTATCAGCCATTTTCGGAGGCCTCCCCGCCTGCCTCTCCCCCGTGGGACACATTGCCGACGATGGCTTGTCCGCCTTTCTCGACGGTGACCCGCTCGACAATCACCCGTTGCTCACCCTTGCTGCGGTAGCGCTTAAGGGCTTCCACCTGCGAAACAAAAGTTCGCGAGAGCCGGTTCAAGGCGCGCTCGTGGGCTTCTCTCATCTCGTGGGACTTCGACCCGCCAAGACCAGCGGCAGTGGTCATCGTGGCGATGTGAATGGCGGCCATCTGGACCGCCAGCGTAGCCTCAATCTGATCTTTGGGTTTCAGTCCATAGACCATCGATAGACCGTAGTTCAGTTGGGTCTGATCAACTACGCCGCCGATCTGAGCTGCCTTGCTGAGGGCATCGAGAGTGCCGACCATGAATGCCTTACTGTCGGTGCCGATCGCCTCCGCCAACAGCTTATAGCCGACATCGAGGTCCGGGTGGTCCACCGCGATAGATGCTGTGAGCCCTCCGTCTTCACGCGGGCTCATGGTGACTTTCAGCTCGGGTGCCGGCCGCTTACTTTCCTTCCGCTTTTGGTAGGCCGCTAAAGCGCTCGCCTCAGCTCGGGTGGGCTCGTAGACTGTGGCCGGAACAGCCGCAGCTGCGCCGTTCTCTTTTGCCCTGTTCTTGCCCATCGGAACCACTGCCACGTCTTCGCCTCCTAGCAGGAATTTTGCCCATCGCGAGCCTCGGTCAGTAGAGGCCGGCGTAACCGTGATCGATCGCGTTTGCCGCGCCCGGGGAAAGCCCGCGCATGCCAGAGGCGACGCCGCCCGGTGCCGGTCCAGATGGTTTACCTGGGAAGCCGAGACCGCCGACTGCGTTGGCGGCCCTCATCGGGCCATCGAACGTGTCCACGACATGCGTCCCGACAGAATTGCTATTGCTTCCAAGAATGCCGCTAAGGGGCGCCTTGCCCTGTGCGAGGTTCTTGCCGATGACGCCACCCAATAGAGCCCCGAGAGGGCCGAGCGCATATCCCCCAAGCGCAGCGCCAGTGACCAGTCCTGTAGCTGATTTCGCTTTGGGGCCGAACATGCCGCTCGTGGTAGGCGCGGTCGTGGTGATGCCCTGCTGACTGAGGGGCCCGGCAATGGCTGGCTTGGAAACAGGAACGCCGCCCCAAACCGCCATTTGCGTGCCGTCGGGTGCCGTTGCCGTCACCGCGCCAAACTTGTTCGTGGTGTAGGTCGGGCCGTAGGATGTTGCTCGTGAAATTGTCGTGCCAGGGGTCGAGGTCTGCGCAGTTCCGATTGCACCACCATAGACATCGGCCGGCGAAAGAGCGGGACGAGCCGGGGCAATGCTCTGTCGGTCATAGGAAGGCGTAGGAGCGACTTTGACAGCAGCGGGGACCGAGACGGCTGGTGCCACCGTTGCGAGCACGCTGGCGGGCACAGAGATGGCAGGACGAGCCACGGCGGGGGCAGACGGCACCGAAGGCGCGGCGGGGCCAAGCGGCGCTCCCGTGGCCGGGTCTAGGCCGAGCCGTTCGGCAAGGCTTGCCCGCTCATCCTGGGAGACGAAATTCCCGGCGTTCGGCGCGTTGGCGATGGTCCCCGTGTTGGTCTTTTCGTCCTGCGAGACGAAGGAACCGCTCGGGGATGATGGTGCGGGCGGGGCCGAAGCCTTCATCGCGCTTGTGAAGCTTTGCGCTGGCGATGCAATCGAGCCAATTCCGCGCGGGGTTGCCATGCCGCTAAACTTGGCGGTCGGGGCCGGGGCCGACGACATTTGCAGACCGGCCGGGCTTGGGGATGCAACTGAGCCGATACCCCGAGGCGTGGCTAGGCCGCTGAATTTCACACCCGAGTTGCCAATTGCTGGCGCGGCAGGGCCAAGCGGAGCACGCGAAACGTGCCCGATAGGCGCGCCGGGCGACATGTCAGCCATCTGGCTGTCGGGGCCATAGGGCGTCGGTGCTGTCTTTGGCGTACGTGGTGAAGTGGTATCCAGCGTATCCGTTAGATTGCCTTCCTCATCATAGGCTTTCGCGCCGGTGTTTCCTTCCACGGCCTGCATGCCGGCAATGACCGCAGCCCGCTTGTCTGCCGGGATGTCCTTAATCTTGGTATTGGGAGAGACGCCAGCAGCAGCGGCAACGGCAGCGACATAGGCGGCGGTGTTGTTCTCGAATGACGGGGCGTATTGAGCGATTGCTTGCGCCAAGCTTAGATTCGAATAGCGCTTGCTGCTGAACATCAGACTAGCTTGAGCCCTTGCGCCGGTTAGGCGAGAACCGAACACGGCAAAGCGACCATCGGTACCGATTGCTCCCATGCTGTCGGCGTACTTGCTGGCTTCGATGTTCCCCGGATTGTTGTTACGGGTTGCCCGATCGCCATAGACCGTCTTCACGCCCGTCGGCGTAGTGACCTTGGTCCAGCCGGGCCCGGCTGCGACGACGGAGCCATAAGTAAGGGTAGCCATTGTTTAGCCTCGATTTCTAAGCCATATTAAGAGCATGAAAACTTTGCTGCGCATCGGTGCCCTCCCGCTTATCTTCTGGGCAACTAATGCCTTTGCGTTTGATGCGGCGAAGGTTACGGAAGACTATTACCGAGTTCGCCCCGCCTGCCGGATTGGAGAGTTGAACGGTCAGGAACTCAGCCAGAAACAGGCTGACGAACAATGCCAGATCCTTGCTAAGCTTGGTAAAGAGCTGCAAGCCAACGGCTACTGCTGGTATAAGCCAGAGCAGGAATGGCGTCCCTGCAAGTGAAGCAGATCGATCACGACCCAGACGAACCGCCCCGCGACCGATCAGGCAAAGGGGTCTATTGGGCGAACTTTGCAGTTCTGCTCCTCCTCTGGGCCTGGGGCCTCCACGAAGGACTTGTGAACTGGCAGTCGATCGCTCTTGGGTTCTGGTCTGGTGCATTACTTGCCACCTGGGTTATCGAATTGACTGGGAACAGAGTCCCGCCTTGGATGCGTCACTAACGGTGCTCAATCGCAGGCAGCGCGCTACTTCTGAGCATCGAAGCCAGCAAAGCGTTGCTGACGGGGCTAAGCCCGCCAGTCGCGACCTGATTGCCGAGATATCTCTGGATGGGAGCACTCATTAGCGCTCGACCGGCCACATAGGGCACCGCGGCGCCCGCAATTGCCCCGGGAATACCGGCCACCATGCTGCCAATACCGGCAGAGCCGATCGGCACCCCAAGATTTCTCACAGCCGACCGTGCGGCAGTTCCCGAGTTCGGCAGCGGTGTGAGAACAGCCTGCCCCGCTTTCGCAAGATCGGTGAAGTCATTCGCGCCGCGAGCAAACCCGCCCCGATTGCCACTAGAGGCAGCTACGCGCAGCTGAGCCGGGGAGATAAGGCCGACGCCAGCCGCCTCACCAGATCCGCTAGATGCCCTTTCCAGCACTTTGTAGTTGCCATAGTACCGTCGAAGAACTCGCCACGCTCCAAGGTCGCCCGGCGCGATAGAGCGTTCCATTGCATTATCGAGTGCATCGCGGAGTCCTCGAAACGCCCTGCCAAGAGTCTGATTGTTAGTCGATTGTGCAGCCAGAGAAAGATCCGAGCGGATCGCCTGGTATTCGGCGCCAGACAAACGTCCACCGCCAGCTCTAACCCTCTGCACAATATCATCGACGAGATTGTTGATGATTGGCTTCTGCTGGGCCTCCAGAAGGCGCCCGTAGCTATTCAGGGTTCGCCCCAGATCCTGAGCGAGCTGGCGATCGGCAACCATCGTGTTACGCGCAGAGAGGGCCTGGAACTGCTGCCCAAGACTGCCTTGCAGATTTGCCAGATTGTCAGGCGTAGCGCGGCCCGAGCCACCAGCCTTGCGCATGGCCGCATCGGTAAAGGCGTTCGCTTGGTTTTCCATCATGTTGGCAGCGCGCGACCCGCCAAGCTCGCTTTCCGCGTAGCGGAGCGCATTGGAGCCGGTCCTCTGGCCTGCCGTGACGGGGACGCCCTCCCGCAAGAGCGTTTGGACAGCGGCTTCACGCTCCGGAGAGGCCACAAATGGGGTCACGAGGCGCCTGACGCCCTGCCCAATGCCGGCCGCGAGAAATGGAGCTCCGACGCCTACCGCGCCGCCCACGAGGGCCCCAGAGCCGGCACCAGCCAGTCGGTCGCCCAGATCGCCATTTGCGTTTCCCGCCCCATTCAGTCCGCCGTAGATGGCGCCATCTAGCGCGCTATTGGCGGCCACCTTCCCAAGGGTCGCGCCTGCACGAGCTGCACTGGCCCCAAACCCAGCGCCCCCTGTTGCGAGACCCTGAGCCAGACCGCCGCCGATCTGGCCAGTTACATAAGAGCCCGGATTCTGATAACGCGCCTTCGAATCCATTGCGCGCATCTCGTCGAGTACCTGCTGGCGTGGCAGGCCTGAAATGGCGCTGCCTAGATACGAGCCGAGTTCATCGCCAAAGCCGAACGTTGTCGCATTCGCAGCTCCCATGCCGGCGGAGCCGAGGCGATCAAAATTGGCAGGTGAATACGCCGGTACACCGATTGGCTGTCCTGTGTTGCGATCAACCTGCGAATTCTTCCAGGCGCCACCTTGCGCCCTTGCAATACCAGCCTTCGCACGCGCGGCAGCTTGCTCGGGAGTGTCCAGACCGATCTTGGCGTAGAATTGCTCCCTCGGCATGTCGGAATAGAATTTCTGGTGCAGGGCGTCGGCAAGCTGCTTGTCCGTCAGATCCTGGTATTGCGGATATTGAGCGCGAATGTCCGAAATGGATGTTTTTCGGCCATAGTTGCGTACGTCATCGATGCTCACGCCTTCCGAGGTGATATAGCCGTCAATGTCTTCCTCTGGCGCACCTTGGGCGGCCATCTTGGCGACATTGGACTTGATGCGGGCGAGATCAGCCATACTACCAGACCCACCCATCAGTAATCATTGCGGTGGCTCCGCTGCTGCCGGTGATGCTTATTGCTCTTCCCGCCTGCGACGGCAGATGGTTGTCATAGCCAATCACGCATTGGTAGCCGGCAACGGGGCTGAACTGACTGCGCTTGGTGCAGCCGGAAACGGTCAATGTTGCCGAAGAATTCTGAACCCCGACCGTGATCAGAGTCGCGTCGTTTTGCAGGTCGAGCGTATCCGAGATCGGCGACGAATTGCTGAAGTTCCCGTTGGAAGAACCCGATGCGGTGTTGTTGCTGCCGATCATGGAAAACACGATGACGGAGCAATCCAGGGCGATGTTCGTCGTGAAGGAAATGGTTCCCGATGTGCCGCTCGGATTGAAGCTGTCGCTCTGGACGCCTGAGAAAATAGCGCTCGCCGTCGAGCCGGCAAAATACCAGAAGTTCAGGGTAGGGATGACACCGGACACACCGCCCACGGTGAAACTGGTAACGGTGACATTGGCAGGAACTGAAACGCCAGCGCCCTTCCCGTGAGCGATTGGGTAGACGAGAAGCCGCCTGTTTGTAAACTCAGGCCCGAAATTGACCCCCGTAAAGGTGTGGCTCGTGGAGGTTCCGCTCGGGCCTGCCGTGGCTGCGAGTTTCAGGGCGGTCTTGTTCGCGAAACTGGTCGGGAAGACAAGGCTGCTAGCCGTGCTTAGATCCGCGAGCCACCATGGCCGAGAATCTGATTTTTGGAATGTGTATGGCAGGCTCAGACCAAGTTCTGCCACGACATCCGCAGGCTGGGGAACAGCGGAAAGAGTCATTCTAAGCCCTCCTCATTGCTTTGAGGGCTGTTGCCTCGTGCATCACGCGGAAGCCAAACCCACTCTCAAGCGGCTGGGTGCCAGGCAGCGTGCCGTCGCGGGCGGCGGCCACGATTGAGCCGATGGCCCGGCATTCTGCCCGGTGAAGTCGCCAGAGCTGCATGAGGGTCATTGGGGGGGGCGTGGATGTGGGACATGGCTAGGCTGCAATCTCCGTTGCCTGGACTGCGAGCTGGCGAATCAAATCGGACAGGCTGAGCCCGCGCTGCATTGCAGCGGCGCGAAGGGCGCGCTTTTCCTCTGGCGAAACCCTGAGCCTGATATTTTCAACCATTGCTGCGCGCAAACGCATGGAGTTTCTCCAGAAAGAATTCCTCAGAAATTTATCAGGAGACAGTTGTTGTCGGCATTCCAATTTATCGAAATAACCAACGCAGCTACTATGCAATTCCAGCCGACGGGACCGCGCTGGACCTGCGGGAGGTGATCGGCAACGTCACGACCGAGGACGTCTCAAAGTGCGCTGCCAGAAATGCAAGAGCCGGGTGTGGAGGAACGCGCAGCTATTCCACCCCGGCGGAGAGCAAGCACATACGATCCGCTATCGGCGCCTAGTGCAGATCCGATGGGAGAAGCGGGTTTGGCGAGATAGGGTAGCCTCGTGCTTTCGGCACATCAAAAGCCGAGCCCCCGGTGCGTCTACGGCACGCACAGCGCCGAGACCACGAGGACAGCAATCGCCGGGCTTGCCGCCATCTTTGACCCCACTTAATTAAGTTCGGGCATTGACAAGCTGTGAAGCTCCTCAAATTGGCCCGGGAAGTTATGGGCCATGTATCGCACCACCTTCGAATTATCCATCAGCCGGTCAAAATAGCGGCTTGCCGCCAGCAGTTCCAAGCTCACAGAGCCCCGTCGCTCCACAGCGTACAGAAACTCACCGCTTAGCCTGCCAAGTTCCGGCGTCATCGCGCCGAGTTGATCTTCAGACACGTTGGCTATCATCGTTGGATCGAAACCCTCGGCCAGCAGAGGGCGTGGCGTAAAGGCGACGAGGATCTTTGCGTATGTGAATGTGACCAGCTCCATGGCAACCATCAGTCGGGCAATTTCCAATTGCCTGGCCGGAAGCACATGCCGCAGCAAACCGAAGATTTTCACCTTCACAAAGCAGTCCTGAAGGAAGTCGAGAACCTTGGGGCAAATCCCGTTGACAGGTTGCTGGCCCGCGCTGCTGCCTGCAGGCGAGCCGGCAAGCGTCGCTAGAGCCGGCTCGACCGTCGAGTCATGGAACCTCTGCGCTAGGCATCTTGGAATGGTGGCAAATCCCTCGGACATCAGCAACGAGCGAAACCCTTTGTCGTTCATTATCACACGAAGCGCTTCGGCCAGACGAACCAGGCGCCGTTCCGCATCCTCGGTTTCTCGTATGAAATTGCGCTTGCGCCTGCACGCCGCCTTGTAGGCCGCCGACAGCTTGGGCGCGAACAGCTTCTCCTTCGACCCCGGTTGATCGGCGGCAATTTCGCGGGCGTGTCTCTGAGCGCTGCCGTGCAAAGCCTTGTAGGCCGCCTCGCGGGTCAAACGATGCTTCAGCCGCACCATAGGGTCTCCGCACTCGCTCGCGCTGACAGCCTGACGAGGGGTTCGAGCGTGGAAAATAGGTAGGTGTCCAGCTGCGCTCCATTGTTCGCGGTCAATTGCGATTTGCCGACGATTTCAGAAGCGGGGGCGATGAGGTAGTCCCGAATGACCAAGTCGCCCGGGCGCATCCTGATCAAGGTGAAAATGTCGGCCGCCGACTGGCGCTGGATGTCCATGGACCAGAAGGGATAGCCGTGGTCGGAAGCGCGGCAGCGTGCGATTTCGACCGCAACCGTGAACTCGTCGTTGATCCGCAAGAGGTCCTCCTCTCTGTCGTAGATCGCCTTTCCGCCAGCACATCCGATCGCGGCCAGTAGGTTCCCGATCGCCTGTGTGCGCAGCGATGCCAGCCGCTCACGCGACGTGATGAACTGCCAGTTCTTCGGCGGCTGATACCCAATCAGTTCGTAGGCCTTCAAAAGGCTTCCGAAGCGATGATGATACATGCTTGCCGCGGGGCAATCAGGCGCGGCGTCGATGATCGAACTGGACAGGGCACCGTGGCGTGCCAGGACCTTCTTCAGTGCAGCCAGTATCTCCTGATTGCTCACGCGCAGATGCGAATAGAGCTTTCTGTGGATGGCTTGAGCCCGATCAAACAGCTTGCGGTCGATAATGGGCTCGAATGCGCCTTCCGCTCGCACCCATTGTTCAGGAGGATTGCGCACTGCCTTTGCTTTCAGCTTGCGCGAGCGCCTGTTCCAGACATTGGTGCCAACGTATTTTTCATTGGTCAGGACGCCGCGCACGCTTTCCCTCTTCCATGGTCGCTTAAGGTCTGTCAGCACGCCGCGCTTGTTCAGCAGCCGTGCCATATCGAGCTCTCTCATGTGCGTTTTGACGAACTGACGGAAGATCCACCGAACCGTTGCAATCTCTTCCGGCGGCCCGGGGACCAGGATCGTCCTGTCGGTGTGCACGCTCTTTTGCTCGTGCTCGGAGAGAATAAGTTTGGGACGTCCCGAATGGTCGATAACCTGGCGTCTTAAGCCGAGCCCGGGCTTGCCGCCCTGTCGGAACCCCAGCCGGATCAGCCTGGCCTGGCCGATGAAAGTCTTTTGCGAGAGCATGCGGCTGTGCTCGGCCGCCATGCTTCGTTTGATGGCCTTGAGCACATCGGACCCGATGCTGCCGTCGTTCAAGAACTGCTCGGCGCAGAATTCGATCCGCACGCCGGCCAGATGGCAACGGTACTCGTAGGACGCGCTTTCATCTATGTTCTGAAAGCGTCCCCAGCGACTAACGTCATAGACAACGATGGTTTCGAAATCGGCGCGCCCGCTCTCCACATCGGCAAGCAGACTTTGCAGGCCGGGGCGCCCTTCCAACATGAGGCCGCTGCGACCGGCGTCCTCGTAAGTGGCGACGATCTCGTAGCCCATGATGTCAGCATAGTTGCGGATGGCATCTTTCTGGTTATCGATCGAGTAGGTCTGGTGCTCTTTCGACATGCGCAGATACTGAGCCGCGCGCACTACGCGCCTACCTGCGTTGCGAGCAGCTGCAACCTTGTCCATCGTCGTCTGCCGTCGTACCGATAGGTCAAACTAGCGATCGGCGGCCTGCGGGCTGGTTAACAAATCCGGTCCAGTTTATGTCGAATTCCATGCTTCGGAGGTGAAGCGAGTGGCGGAAAGATGCCGCGTGCCACGATATGTCGGGCTGGTCCACAAAGCGACCGGGACGGACTATGGCGTGTCCTTTCCTGACTTTCCGGGCGTCGTCACCGCCAGCGCGAGCTTAGGCCAAGCGCGCAGGCTCGCCGTTCGGGCTCTCGCGCTTCACATCGCTGGTATGGTTGAGGATGGAGAGGCCATCCCGGTACCTTCTTCTCTGGATCAGATCCTCGCAAAAGCCGATAGCGGCGCGCAGAGAACAATTCTTGTCCCGCTGAAGTCCCACCCATAGGCCAGGAGCCCGGTTTCCGGTTTGGAGACCATGCTCATCAACAGCCGGGAAACCATGACTCACTTCGTGAGCAGGCTTCGCCGCCGTTCCGCCGCAATGCGACCGCACTTGGCGCAATCGCCCCTTCCTTCAGTCCCTGGGGCTTCAGAGGAGTTCTAGAGATGATCATCAAGAAGGCCATTCTCGCGGTGCTGATGACCGCCGCGCTCGCCGGCTGCGAGACGCAGACCGAAGGCCAACAGCGGGCCACCACCGGCGCGCTGATCGGCGGCGCCGGCGGCGCGCTGGTCGGCCAGGCGATCGGCGGCAACACCAAGAGCACGGTGATCGGCGCGGCAAGCGGCGCCCTGCTCGGCGCCGTCGTCGGCTCCGCCACCACCCCGCAGCGCCGCGGCGAGCAGCTCTGCCGCTACCAGGACCGCTACGGCCGCATCTACACCGCTCCCTGCGATGACCGGTATTACAACGGCGATTATTGATACCTAATAATCCGACAGGTCGGTGGAGCATTCGCCGGCCTGTCATCTTTTGCCCACTTGCCTGGGCTAGGCTATTCTCCGGATGCGGCGGGCTACGGAGGAGGTCGAGGTGACAACCCTTGCCGGCGCGCTTAAGAACCGTGGCAAGCAGGCGGCCAAGCGCCTACTGGGATACGATTCCCGCAACTGGCTGCGCATCCGCCAGATCGAAGCCTTCACCGCTTTCCTCGAAGCGGCCAACCGCAAGTCGCGCGACGTGATCGAGATATCGCCGGGCTGGAACCGCTATTGGAAAGCGATATGCCCCAACTACAGGTCCCTCGATTTCCCCGACTTCGACATCTGCAAGGATCGCACCGACGAGCAGTATTCGATCGTCATTGCTGACCAGGTGCTGGAACATGTGCAGCGGCCGCTGGCGGCGGCCGCCAACATCCACGCCATGACCAAGCCCGGCGGCTGGGCAATGGTGGCCACACCCTTCCTGTTCCGGGTGCATGCCCGCCCGCACGACTACAACCGCTGGACGCCCGCGGGGCTCAAGCAGGTGATGGTCGAGGGCGGCTTCGCCGAGGACGACGTCCAGGCCTTCGGCTGGGGCAACAAGGCCTGCGCCAAGGCGCATATCGGCGGCCCGGTGCGGGCCTATGGAGTCTGGCGGGACCTGAGCAACGACGAGGAATACCCGCTGATGGTGTGGGCATTTGCGAAGAAAGCCAATTAGCCGTCCGGGCATTGCCTATTGATGTCCTGATCAACGGCGCAATTCGGCTGCGCGGTCTGGGCCGGCGAAATTATCAATGCATAGTCGCCCGGTGATACGCGGACGCGATACTGATGCAGGGCGTTGGCGTTGCCAGAGATAACGATGGCGAGGCCCACCGGATCTACCTTCCAAGGGGCTTTCGAGTGGAGCTGGCGGCCGATTCCGTGGCGCTTGCACCAGTTTGCCACAGTCTCCGGTGAAACCTTTGCAATGAAGGCCGCGTCCTTTAGCCGGAGCCATTTGCCGCTGACCGGATGGCTGGAGAGCGTGGGCGCCGCCATCGCAGCACACACCCATTCATCGACAACGTCGAAGACGCTGGGTGCAGTCGGATTCTGGCCTATGGCCCAAGGCTCCTCGCTCGCTGTTCCGTCACTGTTTTCAATGGAAGGCGCGACGCTGGAGGGAAGGGGGCCAACGTGCGTTCCTGGCTCCTCTTCCCTCCTAAGCCCCGCGACGCCGATGACGGCTTCGCCTTTCGCGATTTGCTCCGGTCTCAGGTCTGGGTCTTGGTATAGGTCTTGGTCTTGGTGTGTGGACACACTGTCAGAGCATGGGCACAGGGTCACCACAGGGTGTGGACAGGGTGTCATCCTGCGTTTCCCCTCATCAATCGGGTGTTCATCAGCCTGGAGGTGTTGCCGATGGTCTCCGCTATCGATTTGACCGTTCCAGAAGCTCTGGCGGCTTTAGCGGCTCTTGCGGCTGCCTCTCGCTGGATTCGCAGTTCGTTCTCCTCTTCGAAGGCGGCCAGGGCTTTCTCTCGGAGGCGATCGCAACTGATGGCTTCGAGCCGGCGGCGCGTACCAAGGGCATGGTCATCGTTTGTGGGCGGATTGTGCTTGAACCAGCGTTCGATCAGGATGACTTCGTTGGCGGGGTCGTGATCGATCAGGCCGGCAGCGACCAGTTCTTTCAGCACGCTGGCATATCCTGCCTCAGACCAACCTAGATCGGCACAGGCGTAACCCTGCGGGAGTTCGTAAACCCCCGCACTGGTGACATGGGCATTGGTGAGGAGATAGAGATAGCCGACCTTCGCTTCGTCAGGCAGCTTGATGAAGCGCGAGGATCTCCACACCATAGGCGAGACCTTGGTGAAGGTGCGTGCGCTCATTCGGCCAGCCCTCCGCAGGAACTTGCGGCGGCAAACTCTCCGAAGTGGTGCAGCTCAGCTTGCCGCCGGGCCGAGATGGCCTCCTCCTTTTCGGTAAAGCGGCCAAGGCTGACACAGCGGTTGTTAAGGCCGATGTAGGCCTCCCAGCGCCGAAGGCTGGCGATGAATGAGACGCCAACCGTGCCGCTGGAATTGTCTTTGCCCGGGCGTCGATTCCTGGCGTTCTGGAGAGGTGTCGCCTCGCGAAGGTTCTTCCACCTGTTATCCGCGCGCATTCCGTTGCGATGGTCGAGCAGATGCTTCGGCCACTTCCCGGTTTGCATCAGCCAGATCACGCGGTGAGCACGATACAGGCGATAGTCGATTTCAACCTGAGTGTAACCCTCGGCCGTGCGCGTGCCGGCAAGGGCGCCTCGTTGGCAGCCCCTCGCCACTCGCCACGTAAGGGCGCCGGTCTCGGGATCGTAGAGGAGCAGTTCTCGTGCCCGTTCGGCCGTGAGAGCGGGCGCCCTTGCCCGGCGCTGAGCTATCGTTGCTTTTGCCATCAGCGCACCCCCAATCCTGCCAACCGGCAGACTTCAAAGGCGGTCGCTGGAGGCACTCGAAAACGATTGGAAATCAACGCGACGGCATACGAGCCATCTTCAATCGCAATTGCAGTTTCACAGTGGTTAGGGTAGAAATGAGCCGCTACAGCTTTCGTTTCCACCGAGCCGCCGTTCCCATGCCAGGGCGCGGCGGTTTCGCTATGGAGAGGCATCTGCTTGCACCTCCAATCACGCTGCTACCGAGGTGGACTTCCGGCGGTTGCCGTCAATCCAGGCATCGAGGTCTTCGGGTTTGTAGACCACCGTGCGACCGAGCTTGATGTACTCGGGACCGACGCCGGTCAGGCGGAGCTTTTCAAGGGTGGAAACGGAGAGCCCGACATAACGAGCGGCACCATCGGTGCGGAGCGTTTTGGGAGTCTCGACGGCTATGTCTGCCATTTGGTTGCCTCATCAACCGCCCGGATAATCCGCAGGCGTAAAGGCAACATGCCGACACATCGTGCGGCGGTCATTTTGCAACTAAGGCAATTGCCTTATGTGCCTTAAATGCTGATTTAAATCAATCTAAGTCATTGATGATAAATGAAAAATTGACTTTAACTCCCCCGGTTTATTCTGCCGGCCGCCCGCAAAATCGTCTCTTTGCTCGGAACGCCCGTCTTCATCTCGTCGCCAACGGTCTTGACCAGCTGTGCATCCGAAACCTCCGAGCGGTCCGGGACCCCGTTCGGGTAGATGCGGGCCAAAACAGGTCTAACCCGGATCTGATCCTGGGGGATTCTGTTCCGTTTTCGCAGAGAGGACTCCGGGATGGCCAACGTCACTGTTCCGTTATTGTTTTCAGGGGGAGGCTCAGCCTCATTCAGAGTTGGCCACAATCGGACGATATCAGCCCGACGAACAGTTGCAGACCGGTATCGCGGGATCCTCTCTTGGGTGCCGTGCGACGGCGCAAAGGTGAATCGCTCAGAGAGATCGTCGTCGTAATCGAGGGATAAATGAGCCCATTCCTCAGGCGAGGGTGTCACGAGTTCGAGCGTTATCTGATGGACCATCGTAACAGGCAGATCACCATCGCCCGCATGTCTCAATATTTGCCCGAGCGCCTCCCCATAGTTCATCGCCTCGTCGGTATCTCCACGGGCGAACCATGAAACCAAGAGGGGCCAGCTGCTAGCCTCGTCTACCTTCTCGAACTTTCGCCACATGACCCACGCCACCGCCATAGAGAGGGACCAGATGGATCTGCTCGATGGGCTCGAATCTTCGATCATCGCTGCACCTTGCGAAGCACCTTGAAGGGCCGCAGGGAAGCCAGGAGGTGCGCCCCGGCTTATCGGCTGGCCGGCCTATCCCTGCGAACTGTTAGCCGGCCTTGTCCTTCCTCATTTGGATGACTTCGGCGGACTTCTTTTCCTCGCCCATCGCTGCGGCGATAGTGTTTCCTATGGCGTCGGACGCCTTGCGCAACGGATCGGCGTGCAGGTGTGCATACCGTTCGGTCGTGCGGGCCTGGGTGTGCCCAAGCAACTTGCCGACGATTGGCAATCCGATATTGGCGCCGACCCCGATCGAGGCGTGAGTGTGTCGCAAGTCGTGGATGCGTACCCGGAAGCCGGGATTATCGGCTTGAGCAGCGAGACCGGCGCGCTTGCGAACCATCTGCCAAGGCCGCTTGAGGTCAGCACGTGGGCGGCTTTCGGTCTTGCCGCCCTTGAGAGCTTTCGGTTTGCCGGGAATAACGTATCGATCGATGCGGGGCAGATCGGCCAGCACCATTTGGGCAGGCGCGTTCAGGATAATGGTTTTCTGCCCGGTCTTGCTATCAGGCAGGAGCAGCAGGCCGCGCTCTAGGTCCACCATGGACCATTTAAGGTGCAGGATTTCCCGCAAGCGGGCACCGGTCAGAATGAACAGCCGCAGAGCTGCGGCCGATGCGGGGTCTATCTTCACCCGCCGATTGGCAGCCTTGGGGGCGTGTTTGATTTTCTTTTCGGGATCAGGCTCCCATGCAATGCCGATCGTCTCGGCTTCGCGTATGGCCTCCCCAAGTCGCAAGAGTTCATCGGAGGTCAGGAAGCGCTCCCGCTTTGCCTCTCGATACTTGGCGATGCCCGCCGCCGGGTTTTCCATCTTGGGCAGGATCTTGCCCTTGATCGCCCAGCCGTACATTGAGCTAATCACGTCCCGAACACGGTTCGCGGTTGTCGGCTTGTCCTTGAGGCTGAGAACCAAGGCCGCTACATCGCTCGGCGTCAATGCCACCGCCTTGCGCGTACCGAAGCGCTGCACCGCGTAGGCGTTCAGCATGTGGGCGTACTGCGCATGCGTATTAGGCTTCTTGATCGCCTCGATATGGGCAAGGAATGCCTCTGAAAGCTTGGCAAAGGGAAGGGCGCCCCTGTCCTCGGCTCGATCCCTTGAGGGGTCTTGTCCTTTTACGACGGAAGCCAAGAGGTCTTTCGCCACTTCGCGAGCTTGATCGGGCGTAACCTTGCCGACCTTGGCAATCGTTACGCGCTTGACCGGAGCTGATCGCCCAGAGCCGGCGCGATACCGGACAATGTAGGACATGCCACCAGTTGCACGGACGCGAAGGCCGAACCCGATCAGCTCGCTATCGAAGACATAGAAGTCGGTGCCGTTCGGCTTGGTGGCGTCAACCAGGCGCTTGGTGATTTTGACTGCCTTATCACTTTCCGACATAGTTAGCTCACGATTTCGAGGGCCGGGCACCACCGGGGCACCACCAAAAAGGAAACGCCGCAATACTGACGGAAACAGCGTAACCGATTTGCATTGAAATTAATAGCTTTTCGGAAACTCGACGCAACGAACGGAAACAGAACACAAGAAAGGCCGTATGAATGGCATTCAAGAGGTCGTCGGTTCGATTCCGATTGGCTCCACCAAACAGTCTTTCTTCTTTGACGCTCGGCTTCGTAGCGGTCGCACTGGTCGCTTGCCAATCGGCATCCGAGGCGCCGCCTGCGCCTCCGCCCCAACCTGCCCCGGCTGCCGTTGCGGCTCCCGCTTCTCCGGATTTGGCGGTGCTGGACCAAACGGTGGCGATCACGCCCCCCGGCAAGGGCGTTCCGGCCAGATATGCCGCATTTTCAGGCATATGGGCCGGACGGCTGGATGGCATGTATGAAGGCAAGCTGGCCGTGCTGACGGTTTCCTCGGGCGGCCAGGTGACGGTCAGCTACGCATGGGGTGACGTGGCCGACTACAAGCCGGGGGTCGCCGACGGGGCGGGGAGGATTGCCGGGAACACATTGAAGCTCGGCCGCCTGCCGAATGGCGCGGACGCCACCTTTGCGATGCAGCCCGACGGAACCCTGGCTGCCACCTATGCGCTTGCTGGCCAGACCTATAGGGGCCAGTTCGCCAGGCAATAGTCCACGCAACGGCAGTCCACGAGATTGTCACGGACCGCACCTCGATCGCGGGGATTACCCTGGCAGTCTGCACGTCACGCTGCGACGTGCCGGCCAGGCCCGAATCGGCTATGCCTCTGCCATGCAGGAAACGTCCCTCTATGCCCCGGTGAAGCGGTTCCTCGAGAGCCTGGATTTCACCGTCAAGGGCGAGGTCGGCGGTTGCGATGTCGTTGCGGTGCGCGACGGTGAGCCGCCCGTGGTCGTCATCTGCGAGCTGAAGCTGCAGTTCAATCTGGAGCTCGTCCTGCAGGGTGTGGATCGCGCGGCAGCCTGCGACGAGGTCTGGCTCGCCGCCAGGCAGTCGGCGCGCGGCAAGGGCCGCGAGCATGACCGCCGGTTTCGCGCGCTCTGCCGCAGGCTTGGTTTTGGCCTGCTGGCGGTCGACGGAAAAGGCAAGGTCGAGCTGCTGCTCAGCCCGGCCGCCGTGCCGCCGCGGCGCGACCCCAGGCGGCGCTCGCGCCTGGTCGAGGAACATCACCGCCGCAAGGGCGATCCTTCCATCGGCGGCAGCACGCGAAAAAAGCCGATCATGACCGCCTATCGGCAAGAGGCGATCGCTTGCGCAGCGGCCATGGCCGATGGCCCCAAACGGCCGCGCGACCTCAAGGAACTCTCGCCGCGCGCGGCCAGCATCCTGCTGCATAATTACTACGGCTGGTTCGCCAGGGCCGAGCGCGGCATCTACGCGTTGACCGAGCTCGGCCAAGCCGCCGTCCAGTCACATGAGGTGGTTGAGAGCCCCCTGTAGCCACAGTCATCGGCAAGACGATGCGTCAAAAACGTTCGCGATAGTCGCGCGGGTTGGTGCCGAGGGCGCGCAGGAAGCCGCGCCGCATGGTTTCTTCCGAGCCGAAGCCGCAGCGCCGGGCCGCCTGGTTGACGGCCAGCCCTTGCTCCAGCATCCGCCGCGCCGCCTCGATGCGTATCTCCTCGACCGCGCGGGCGGGTGTCCGGCCGGTCGCCTCGCGATAGTGCCGCGAGAAGCTGCGTGGGCTCATATTGGCGCGTTCGGCCAATGTCGCCAGCGAAAGATCGCCGCCCAGATTGTCGAGGATCCAGCCATGCAGTCTGTCGAAGCGCCCGTCGCCATCCTGCAGCTTGAGGGTCTGGCTGAACTGCGCTTGGCCGCCCGGGCGTTTCAGGAAGACGACCAACTCGCGCGCCACCGCAAGCGCCATGCGCCGGCCAAGGTCTGCCTCGACGAAGGAAAGGGCGAGATCGATGCCCGCCGTCACGCCGGCGGACGTCCAGACATTGCCGTCGCGAATGAAGATCGGGTCGGGCTCGAGCCGGACCGCCGGAAAGCGCCGGGCGAACTCGGCGCAGCGTCCCCAATGGGTAACCGCGCGGCGCCCGTCGAGCAGGCCTGCCTCGGCCAGCAGCATGGCGCCACTGCAGACGGAAGCTGTTCGCACCGCGTCGCGCGAGCGGCCGACGACCCACTGGACCAGCTCAGGGTCTTCGCAGGCCGCGTTGACGCCCCACCCGCCAGGCACGATCAGCGTGTCGATCTCGAGCCCGTGCGTCGGCAGCGCTGCTGCCTCCAGCACGAGACCGGCCGACGTCCTGATCCTGGGGGAAGCGGCAACAACCACCACCTCATAGGCAGCCGGCTCGCCGGCCTGCGTCCTGAAATCGTTGGCGCTGGCGAAAACCTGGAGTGGGCCGCTGACGTCGAGAAGCTGGACGTCGGGATAGGCAAGGACTTCGATGCGGCGCATTGGTTTGGCCTGAAATGAGGGGTGATTGGCGATCGCGCCAAAGCATGATGCCTTAGATTGCAGGGAGTCAACCTGAGGAGATTCCCATGACCCTTCGTTTCGGCATCCTTGTGTTTCCCAATGTCCAACAGCTCGACCTCACCGGTCCGTACGAAGTCCTGGCATCGGCAAAGGGCGCCGAGGTGGAATTGATCTGGAAAGATCGCAATCCGGTGATGTCGTCGACGCGTCTAGCCCTCACGCCGACGGCAACCTTCGACGATTGTCCGCCTCTCGACGTGCTGTGCATTCCAGGCGGCGGGGGCGTCAACGCGCTGCTCGAGGACAAGGCGGTTCTCGACTTCGTCTGGGAGCGCGCGGCGCACGCGCGCTATATCACCTCGGTGTGCAGCGGCGCCCTGGTGCTCGGCGCGGCCGGGCTGCTCAAGGGTAAGCGGGCCACCACGCACTGGTATGCGCATGATTTCCTTGAAGAGTTCGGGGCGGTGCCGGTCGATGCGCGCATCGTGGAGGACGGCAAACTGATCACCGCAGGCGGCGTTACCTCAGGCATCGATTTCGGTCTGGCACTGGTCGCAAGGTTGCTCGGCCAGGCCGAAGCGGAGATCGTGCAGCTCTCGCTCGAATATGCCCCGGCTCCTCCCTTTCGCTCGGGCACGCCCGCGGAGTCATCGTCGGCCGTCCTGGCGGAGGCGAAGGAGCGGCTCTCGGCTTCAAGACGGGTTCGCGAGGAGTTGTTCGCGCGCTGGCGCGAGGCTCGTGCGGCCACCCCGGCGCGCATCAGCGCCTGACTGGATCAGACCGGACGGCGCGGATCCGCGCCGTTCGACCTTCTTTCGATTCGCCTGTTGACTCGTCTTACCGCCTGTGCAGAAATTGGTTGGACCATTGAACCACTTTAGGCCACGGCGTGACAGACAGCCTCCCGCCCATTCAGACGACGGCCCGCGATGACGCGGTGCTGAAGGCGTTGGCCGGCTTCGTCCGGCAGGAGGCGCTGGGGCCCGGTGAAAAGCTGCCGACCGAGCGCATCCTTGCCGAGCGCCTGAAGGTCAGCCGCAACACCGTGCGCGAGGCGCTGACGCGCTGGGAGGGGCTGGGCCTCGTCGAGCGGCGGCAAGGCAGCGGCACCTATCTCAAGGCGGCGGTCTCGCCCGACATGCTGCACATGCCGCTGACATTAGCCGGCGGCAACGACTTCGCCGGCCTGATGCGCACGCTGGAGATCCGCCGCGCTCTGGAGGCTGAGGCGGCAGCCCTTTGCGCCGTCCGCGCCGGTAAGGCCGAGATCGCCGAGATCGAGCGCAAGCTCGACATCATGGAAGAGGCCTTCCACACCCGCGCCGGCATGTCGTCGGAAGAGGACTGGGAGTTCCATCAGTCGGTCTACCGCGCTTCCGGCAATCCGCTGTTCGAGCAGATCATCAGCGCCATGCATGAGCTGTTCCACCGTTTTTGGGAACATCCGCTCGGCGTGCGCGATTTCGGCCACGCCAGCTTTCCCTACCACCGCACCATCTTCAATTGCATCGCCGCGCATGACCCTGAAGGAGCCCGCGCCGAAGCGCTGAAGCTCATGGCCACCGTCGAAAACGACCTCAAGCGCGGCGCCGCCAACCTCAAACTTTCGGACCGCAAATGAACGAGCACCCGACCGCTTTCGACCCAGGCATTTCCGCCAGCGACTATCTCAGCGAGGCTGCCACGCTTCTGGCGCATGACGATCCGTTTCCCGGCGGCGCCGTGGTGCCGCCGATCTACCAGACCTCGCTGTTCACCTTCGCCAATTATGCCGACATGGCCGATACCTTCGCTGGCAGGAGAAGGCAGCCGATCTATTCGCGCGGCGACAACCCGACGGTGATGGAGTTCGAGGCGCGCGTTGCGGCTTTGGAAGGCGCCGAGGCCGCACGAGGCTTCTCCAGCGGCATGGCGGCGATCAGCGCCACGGTGCTCGCTTTCGTCGGCGCCGGCGAGCGCATCGTCGCCGTGCGCAACTGCTATGGCGACGCGTACCGGCTGTTCGAACGGCTGTTCCCGCGGCTCAACATCAAGGTCGACTATGTCGACGGCTCTGACCCCGATGCGGTGGCCGCGGCGCTTCCCGGCGCCAAGCTGCTCTACCTCGAAAGCCCGACCTCGATGATGTTCGAGCTGCAGGACATCGCCCATCTGACGCGGCTGGCGAAAGAGCAGGGCATCGTCACCACCATCGACAATTCCTGGGCGACGCCTGTCTTCCAGAAGCCGATCGCGCACGGCGTCGATCTGGTCCTGCATTCGGCCTCCAAATATCTCGGCGGCCACAGCGACACCGTCGCCGGCGTTGTGGCGGGCTCCGCCGCCCACATCAAGCACATCAACGAGCAGACCTATTCCTCGCTCGGCGGCAAGCTGTCGCCTTTCGAAGGCTGGCTGCTGCTGCGCGGCCTGCGAACGCTGCCGCTGCGCTTGCCGCACCACATGAAGAGCGGGCTGACCCTTGCCGAGCGGCTCAAGGCGCATGGCAAGGTCGAGCGGGTCAATCACCCCGCCTATTCCAATCATCCAGGCAAAAAAACATTAGCCGGCTATGCCGGTCTGTTCTCCTTCGAGGTCACGGAGGATGTCGACATTCCGGCTTTCGTCGATGCGCTGAAGCTGTTCCGCATCGGCGTCAGCTGGGGCGGCCATGAAAGCCTGGTCGTGCCGGCAAAGGCCTCGCTCGAGCAGACGCCGGGTCTCAATTCGATGGCGCGCTTCGGCGTCAGCCCCCGAACCATCCGCTTCAATGTCGGGTTGGAAAACGTCGAGGATCTTTGGGCGGACGTCGTCCAGGCCTTCGACAAGTCAAAAAAATAACGGGTGTTCAAAATGGGAGTACCGAACATGAAAAGACTGACAGTCATGCTCGCCGCCGTCGCCGGTCTGGCGATCTCCGCGGGGGCCGCGCTGGCCGATACCACCGTCAAGATGGTCGAGGTCATCACCAGCCCGCCGCGCACCGAATTCCTGAAGAAGCAGATCGCCGAGTTCGAGCAGGCCAATCCCGGCATCAAGGTCGAGCTCGTCTCGCTGCCCTGGGGACAGGCTTTCGAAAAGTTCCTGACCATGGTCCAGGCCGGCGACACGCCCGATGTGGTCGAGATGCCGGAGCGCTGGATGGGCCTCTATGCCAATAACGGCCAGCTCGAGGATCTCGGCCCCTACATGGCCAAATGGGATGACGCCAAGACGCTCGGCGACCGCGCCAAGCAGTTCGGCTCGACCGTCAACAACACGCAGTTCATGATCCCCTACGGCTACTATGTGAACGCGCTGTTCTGGAACAAGAAGCTGTTCAAGGAAGCGGGCCTCGACCGGCCGCCGGCAACCCTCGACGAATTCGTCGAGTTCTCCAAGAAGATCTCGGCTATCCCCGGCAAATACGGCTACTGCCTGCGCGGCGGCCCCGGCGCCTTCAACGGCATGCACATGTTCATGAACATCGCCGACGGCAAGGGCGGCTACTTCACCGAGGACGGCACCTCGACCATCAATGACGAGGGCTCGGTCAAGGGCCTGCAGATGCTGGCCGATATGTACAAGAACGGCCTGGCGCCGAAGGACTCCGTGAGCTGGGGCTTCAACGAGACGGTGACCGGCTTCTATTCCGGCACCTGCGCCATGCTCAACCAGGATCCGGACGCGCTGCTCGGCATCGCCGACAAGATGAGCGCCGACGATTTCGCCGTGGCGCCATTGCCGGTCGGACCGAGCGGCAAGTCCTACCCGACGCTCGGCTATGCCGGCTGGGCGATGTTCGCCAACTCGCAGCACAAGGACGAAGCCTGGAAGCTGATGGCTACGCTGCTCTCGCCCAAGGACAATCTGGAATGGGCCAAGGAAGTCGGTGTCGTGCCGATCCACAACGGCGCCGACCAGGACGCCCATTTCAAGACCGAGCAGTTCAAGGGCTGGTTCACCGAGCTCAGCGACAGCTCCAAATATGAAATGGTGACGCCGCCGACGCATCTGGAAAACCTCGGCAATTTCGTCGACCAGGTGGCGATCAAGAACTTCCAGGAAGTGCTGCTCGGCCAGAAGCCGGCCAAAGACGTGGCCGACGAATGGGCCAAGTTCCTGACCAAGGAACAGCAGGACTGGCTGGCCAAGAACAAGAAGTAGGGTCCCCTTTCTTCCTTCTCCCCGCTTGCGGGGAGAAGGTGGCCCGATAGGGTCGGATGAGGGGCAGCGCCATACTTTCATAAGTTCGCGCCGCCCCTCATCTGCCTGCCGGCATCTTCTCCCCGTGAACGGGGAGAAGGACGCTGTCGCCTACGCCGGCCCCCACTCATCAACGCGAGCACCGTATGACCTACGCAGTGTCCGAAATCCGATCAGCCAGCCGGCCGCGAAAGACGCGGCTGACCAAGGCCGCGATCGAGCCATGGCTTTATCTTTCGCCGGCTATCGTCCTGCTGGTCGTGGTGCTTCTGGTGCCGCTGATCATCGGCATCAGCTATTCGTTCCGCAAGTTCTCGGCCTTCAAGTCGGAATATGTCGGCCTCGGCCAATACCAGGCGATGCTTTCCGACGCCGTGCTCGGCCAAGCGCTGATCAACACGCTGTGGTGGACCGTCGCCAGCCTGTTTTTCCAGTTTTTCCTTGGGCTTGGCCTCGCGCTCCTGCTCGACAAGCCGTTCTATGGCCGCAGGATCGTGCAGGCGGTGGTGTTCCTGCCCTGGGCGGTGCCGTCGTTCCTCTCCGGCCTCACCTGGGCCTGGCTGTTCAACCCGATCATCGGCCCGCTGCCGCACTGGCTCTATGCGCTCGGCCTCAAGGCCGAGCCGACCAATGTGCTGTCCGACCCCGCCACTGCCATGTGGGGGCCGATCGTCGCGAACATCTGGTTCGGCATCCCCTTCTTCGCCATCACCCTGCTCGCCGCGCTGAAGTCGATCCCGTCCGAATTGCATGAGGCGGCGGCCATCGACGGCGCCTCGCCCTGGCAGCGCTTCACCAAGGTGACGCTGCCCTTCCTGGCGCCGACCATCGTCATTACCGTCATGCTGCGCACCATCTGGATCGCCACCTTCGCCGATTTGATCTTCGTCATGACCGAGGGCGGACCGGCGGGCTCGACCAGCACGGTGCCGGTCTACATCTATGTCAGCGCCTTCAAGTCGCTGGACAAAGGCTATGCCTCGGCCGTCGCGGTGCTGCTGCTGGTGCTGCTCATCGCCTACGCGGTCGGGCTGATCGCCATCCGCCGCACGCTTGTGAGGCATGTCTGATGATCGCCGGTCGCTCCACCACTTCGCGCATCGCCGGCGGCATCGGCCTTTACCTGGCCATCGCGGCATTCGTGATCTTCGCGCTGTTCCCGATCTTCTGGACGCTGAAGATCTCGGTGACGCCGGAGCGGCTGCTCTATTCCGAAGGCATCACCTTCTGGCCGTCGGAAATGACGCTCAAGAACTTCGACACCGTGCTGGAGGCCTCCGACTTCCCGCGCTATTTCCTCAACAGCGTCATCGTCTCGGTGTCGACAGCGGCTTTTGTCACCGTCATAGCCACGCTGGCCGGCTATGCGATGTCGCGCTTCACCTTTCGCGGCAAGGCGACTTTAGCCATCCTGCTGCTGCTCACCCAGACCTTCCCGCTGGTCATGGTCATTCCGCCGATCTACCGCATCATGGGCGACCTCGGCCTCACCAACAGCCTGATCGGGCTGATCATCATCTACACCGCCTTCAACACCGCCTTCGCCACCTTCCTGATGCAGTCCTTCTTCGACGGCATCCCGAAGGACCTGGAGGAAGCGGCGATGATCGACGGCTGCACGCGCGCTCAGGCGATGCGCAGGGTGATCGTGCCGCTGACCCTGCCGGGCATGGGCGCCACGCTCGGCTTCGTCTTCACCGCCGCCTGGAGCGAATTGCTGTTCGCGCTGATGCTGATCTCCGGCGACGAGCAGAAGACTTTCGCGGTCGGCCTGCTCACCTTCATCGGCAAGTTCGCCGTCGACTGGGGGCAGATGATGGCGGCGTCCATCCTGGCGCTGATCCCGGTCTGCATCTTCTTCGCCTTCCTGCAACGCTATCTCGTCACCGGCCTCACCGCCGGCGCGGTCAAAGGATAATCGATGGCTTCCGTCACGCTGCAACATGTCGAGAAGGATTACGGCGCGCTGCGCATCCTGCACGGCGTCGATCTCGAGATCGCCGATGGCGAGTTCGTCGTCCTGGTCGGCCCGTCCGGCTGCGGCAAGTCCACGCTGCTGCGCATGATCGCTGGCCTTGAGGAGGTGACCGGCGGCGAGATCCGCATCGGCGAGCGGCTGGTCAACGACGTCGCGCCGAAGGACCGCGACATTGCCATGGTGTTCCAGTCCTACGCGCTCTACCCGCATATGGACGTCTCCTCGAACATGGGCTTCAGCCTGATGCTGAAGAAGGCCGAGAAGACGACGATCGACGGCAGGGTAGGCGCCGCCGCCAAACGCCTTGGCCTCGAGACCTTGCTCGGCCGCCTGCCGCGCCAGCTCTCCGGCGGCCAGCGCCAGCGCGTCGCCATGGGCCGCGCCATCGTGCGCGACCCGAAAGTCTTCCTGTTCGACGAGCCGCTCAGCAACCTCGACGCCAAGTTGCGCGTCCATATGCGCGCCGAGATCAAGGCGCTGCATCAGCAGCTCAAGACCACCTCGGTCTATGTCACCCATGACCAGGTCGAGGCCATGACCATGGCCGACCGCATCGTCGTCATGCATGACGGCTATGTCCAGCAGGTCGGCCATCCGCTGGAGCTCTACGACCGCCCGGCCAACACTTTCGTTGCCGGCTTCATCGGCTCGCCCGGCATGAACTTTTTGCCGGCGAAGGTTGCCAAGGGTGGCAAGGTGGATGCCGTGCTGGCCGACGGCCAGAAGCTGCGGCTGCCCGACGGCCTGCCTTTGGCAGATGGCGATGCGCTCACTGTCGGGCTGCGGCCTGAGCACATCAGGCTGGTCGACGACGGCGCCCTCAAGGCCGAGGTCGAAGTCGTCGAGCCGCTTGGCCTGTCGACGCAGTTCTATGTCAGGCTGGCCAACCAGCAGATTTGCGTCTTCGTCATGGGCCGAAGCGACGTGAAGCCAGGCGACACGGTCCGGCTGTCAGCCGACCCGGCGGCGCTGCACCTCTTCGATCCGGCGAGCGGAAACCGGATCGGGTAAGCCCGCGGATCAACGCCAGCGGAAGGCATCCAGAGTGTAGTCGGGCCACGCGCCAAGCTCTTGGAAAAGCCCGGTCAAGTCGCCGGCATCGGCCAATATCCCCGACTTGACCAGCACAGTCGCCACGCCGGCGGCACGGCCTCCGGCGATATCGTGCTCGACGCTGTCGCCGACGCAGATCACGTTGCCGCGCGCCGGATTTCCCGCAAGCGCCAGCGCCGCCTCATAGATCGCAGGATCGGGCTTGCCGATACGGGTGACGCTGCCGCCGAGTCTCTCGTAGAGATCGGCAATTTCGCCGGCGCCGAAGCGCGGCCCAACCGCGGTCAGCATGATCCGGTCGGGGTTGGTGCAAAAGCATGGCACCCGTCGCGCCGCCGCCGGGCCTAGCAGCGCGCTGTAATAATCGAAATCGTAGCGGTCGCCCTCGCTGGCAGCGAGCAGCACCAGCTCTGCATCGTCGCCGCGTTCGGCCAGGGTCAAGGGTAAGCCATCGATCGCCGAACGGTCGCCGTCGCGGCTGATCAGCAGGCATTTTGTCCCTGCTCGCAGCGCGCCCGAGCCCACCATGTCCTTGAAAATGCGCCAGGCGACCTCGCCGGACGAGACGAAATGGTCCCAGCTTCCCGGCTCGAAACCGAGCTTCAGCAGCCGCCGTTCGTTGGGTTCCGCCCGCCTGCCGGAATTGGAGACCAGCACCACCGTCTTGCCGGCGCGCTTCAGCGCCGACACGGCTTCGACTGCGCCCGGATAAGCCCGCTGCCCGTCGTGCAGCACGCCGAATTGGTCGAGCAGGAACACGTCGTAGCGTTCGGCGAGCGCTCCGATCCCATCGAGATGCCTGGCTTGCGTCATGTTCACAGCAGCCCCGCCTCTCTTGCGCCCATCAGCGCCAGCCGCGCCGTCCCGGAGGCGGCCTCATCGGAGAGCGCGGGCAGGAAATCGACGCCGAGCTTGCGTTGCCGGATCGCGGTCCAGGCGGCGTTGGCGGCACCGCCGCCGACGCTGCGGACCGAGGTGAGCTTCGGTGTGCCGAGTTCGGCAAGCCTCTGGTAGCCGAGTGCCTCGATGGCCGCGATGCCCTCCAGCATCGCCTTCAGATAGTCGGCGTCGGATCCCGGGCGGGGCAGAAGGCGCGGCTTGAGCATCGGATCGGCAATGGGGAAACGCTCGCCAGCCGAGGCGAGCGGATAATAGTCGAGGCCGGTCTCGGTCGCGGGGTCGATCGCGGCGCTGAGCTCGATGATGCGCGCTAGCGAAAAATGCCGGGCGAGCACCTTGCCGCCGGTGTTCGACGCGCCGCCGGCCAGCCAGGCGTCGCCGAGCCGGTGGCTGTAGATGCCATAGCGCGGCGCCGAGATCGGCCGGTCGGACAAGATCTTGATGGTCAGCGACGATCCGAGCGCGGTGACGCCGTCGCCGGCGGCCGTGGCGCCCGTCGCCAGGAACGAGGCGCAGCCATCCGTCGTGCCGGCGACGATCGCCGCATCGCGCGGCAGGCCGAACAGGTCGGCGGCGGTGGCCGTGAGCCTGCCTGTCACGCTGGCCGGCCTGACGACTGCCGGCAGCAGTTCCATGCGCATGCCGGCTTTCACGATCCAGTCAGGCCAGCGGCGTTCCTCGGCATCGTAGCCGGTCTTCAGGCTGTTGTTTTCGTCGCTGACGTCGAAGCGGCCCGAGAATTGCCCGGCGATCCAGTCGGCCTGGTGCAGCACGGCATGGACGCCAGGCAGGCGCTGGAACCAGAGCGCCTTGGCAAGGCCGGATGTCGCCCCATGCGCGGCGCTCGCTTCCGGCGCCGCGCCGGCGATCGCGGCGAGGATGGCGTCGTCCGAAACCTTGTCGTTGTACATCAGCGGCTCGGCCAGCGGCCGCCCGGCGCCATCGACCGGCAGCAAGCTGCCCGACGTGCCGTCGACGGCGATCGCGCGCACCGCACTGCGATCGATACGCGAGAAGAGCTCCCTCAGCGTCGCCTCGACCGCCGCCCACCAGACGGCGGGATCGCGGCCGTTCGCGCCAAAGCGATCGAGCGGCACGGCGGCGCGCACTGCGATGGAAAAATCCGGATGCATCGCGACGGCGCGCGACCCGGAGGTGCCGATGTCGATGCCTATGGCAAGTGGCGCCATTCACCTAACCCGCGGCGTTGAGTTTCTGGCGATACTGCTCGGCATCCCAGTTGACCAGCTCGTCATTCTCGGCGGCGGTGAGATAGTTCAGCCGGGCTTTGGTGTCGATCCGAGCAGTGACATCGGCAAGGCAGCGTTGCATGGCGTCCGCGCCGGAGCTGGCATCGCCACGCATCAGCACGCCGGCGTCGGCAAAGAGGATCGCGGCCGGCTTCCTGCCCAGCCGTGCAATGACGTCGCCAACCTGCTCGCCGGGCCTTGCCACCACGGAACCCTGACCGAGGAAGATGACATGGTCGGGATAGAGGCTGCCGGCTTCGGCCATGCGGCGGCTGTCCGCATCGAGCGCGACCGCATGCGCCTCGACATCCACCGGCAGTCTGTAGCCGCTGCCGCCGGCAAGCGCCGTCAGCGCCGCGGTATCGGCTTGCGCCACCGCGCGCGCCGGGCGCGCCAGCAGCGATCTGACCCGATGCAGCAGGCGCTCCGCCCCGGCCACGGTCTCCGCCGCGACGACCAGCCCGTGATTGCCGAGGATCAGCACGTCGACCCCCGGCCGAAGCCGCTCGGCGATGCCCTGGGCAAGCGGCAGGCCCGGACGGCGATAGGGAACATAGGCCCATTCGATGCCGTCGAGACGCCGCGCGGCCTCGGTCTCGCAATCGGCCTGGACCGCAAGTGAGATCGTGTCGACGCAATGGACATGCAGCACGACGCGTTGCGGCATCAGCGCGTGCACGGTGGTCTCGATCGACGGGCGCAAGCCGCGCGGATTGAGGGCATCGATGGCGAAGGCCTGCGGCTTGTCGGCGGCCGGATCGCGCCGTTCGACGGCCTCGATCAGCGGCACCATCGCCACCGGCACCATGATGTCATCCGACAATGCGTCCCTCAGCCAGGTGCCGGAGGCCTTGATCCACAGCGTGTCGCCGGCCTTCAGCGATGTATTGCCGCCCGCCGCCTGGGTCAGATGCGGGTTGCCGCCGATGCTGGCCGAAAGCGCCCGCAAGGCGGCCAGTTCCTGCGCGTCAGCTTGGGTCGCCATGGCGCTTGTCCTCCAACGGCTTGGCCTGGTTCTCGCACGATCTCCCGTCGCCGGGAGCAATGGCGCTGATATCGCAGATGCGAGCGATCTCCGTCAACTGTGATCTAATATCATCAAATCCGGCTTGCAATCTGGCTAATGTTGAGTAAGTTGCACCAATTGCCGTGGGAAAATGGCATTTCGGGAGGAAAAGGGTTGAGCGACTCCGGCCGCCAGCGTCAGATCGTCGAGCTCCTACGGGACCGCCCCTTTGCATCGGTGCGCGACCTGCAGGAACGGCTTGGCGTTTCGGCCGCGACGGTCAGGCGCGACATCGACAAGATCGATGAGGCTGGCGAGGCGCGGAAGGTCTATGGCGGCATATCCGCCCTTGACGGTGCTGCCCATGCCGGGGTCGCCTTTGCCAGGCCCTATGACGAGAACCGCGATCTGGCGGTGGACGCCAAGCGGCAGATCGCCGCCGTCGCCGCGACCATGGTGCGCGACGGCGACGCCGTCATCGTCCATGGCGGCTCGACCTGCTTCCACCTCGGCGTCAAGCTTGCCGACCGCAACATCCGCCTGTTCACCAATTCCATGCCGCTCGCGGCCTATCTCAGCGACCACGGTCACTGCAGCCTGACCATCGCCGGCGGCGATCTGCACCGCGAGCCCGGCATCATCCACTCGCTCACCCAGGCCGTGCCGTTCTACGCCTCGAAATTCTTTCTCGGCGCGCAAGGCCTCGGCCATGAAGGCGTGCTGGAATCGCATCCGCTGCTGGTGCGCTCGATCGTCGATCTCAGTCTCTGCGCCGACCAGATCGTCGTGCTGGCCGATAGTCGCAAGCTGTCGATCCACGCCCGCAATGTCGCGCTGCCGCTGTCGCGTATCGGCACGCTGGTGACCGATGACGGCCTCTCCGATGCCGATGCGCGCATGCTGGAGGACGCCGGCGTCGCCGTGCGCATCGCCCCGTCCGCGGGAGCCCTCCCGTGAAGGTGGCGGTGCTCGATTTTGGCAAGACCAATTCGAAGCTCTTCGTCTTCGGTCAGGACGGGCGCATCGTCGACGAGCGGCGCACCAAACCCGACTGGATACGCAAGGGCGGCCTCAGTGTGCTCGACGAGTCGGCGCTGCATGACTGGGCGCTCGATGCCGTCGACGAGGCCGTCGACCGCAATGGCATCGAAGGCCTGATGGTGTCCGGCCATGGCTGCACCTTCGCCTTGGTCGACGAGACGGCGCTGACGCATCCGATACTCGATTACGAACAGGAACCGCCGGCCGAAATCGCTGCGCGGATCGACCGCCGCATTCCCGATTTCGCCGAGACCTTTTCGCCGCGCCTACCGCTTGGCTTCAACTACGGCCGTCACATGCTGTGGCTGAAAGAACTGGAGCCTGGCGCCTTCGCAGCGGCGACGGCGATCCTCGGCTATCCGCAATTTTGGAGCTGGCGCTTCGGCGGCCGAGCCGTTTCGGAAGTGTCCTATCTCGGCTGCCACTCGCATCTGTGGGCGCCGCGCAAGCGCGACTTCTCCTCGCTGGTCGACGCCGAAGGCTGGCGTGGCAAGATGCCAGCCTTCGCGCGCGCCGGCGCCGTCACCGGCGAGCGGCGGCTTGGCCGGGCCGGCAGGCCGGTCGCCATCCACAATGGCGTCCATGACTCGAACGCCGCGCTCCATGCCTACCGGCGGCAGGAACTCGGGCGGCTCACCGTGGTGTCGACGGGCACCTGGGTGATCGTGCTCAATCCGGACTGCCCGCTCGATGCGCTCGACCGCGACCGCGACATGCTGGTCAATGTCGATGTCGATGGCGGTCCGGTTCCCACCATCCGCTTCATGGGCGGGCGCGAATTCGCCGTGATCAGCGGCAACTGGCAGGGCGCGATTGCGCCGGCCTCGATACAGCGCGCGATCGATGCCGGGATCACGGCCCTGCCGAGCTTTGCGCCTGGCGGCCCGATGCCCGGCCAAACAGGTGAAATCGTAGGGCGCGTCTCCGATGCCGAGGAACGCGCGGCCGTGGCGCTGCTTTACGTGGCGCTGATGATCGATCTGTCGCTCGACCTGATCCGGTCGCGAGACGCCGTCATCGTCGATGGCGGCCTGAACGCTGGCGGCTTGCTTGCCGGCCTGTTGGCTCAGCTTCGTCCCGGCCAGTCCTTCATGCAGGGCGCCACCCTGGAAGGCAGCGCGACCGGCGCGGCCGCGCTCGCCTTCGAGAGCGCCGGCCGCGAGTTCGCCGCCGACAGGCCGGAGCCGGTGCGCGCCGCAAGCTTCAAAGGCCTTGCCGGCTACCGCGACGACTGGCGCGGCCTCATTGCCGAGCGCGGCATCGCTGCTTCGGCGGGAGGCGCGCGATGACCGCCGCTGCCCGTATCGGGGCGACGCAAAGGCCGGTGCTGGAGATGCGTCACATCTCCAAGACCTTCGGTCCCATCCGCGCCCTGCAGGATGTATCGCTCGCCGTCAACGCCGGCGAGCTGCACGCATTGATGGGCGAGAACGGCGCCGGCAAATCGACGCTGATGAAGGTGCTGTCCGGCGCCTATCGGCCTGACGCCGGCGGCGAGATCCTGATCGACGGCGCGCCGGTCGCCACCGGCGATCCGATCAAGGCTCGCGCCCATGGCATCGCCGTCATCTACCAGGAGCTGTCGCTGGCGCCGAACCTCACGGTCGCGCAGAACATCTTCCTCGGCAACGAGCCGCGCAGGTTCGGCATCGTCGACCGCGACCAATGCAACCGCCGCGCCAGGGAAATCATCGAACGGCTTGGCGTCTCCTTCTCGGCGCGCGCCCTGGTCTCCAGCCTGTCGCTCGGCGAGCGTCAGCTGGTCGAGATCGCCCGCGCACTGTCGACCAGCGCCCGCATCATCGTCATGGACGAGCCGACCACCTCGCTGACCTCGCGCGAGACCGACCGGTTGTTCGAGGTGATCGCGACGCTGAAGGCGCAAGGCATCGCCATCATCTACATCAGCCATCGCATGGAAGAGGTCTACCAGCTCGCCGACCGCGTCAGCGTGCTGCGCGACAGCGGCTATGTCGGCACGCTGGAGCGCGCCGATCTCAACGCGTCGCGCCTGGTCTCGATGATGGTCGGCCGCGATCTGTCGGCCTTCTACAAGAAGGATCACCGGCCGCCGGACAGCAAGCGCAAGGTGGCGCTGTCGGTGCGCGGCATGTCGGACGGCAGGCTGCTGAAAAATTGCTCCTTCGACCTTTACCACGGCGAGGTGCTGGCGCTGGCCGGGCTGGTCGGCTCCGGCCGCACCGAGCTCGCCAGGCTGATCTTCGGCGCCGACCGGCGCAGCGCCGGTGAGCTGGAGCTCGACGGCAAGCCGATCGCCATCGCCTCGCCGCGCGTGGCGCTCGATGCCGGCATCGCCTATCTCACCGAGGACCGCAAGGAGCTCGGCCTGTTCCTCGACATGTCGATCTCGGACAACATCAATATGGGCGTGCTGGCCAGGGACGCGCGCGCCGGCGGCTTTCGCGATTTCGCCACGGCCGACCGGCGTGCCGCCAAGGCAATCGCCGACCTCTCGATCCGCACCGGGTCAGCGCGGGCCAATGCCGGGTCGCTGTCGGGCGGCAACCAGCAGAAGGTTCTGCTCGCCCGCCTGCTGGAGACCGAGCCGAAGGTCGTCATCCTCGACGAGCCGACGCGCGGCGTCGACGTCGGCGCCAAGTCGGAAATCTACCGGCTGATCGACAGTCTCGCCAACAAGGGCATCGCCATCCTGATGATCTCCAGCGAACTGCCGGAAGTGATCGGGGTCGCCGACCGGGTGCTGGTGATGCGCGACGGCGCCATCGCCGGCGAGGTGACGGCGTCCGCGGGCGAACCGCTTCGCCAGGAAGCGATCATGGAACTTGCGACGGGAGCGGCCCAGGAATGACCGACAAGACAACGGCGATGGCGACAGCGGATCAGGCGGCGGTCAGAAACCGGCGGCTGCGCACGGCCTTCGCCGCCCTCGGCATGCTGCCGGTTCTGGTGCTGCTTGCGGCCGGCTTCCAGTTCATCAATCCGCGCTTCCTCACCGGCACCAATCTGCTGATCGTCACCCAGCAATCGTCGATCAACATCGTGCTTGCCGCCGGCATGACCTTCGTCATCCTGACCGGCGGCATCGACCTCTCCGTCGGCTCGATCCTCGCCGCCTCGGCGATGGTGGCCGTGCTGGTATCGCTGGTGCCGGACTGGGGCATGCTCGGCATTCCCGCCGCCATTCTGATCGGCCTCGGCTTCGGCGTCATCAACGGCCTGCTCGTCGCCTATATCAGGCTGCCGCCCTTCATCGTCACGCTCGGCTCGCTCACTGCGGTCCGAGGCGTCGCCCGCCTGCTCGGCGAGGACACGACGGTGTTCAATTCCGACCTGCCGTTCGACTTCATCGGCAACGGCTCGCTGTTCGGCATTCCGTGGCTGGTCATCATCGCGCTGACGGTGGTGGTGCTGTCCTGGCTGGTGCTCAAGCGCACCGTGCTCGGCACCTGGATCTACGCCGTGGGCGGCAACGCCGAGGCGGCGCGGCTCACCGGCATCAAGGTGCCGCTGGTGCTGCTCTTCGTCTATGGCGTGTCCGGTCTGCTCGCCGGCCTCGGCGGCGTCATGTCGGCGGCGAGGCTCTACGCCGCCAACGGTCTGCAGCTCGGCCAGTCCTATGAACTCGACGCCATCGCCGCCGTCATTCTCGGCGGCACCAGCTTCGTCGGCGGCGTCGGCTCGATCTGGGGCACGCTGATCGGCGGCCTGATCATCGCGGTGCTCTCCAACGGGCTCATTTTGGCCGGTGTCTCGGACATCTGGCAGTACATCATCAAGGGATTGGTCATCATCGTGGCGGTCGCCCTCGACCGTTACCGGCTCCAGGCCGGAGCAAGAACGTGATTGACCTTGGTCGCCGGCCCTAGCCGGATTGTGTGTAACGCACCGTGAGAGGCGCGGGGCAATCGGAGGAAGCAAGTAAATGAAGACCATCGCCAAACTGCTCTGCGGCGCCGCCCTCGCGGCCATCGCCGTCGCGCCGGCATCGGCCAAGGACCTTAACAAGGTCGGCATCTCGGTCGGCCTGCTCGGCAACCCCTTCTTCGTCGCCACCATCAAGGGCATCGAGGACGCAGCCAAGAAGATCAATCCCAAGGTCGAGGTGACGTCGGTGTCGGCGGACTACGACCTCAACAAGCAGGTCTCGCAGGTCGACTCCTTCATCGCCGCCGGCGTCGACGTGATCATGCTCAACGCCGTCGACGCCAAGGCGATCGCGCCTGCCGTCAAGAAGGCCCAGGCAGCCGGCATCGTGGTCGCCGCCTTCGACGTTTCGGCGCCAGGCGCCGACGTCACCGTGATGACCAACAACGTCAAGGCCGGCGAGGAGGCTTGCCAGTACCTGGTCGACCACACCGGCGGCAAGGGCAACTACGTCATCCTCAACGGCCCGGCCTCGTCGTCGATCCTGGAGCGCGTCAAGGGCTGCAAGAACGTTCTCGCGCAGCATTCCGACATCAAGATCCTGTCCGACGACCAGAACGCCGAAGGCTCGCGCGATGGCGGCCTGAAAGTGTTCCAGTCGCTGCTCACCCGCTTCGACAAGATCGACGCGGTGTTCGCCATCAACGACCCGACGGCGATCGGCGCCCAGCTCGCGGCCAAGCAGCTCAACCGCTCGGAATTCATCTTCACCGCGGTCGACGGCGCGCCCGATATCGAGAAGGAGTTCGCTTCCGGCACCTCGATGATCAAGGCTTCTGCCTCGCAGGATCCCTATGTGATGGCCGGCCAGTCGCTGACGATGGCGGCCGACGTGCTTGCCGGCAAGAAGCCGGCCGAGCCGACCGTGCTGCTCGATCCGAAGCTGATCACCGCCGAGAACCTCAAGGACTACAAGGGCTGGACGGCGGCCCGCTAACGCTGCTCCTAGAGCAATTCCAGGAAAAGTGTGAAACGGTTTTCCGTCCGGATTTGCGTAAAAACGAAGAGATAGAGCGGTTCGGCGATTCTGTGAAACGCTGAACCGCTCTAAGGCCTGTGGGGATTCACGAAAGCTTGGCGATGTGATTCAAGCTTTTGATGGAGCGATTCGTACTGACAGACGCCCAATGGGCGAAGATGGAGCCGCACTGCCTGGGTAAGCCGACGGACCCCGGGCGCAGCGGCAGCGACAACCGCCTCTTCATAGAGGCTGTTCTGTGGATCGTGCGCACGGGCAGTCCGTGGCGCGATCTGCCGGCGATGTTTGGGAACTGGAGCACCGCCTTCAGGCGCTTCAGCGACTGGCGCAAGGCCGATGTCTTTGTGAGGCTCTTCGAAGCCTGTTCGGATGAGCCCGACATGGAATACGCCATGGTCGATGCAACCATTGTCAAGGTCCACCGCCACGGCCAGGGCGCAAAAGGGGGACTCAGAGCCAGGCCATAGGTCGTTCCAAGGGCGGCATGACTACCAAGATCCTCGCGCTCACCGATGCGCTCGGCAACCTCGTGCGGTTCGAACTCCTGCCTGGCCATCGCTTCGACACGGTCGGGGTGGAGCCGCTGCTTCAAGACATCGAATTTGGCGCACTGATCGCCGACAAGGCATTCGACAGCGATCACATCATTGCCGATCTCAACGATCGTGGCGCCAAGATCGTCATCTCCCAACATTCAAGACGTACAAAGCCGCTGCCGCTTGATCGTGAAGTCTATAAGTGGCGCCATCTCATCGAGAACTTCTTTTGCAAGCTCAAGGAATTCAAACGCATCGCCATGCGAGCCGAAAAAACCGACCAGAGCTATTCAGCTATGATCTACCTCGCTGCCGCCGTCATAAACTCTCGATGAATCCCCACAGACCTTAGAGCATGATGCCGAAAAGTGTGAAGCGGTTTTCGGACGACATCATGCTCTATCTCTTTGATTTAGAGCCGGATTCAGATTTCAGGTCGAACAGACCTGAAATCATCCGGCTCTAGGTT
>NZ_JBZEGV010000016.1:0-153461 GCF_058312955.1 Mesorhizobium sp. LEGMi-168a
TCCCGGGGGAGACGGGCCCCCCCGGGGGGCGGCGGGGCGCGGACCTCCCTTCTCCCCTTGTGGGAGAAGGTGGATCGGCGCGCAGCGCCGAGACGGATGAGGGGTGTTGGCCGGAGTGCCGTCGTCGCCAAGCTAGAACACCCCTCATCCGTCGCCTTCGGCGACACCTTCTCCCACAAGGGGAGAAGGGGGCGTCGGTGCAAATTACGCATTCCACAAACCCTTCTTCTTCAGCTCCTCCATCTCGCGCGCGGCGCGTTCGCGCAGGCGCGTGTCGCGCAGGAGCTTCTCCACCGCGGCGTCGTCGGACTTGTCGGAATAGCGGAATTCGGAATCGGCGTAGCGGTTGATCTCCTGCATGACCATGTCCATCGAGAACGGCCCGCGCAGCTCCTCGATCATCGCCTTCTTGTCGTCGTAGCTCTTGTGCATGAAGACTTCCGGCTTCTCGAACCAGTCGTCAGGCAGCTCGATGTCCATGGCGCGCATCTTGATGGCGTCGGTGACGTTCTTGATGGCGCGGCCGGTGAAGCGCGGCTCGGCGTCCTTGATCATGTGCAGATAGGTGCCGACGTCGGCCATGGTCTTCGGCGCGCCATTCTCCTTCATGTAGCGCTCATAGACCTTCATCAGCCCGTCTTCCTGCGGCTTCTCGTGCTCCTCATAGGCCTCGGCCACGGCGCGCTGGATCTCCTGCGCTGCATAGAGTTCGTGGTCGCCAAGCGGGATCTTGTGGTTCTTGCCGGCAAGCAGCACGAAGATGTCGATGTAGTCGTCGCGGGTCTGCGGTCCGTCGACCAGCCAGCGGGCGCCGGCGCGCTGGCGCAGCGCATCGTCGACATTTTCCGGATAGTTGGAAAACATGCCGAAGGAGCAGTTGCCGCGCACCACGGTGGCCGCACCTGCAAAGGCATCCATCAAAACGCCGGTGATCTCCTGCTGGCCGGCGGACGCGCGGTCGTCGGAGCGGCGCGCCGCCACCTGGTCGATGTCGTCGATGGTGCCGAAACCGATGGCGCGCGGGTTGAGCACATTCTTGATGAACTGGCGGCAATTCTGGCCGGACTTGCCCTGGTAGGACGAGATCTGGTCGACGCCGAAATTCTCGTAGGCGAAGGGATAGCCGGCAACCTGGCAGTAGCCGTTGACGAGGCCGGCAATCATCTGGATCAGCGTCGTCTTGCCGGTGCCGGGCGCGCCGTCGCCGATGAAGGTGAACAGGAAGCCGCCGAGCTCGACGAAGGGGTTCAGCTCGCGCTCGAAGTCGTAGGCCATCAGCATCTTGGCCAGCCTGACCGACTGGAATTTGGCGATGTGATTACCGACGACCTCTTTCGGCTTCTTGAAGGTCATCACCAGCGGCTTGGAGCGCTTGCCGGGCGCGACGTCGAAGCCGTCGAGGGTGAAGTCGTCGACGTCGATGCGGATATGCGCGTTCTCGAACGGGCCGATGCCGTCGAAGCGGCCCTTGCGCGCCAGGAGTCCGTCGATGGCGACGCGGGCGAAGGCGCGCGCCCGCGTCGTCAGGTCGGCATCGTCCTTCGAGCCGGCAATCGCCTTGTCGAGCCCGGCCACGATCGACTTGACCGCGTCCTGCGGCGTATCGAATAGGAAGTCGGGCTCGGGGATGTCGTTCGGCGCCTCGCCATCGCTGTCGATCAGCTGGAAGAGGTAGGAGGCGAGGCTGAAGGCGGAAATGTAAGCCGAGGCCGACAAAAGCTTCTTGAAGGCCGCGGCCTCATCGCCTTCGAGCGGCGCGCGGGCGTTCTTGGCCTGCAGGCTTTCGAGGTCGGAGCCTTCGGCAAAGACATCCGATACGGCAAGCGCGATCGCCAGGCCGCGCCGGGCGCGGAAGAGGAGCATGTGCTGCGCGATGGTCATCAACTGGTCGTCGGGGTGGACGGCGGCGACCGTCTTCGACAGCTCGACCTCGCGCGTGCGGCGCACCGAACCGGTCGACACGGTCGAGACGAAACGTCGATTGGTGCCGGCAAGCGGTGTGCCGGATTCCCGCGACGGATCCTCCAGCACGACGATGCGGGTGATGAAGCTCTGCGCGGTGGCGCGGTGCTTTTCGATTGCCGCTTCCGAGATCGTGGTCAGCCCGGTGTCCATCGAGGATGCTCCGCGGTTTGAAATCAGACGTCGCTGATAACCTGCCCGTTCGACAGGATGTGGACCTTGTAGCCGGAAAAGATCTTCTGCGCCTCGCCGGCGGCGTAGAGCGCCTGATAGGCCTCGTGCGGGATCAGCGCATGGTTCTCGTAGCTCGACACGCCCTGGCGCGCCGCCTCGAGGTCGTCGGTGTTGATGAAGAATTCCTGCGTCGTCTTCTCGCTTGAGAACAGGCCCTTGCGACCGGGCTTCTCGGCCTTGGAAAAGACTTCCTGGATGGTCCAGGTGAGCAGCCAGGCATTTTCCGGTTTGCGCACCTTGGCCAGCACCTCGGTCACGGTCGAATTGTTCTCGGTGATGCCGGCGGAATAGAAGGGACCGAGCACGACGCGCCTGAGCTGCTTCGGATGCAGCGGCTCGAAATCCTTGTCGAGATTGACCGCGATGGTCGCCGGCGACAGCGTATAGGCCGAGTTCTTCTCGGTGAAATCGTCGAAGCGGTGCGCGAGCTCTGGGTTGAGCAGGCCGTCGACGGGAAGCGGAATGTCGACCCGCTCGTTGAGCTTGCCGTTCTCGTCGACAAGCTGGCGCACCATGCTCTCCGAAGAGTCCTCCACCGTCACCATATAGACCAGCGGCAGGTTGGCGCTGCCGTCGAACGAGGCCCAGTGGACGAGGTAATAGGGCCGCATGGTCTTGGGGTTGACCGAGACCTCCGCCGTCTGCGCCAGGGTGAAGGGACCGAAGGTCGCCTCGCTCTTGACGTCCTCCAGATAAAGCCGCTCGGCCATCGACTTCTGCAGCGCTTCCGGGAATTCCTTGTGGCGCAGGATGAAGTCGGCCATTTCCTCGCGCAGCTCGCCGGCCTGCGGAATGTTGGCGAGCCGCGCGTCGGCCTGGCGGCGGTCATTCTCCAGCTCGAGCAGGTTCTGGAAGACAGGATAGCCGCTGTCGGCGCGCGAGATACGGAAGGTGTCCATGAAGCCGAGCCGGTTGCGCCAGCAGGAAAAGGACTTGTCCAGCCGGGCGATGTATTCGGCGACGATCTTGGCGACGATACCGTGCCGGTAGAGCGGCGAACGGTCGTCGCGCATGAATATTTCCAGCCCGCTCAGCGCCGCCGTGATGGCGGAAAAATAGCGGGCCGCCGCTTCGTTTTCGGGGGTCATGGCACTGCCCTGGAAAAGAATGCCGGCACGCCGCCTACTGCTGCACGTAGTTGGCGGAATTGTGCTTCTTCATCACCTCGTCGAAGCGGCGGGCGAAGGCATCGTCGGCGAGCTTCTTGCGGCGCTGGATATCGGCGCTCGCCACCATGTTCTTCTCGTGCATTTCGAGCAGATCGCCGATGTGCTTCTGCGAGGCGGCGCCGATGCCGGCCATGGTTTCCTCGGCGGTGTTGTCGACCTGGCTGCCAAGCGTGTTGATCTTGTGGGCGACGTCCTGCTGGGCTGCCGTCTTCAGTGAGTCTTCCAGCGCCTTGTACAACACGATGCGCTGCTCGGTGTCGATGGTCAGCTTGTTGATCAGCGTCGATTGCGCGGCGATCTGGTTGTTGAGCGAATCGACGAAGGTTTGGAACATCGAGGTGTAGCGCTCCAGCGTCTGGCTTTCGGCGAGCAGTTCCTGCTCCTTGGCCTGCTTCTCGTTGTATTCGGTCGCCATCTTCGAACGCTCGCCCTCGAGCTGCGTGCGCTCCTTCTGGCTGGTCGAAGCGGCGATCTTGTTCTCGATGTCGAGCAGCATCGGGTTGAGCTCCTCGATGCGCTTCTGCACCGCCTCGAGATTGGCCATGGTCGTCTTGCGGCGCTCGATCACCTGCGACAGACTGGTCTCCGAGGTCTTGTAGCGCTGGTCGAGGATCTGCTTCTGGGCTTTGAGGATGCCGACGATGGTGTCGGATTTGGCGAGCAGCTCCTGCAGGTTGCCGGCGAGCGACATGTTGCGCACGCGGTCGGTGCGCATGCGCTGCTTGCGCTGCGCCGAGAAGACACCGACGAAGTTCTCCCAGCCAGTGTAATTCTTCATGCTCTCGAACTCGGCGCCGAAGACGTTGGTGGCGTCTTCCAGCCCGATGATCAGGTCGGCGATATTGCCTTCCATCACTTTCTGCTGCTTGAGCACGTCCTCGATGCGGGCGTTCTCGATGTCGAAATTGGCGTCGCCGATCTTCTTGTCGGCCTGGGCGAGCGTGTCGAGCACTGTGCCGGACTGCTCGATCTTGGTGCGCATGTCCTCAACGACCTGCTTGGTCTTGGCAATTTCGGCATCGAAATTCTGCAATGTCGCCATAGGGGCCTCCCGCTTCGGCATCCGGTTTCGTGTCGCACGTGGCGGCAAATATATGTGGGGCCTCAAGGGATTGAAAGACGGAAGACAAGGAGAAGCGCCAAAACAAAAGAATTGGCTAGGCCCTTGAAAGACAAGGCAAGCATGCTCAAGGCGTGAGTAATGCGTATCGTGTTCAAGCAGCTTGAACTGATATGCTTAAGCTGTTGTTTTTGCGAAGCAAGGCTGTCGGCAGGTCTCCGCTTCAACTGCGGGCGAAACCGATGAAGTCATCGGGCGCGGCCCTGCCCATTTCCTCTTCCCAGTGCTGGCGGCAGAGTGAGACATAGACGTCCTTGCCGATCGCCACCTGCTCGCCCTGCTTGGCCGCCTTGCCGTCGGGGCCGAGGCGCACGACCATTGTCGCCTTGCGGCCGCAGCGGCAGATGGTGCGCACCTCGCGCAGGTCATTGGCGATCGCGAGCAGCGCGCGCGAGCCGGAAAACAGCTTGCCCTGGAAGTCGGTGCGCAGGCCGTAGCACATGACCGGGATGTTCAGCCGGTCGGCGATGCGGGCAAGCTGCCAGACCTGCTCCTCCTCCAGGAACTGCGCCTCGTCGACGAAGATGCAATGCACCGTGGTGTGCTCGTGATGCTCGGCGACGCGGGCGTAGAGATCGTCACCGTCGCGGAACATCTCGGCCTCGGCCTCAAGGCCGATGCGCGACGAGATCAACCCGGTGTCGCCCTTGCGATAATGGCCGGCGACGAACAGCATCGTCGTCATGCCGCGTTCGCGGTAGTTGTAGGATGCCTGCAAGAGCATCGTCGTCTTGCCGGCGTTCATCGTCGCGTAGTTGAAATAGAGCTTGGCCATGGCGCCCTTTTAAGCCGACATGTCACCACGCGGGGAGGGGGCACTGGCTCCGTCCACCAAAAAAGCGGGGTCCTTCGGAAAGACACTCGATGTCGCTGAATGGCCAGCGCGCGCCGTTCATCGTGATGTGGCGCAGCTTGAAACCACATCAAAATGGTGTTTGGCTGACGAAACAAGGCGGGCATAAGAACCGTGACTTTGCGTCGCCTCGAATTGCAATGGGAGAAAAGTACATGTCGCATATGAAATCCTTCGTCGCCGGCCTCGGCCTGGCGGCGCTTCTGTCCACGACCGCCGCCTATGCCGGCGATCCGGCGAGCTGCAAGGCCGTGCGCCTGTCCGACGTCGGCTGGACGGACATCCAGGCAACCACGGGCCTGGCCTCGGTGCTGCTCACTGCGCTCGGCTACGAGCCGCAAGTGATCCAGCTTTCGGTGCCGGTGACCTATGCCTCGCTGAAGAACAAAGACCTCGACGTCTTCCTTGGCAACTGGATGCCGTCGATGACCAACGACATCAAGGACTATAAAGCCGACGGCTCGGTCGAGACGATAAGCACCAACCTCACCGGCGCGGGCTACGGCATCGTCGTGCCGACCTATGTCGCGGATGCCGGCGTCAAGACGCTGACCGATCTCGGCAAGTTCAAGGACAAGTTCAACGGCAAGATCTACGGCATCGAAGCCGGCAATGACGGTAACCGCATCATCCTCGACATGATCAAGAACCCGGCCGACAACCTCGCCGGCTTCGAGCTGGTCGAGTCGTCGGAAGCCGGCATGCTGACGCAGGCCGAGCAGTCGATGAAGAACAATGAGTGGATCGCCTTCCTCGGCTGGACGCCGCATCCGGTGATGGGTGCCATGAAGATCACCTATCTCGAAGGCATGGGCGACAGCGGCTTCGGCGCCGCCACCGTCTACACCAACGTGCGCAAGGGCTACACCACCGAGTGCCCGAACGCCGGCAAGTTCATCTCCAACCTGAAGTTCAATCTCGACATGGAAGGCGAGATGATGGACGCGATCCTCAAGGGCGGCGATGCTCAGACGGTAGCGACCGACTGGCTGAAGAAGCATCCGGATGCGATCGCGCCCTGGATCGCCGGCGTGACCACCTTGGACGGCGGCGACGCGGCGGCGGCGATCAAGACCGCGCTCGGGAGCTGAGCCGGCTTGAGCCCGGTATGATCTCCGGAAAAGGGCAGCCATCTGGATAAGGCTGCCCTTTTTCATATGCTGTGAGAGGATGACCGTACGGCAAGTGCGGCGGGTCAAAGAGGGGAAAGATGGATCCGATCTCGAAATTCCTGGTCGCCTACAAGATACCCATCGGACCGTGGGGCAAAGCCTTCTTCGGTTTCCTCACCGACAATTTCGACACTGTTTTCAGAGCCTTCTCGAACGGCCTGAACTTCATCCTCGACGGCGCGGTGGACCTCCTGCTCATAGTCCCGCCGGTGCTGCTGGCGCTGGTGGTCGCCGCCATCGCCTGGTTCCTGCAGCGTTCGCGGCCGCTCGCCATCGGCGTCTTCATCGGCCTCGTCTTCATCATCAACCAGAACCTGTGGAAGCAGACCGTGGAGACGCTGGTGCTGGTGGTTGCTGCCGCCGCCGCCTCGATGGCTATCGGCGTTCCGCTCGGCATCTGGGCCGCGCACAAGCCGAAGGTCTACCGCTTCATGTTGCCGGTGCTGGACCTGATGCAGACGCTGCCGACCTTCGTCTACCTGATCCCGGTGCTGACACTGTTCGGGCTTGGCAACGCTCCCGGCCTCATCGTCACCATCATCTTCGTCATTCCGACCCCGGTCCGTCTCACGCATCTCGGCGTCACTTCAGTGCCGAAGTCGATCGTCGAGGCAGGTGAGGCGTTCGGCGCCACCAAAAGACAACTTCTCTGGAAGGTCGAGCTACCTTCAGCCTTGCCCACCATCATGGCGGGCCTGACGCAGTCGATCATGCTGTCACTGTCGATGGTGGTGTTCGCGGCGCTGATCGGCGCCGGCGGCCTCGGCACTGAAATCAACCGCGCGCTCGGCTCGCGCCGGATCGACCTCGGGCTCGAGGCTGGCCTTGGCATCGTCGTGCTGGCCATCGTGCTCGACCGGATGACGCGTATCGGCGTTGGAGGCAATAAATGACCGTCGCCGTCGATTTCAAGAATGTCGATATCGTCTTCGGCGCCGACCAAGCCGGATCGCTGGCGATGATCGACCAGGGTGCAACCCGTGCTGAGATCCTCGAAAAGACTGGCAATGTGCTGGGTTGCGCCGGCGCCAACCTCACCGTGCATGAGGGTGAGATCTCGGTGCTGATGGGCTTGTCGGGCTCCGGCAAGTCGACGTTGCTCAGAGCCGTCAACCGGCTCAATGTCGTGTCGCGCGGCCAGGTGCTGGTCAAGGATGGCAACCGCACGGTCGATGTCGTCACCTGCGACGAAGCGACCTTGCGGCGGCTCAGGCAAAAGCAGGTGGCGATGGTGTTCCAGCAGTTCGGCCTGCTGCCCTGGCGCACGGTCGAGGAGAATGTCGGTTTCGGCCTCGAGCTTGCCGGCGTGCCGGAAGCCGAGCGCAAGGCGCGGGTGCAGAAGCAGCTGCAACTGGTCCATCTCGACCAATGGTCGAAGAAATATGCGCATGAGCTTTCGGGCGGCATGCAGCAGCGCGTCGGCTTGGCGCGCGCCTTCGCCACCGAGGCGCCGATCCTGTTGATGGACGAGCCGTTCTCGGCGCTCGATCCGCTGATCCGCACCAAGCTGCAGGACGAACTCCTGCAGCTCCAGGCGGAGCTGAAGAAGACCATCATCTTCGTCAGCCACGACCTCGAGGAGGCGCTGAAGATCGGCAGCCGCATCACGATCATGGAGGGCGGGCACATCGTCCAGACCGGCGCGCCGGAAGACATCGTGCTCAGGCCCGCCAACGACTATGTCCGCGATTTCATCGCCAATGTGAATCCGCTGTCGGTGCTGACGGCGTGGAACGTGATGCGCGATCGTCGCGATCTTGAACAGGGCGAGAATGGCTGGGTGTGGCTCGACCGGCGCAAGACGACGCGCTTCAAGATCGACGAGCATGGCCTGGTGACGGCGGCCGAACGCCACGGCAAGCCCGCGGTGTGGGTGTCCTGCGCCGATGTCGAGCGCCAGCCGGAGGAGGGGGCCCAGGTGTTCTGGGCCAATCCGGGCACGCCGCTGAAGACGGTGATGCTCGCCATGCACCGTTCGCAGACGGCGCCTGTGGCGCTGTTCGACGAAGGCTCGCGCTTCGTCGGCGCGATCGGCATCCGCGACGTGCTGAGCGCGGTGCTCAGGCGATAGATAACCGTGCGAAGGCGGTTAGAGGGCTTTGAAACGGCTCTGGGATTGGGTGTCTAAGCCGCGAGCCGCGCAAATAGCGCTCGGCTTGCTGCTCGTGATCGCGGTGCGGTCGATCCTGGAATTCTTCAGGATCGGCGGAGCGGTAGGCGCCCAACTGACCGGCGCCGAAATCTTCTATATCGAAGGGGCGCTTGCCGCTGTCTGTGCCGGGCTGGCAGTCCTTATCCTGCATGCCTTCGGCCGGCACGGTTGGGCGAGCCTCTTCGCCGCAGCCGCGATCCTTGCCCTGCTGGCGTGGAAAATCGCTGTCATCAGCGGATGATAGGTGCTTGGTCGAAAGGCACTAGAATCCTATACTGAAGTTCTATCGCAGCCGCGCATTCGCGAAGGCCGGCGGCGCAGCGGAGATTGGCAAGAAATGATCTTCCGTCAGCTCTTCGATTCCGTTTCGGGCACCTATTCCTATCTGCTCGCCAGTCGCAGGGGCGGCGAGGCCCTGATCATCGATCCGGTGCTGGAGAAGGTCGAGCGCTATCTCCAGCTCGTCAACGAGCTCGACCTCAGGCTGGTCAAGGCGGTCGACACCCATCTCCATGCCGATCACATCACCGGCCTCGGCGCGCTGCGCGACAGGACGCATTGCGTGACCGTGATGGGCGAGCAGACCAAGGCCGACGTCGTGTCGATGCGCCTTGCCGACGGCGACAAGCTCGCGATCGAGGGGCTGGCGTTGGACGTCATCTACACGCCCGGCCACACCGACGATTCCTACAGCTTTATCCTGCCGGACCGGGTTTTTACCGGCGATACGCTGCTCATTCGCGGCACCGGCCGCACCGATTTCCAGAACGGCGATCCGCGCCAGCAATATGAATCGATCTTCGGCCGTCTGCTCAAGCTCCCCGACGAGACGATGATCTTCCCGGCGCACGACTACAAGGGCGAGACCGTGTCGACGATCGGCGAGGAAAAGGCCTTCAACCCGCGCCTGCAGGTGAAGTCGGTCGACGAGTATGTCGAGATCATGAACAATCTGAAGCTGTCCAATCCGAAGATGATGGACGTAGCCGTGCCGGCCAATATGAGGGTCGGGCTGCACCAGGACGATATCGCCAGCCGCGGCTGGTCGGTGACCGCCGAGCAGGCGCTGGCACTCGTCGGCCGATCCGATGTGGCGCTGATCGACCTGCGCGAGCAGTCGGAGCGGGAACGCCACGGCGTCATCCCCGGCGCGATCCACCTGCCTTACACGCGGCTGCAGGAAAATATCGCCGCCGGCGGCATGCTGCATGAACTGGCGAAATCGACAGCCAAGCAGATCCTGTTCTACTGCGCCTTCGGCGAGCGCTCGGCGATGGCCGTGCAGGCGGCGCGGGACGTCGGGATCGCCAGCGCCCGCCACATACAGGGCGGCGTCGATGCGTGGCGGAAGGCCAGCGGTCCGCTCGTCCACTAAGGCGTGCTGGTATTCAGGTGATGCCGGCCTGCAAACGGCCGGCGGCTCAATTCAATCCGATAAGCCTGGCGCCGTTCCGGAACAGGGCTTCTGCGTCGCGGTCGAAGCGGAAGGTGGCGATGAAGTCGTCGGCGCGGTAATCCGGCAGCGTGGTGCGGATCGCGGCAGCAAAATTCCGCGCCTCGTCCTGCCGGCCGGCCAGCGCCAGGCAATGTGCGGCGATCGCCAGGATGATGACATGGGCGTTGGGCCTGGCCGCTGCTTTCAGCGCCCATTCCGCAGCCTCGTTGTATTCCCCCAGCCGGGCGTGCGCCATGGCGCGCGCGCCCATCATGCCGAACAGCAGCGGATCGAAGGGGCTGAGATGACGCGAGTGATCGGACGAGCCGATCGCCGATTGCGGATCACCCGACTGCGAATGGACAAAGGACAGCGCATAGTGGCCGAGCGCGAAGTTCGGGCTGAGGTCGACGGCCTTCGCCAGTTCGAGGAGCGAGCCGTCCTGATCGCCGCGCAGCCACAAGGCGCGTCCCATCGCCCAGTGTGCGGCCGGATTGCGGTCGTCGACCAGAAGGCTGCGACCGGCGGTTTCGAAAGCCAGCGCCGTCTCGTGGTCGCGATCGCCCCAACGCTGGAAGGCTTTCTGCCAATGGGTGAAGGAAAGTCCGGCATAGGCGCGGGCGAAGGTCGGGTCGAGCTCCAGGGCGTCGTTGAAGAACTGCTGCGCCAGGTCGTTCTCCTGGCGGGTGAAGCGGTACATGTGCCAGAGGCCGCGATGATAGGCCTCCCAGGCATTGAGCGAGTTCGGCGCCTTCAGCATTGCCCGGTTTCGTTCGACGATCGCGATCTCGGCCGCGATCGAGGAGACGATGCTGTTGCCGATGTCGTCAAGGACTACGAAGATTTCGTCGGGCTTGTGCTCAAAGGTTTCGGCCCAGACGATCCTGGCTGTGCGGACCTCGACGAGCTCGACCGAGACGATGACCCTGCCCGAAAGGCTGCGGACCGAACCTGTCGCCACATAGTCGACATTCAACCGGCGCCCGGCATCCTCCGGCGCGATGTCCTTCTCCGCCAGAGCGAATACCGAGCCGCGGGCAATGACGAAGAAATCGCGGAGCTTGGCGAGGCGCGTGATGATGTCGTGGGTCAGGCCATCGGCCAGCCCGCCGCGGAAATTGACCGCGCTTTCCGCAAACGGCATCACCGCCAGCGAGGCGCGGCGCGACGCGGCGGGTTCGGATTCGACGGCAACGATCGGCGGTTGCGGGGCCGGAACAGCTGGCCCGGACCGAGCGCATGGCGTCGGCGTGGAGTGGCGGGCTTTTATCTCCTGCCATGCTTCCCGCAAGGGAGCGACATCCAGCTCCTCGGAGCGAAACAGCTCCGCCGCGGTGGCCAGATGCTCTTCGCCGGCACCGATCTGGCCGCGCCGCGCGAGGTTTTCCAGCAGCGCGACATGCGCGCGCCCGTCGAACGGCGCCAGCTCCAGCCATTTATCCAGATAGGCGCCGGCTTCATCGGCTCCCTGCGGGAGAAGGCCGATGATGTGCTCCAGAACGGCGACATGGCATGAGCTGAAACGGCGGCGTTGCGCGGTGAGCCAGCTGGTGAAATGCGGGCTGCGATCAAGCTCCAGCCCGTCAAGGAAATCGCCGGCGAAAAGCTGCGCCAGCGTCCGCAGACGTTCGAGGCCGAGCGTATCGATGCCTTCCGCCGCTGCGGCCGCGGCTTCCACGGCATCGACGCTCGTGTCGGCAAGGCGGAGCGCCACGGTGTCGCCTTCGGTCTCGATCCTGTGGAGCCCCGGTTCATCGAGCGCGCCGCGAAGCTTGCTCAGGCACCAGCGAAGTTCGCCGCGTGGGTCATTGGGCACGTCCCACAGCAGCTCGCAGAGCCGGCTGCGGCTGACGGGATGCGGCGCGAGCGCCAGATAGGCCAGCAGCGCGCGCAGCTTGCGCGAAGAGGGCAGCTTAACCGGCTCGCCGTCACGGGCAATCGCCAGTTGCCCAAGCAGTCGCACAGACAAGCCGACGGCGGTTTCGTTCAGGCTCGATCGGGTGGATTCCACGTGTGTTTCCACGCTCTCTCCAACGCTGACCAGCTGGTCCATGTTCTATCACCAAAGACGACAGGAAGCATCCGGCAGCCCTGTTCCATGCTGGAATGCCGCCGCTGCCGCATTCGCGGCTGGTCAAGCAAGCTAACGCGGCAACGTGTCGAAACCGCGCCGCCCAAGTCGCCGGTCTGTAACCGGCGCGTGAGATACCGAGGAGAAAGCCGATGTTGCAGCAGTTGAAAATCAGGACCACAGCCGGCCGTGGCCGGCTGTTCGACAGCATTCTGGATACGGTCGGCGACACGCCGGTCATCCGTATCAACAATCTCGGCCCGGCGCATGCGACGATCTATGTGAAGGCGGAGTTCTTCAATCCGGCGGCCTCGGTCAAGGACCGGCTGGCGCTCAACATCATCGAGGAAGGCGAGCGCAGCGGCAAGCTGAAGCCGGGCCAGACCGTCGTCGAGGCGACCAGCGGCAACACCGGCATCGGCTTAGCCATGGTCTGCGCGCAGAAAGGCTATCCGCTGGTGGTGACGATGGCCGACAGCTTCTCCATCGAGCGCCGCAAGCTGATGCGCATGCTGGGCGCCAAGGTGGTGCTGACGCCGCGCGCCCAGAAGGGTTTCGGGATGTACAAGAAGGCGGTGGAGCTCGCCGAGGCCAATGGCTGGTTCCTGGCCCGCCAGTTCGAGACGGAAGCCAATGCCGCGATCCACGAGGCGACGACGGCGCGCGAGATCGTCAACGATTTCGCGGGTTCCAGGCTCGACGTGCTGGTCACCGGCTATGGCACCGGCGGCACGGTCGCGGGCGTCGGCCGGGTGCTGCGCCGCGAGCGGCCTGATGTCCGCATCGTCCTTGCGGAGCCTGCGAACGCACAGCTTATCGGTAGCGGCAAAGGGCAGGAGCGCGGCGCCGGCGGTGCGCCGGCCGCCAGCCATCCGGCCTTCGAGCCGCATCCTATCCAGGGCTGGACACCCGATTTCATCCCCAACGTCCTGCAAGAGGCGATCGATCAGCACTACTACGACGAAGTCGTGCCGATCCCCGGTCCGGAAGGCATCAAATGGGCAAAGGCGCTGGCGCAGCAGGAAGGCATCTTCACCGGCATCTCGGGCGGCGCCACTTTCGCCGTGGCACGCCAGATCGCGGGCACGGCCCCGGCCGGCTCGGTGATTCTGTGCATGCTGCCCGATACCGGCGAGCGCTACATGTCGACGCCGCTCTTCGACGGCATCGAGGCGGAGATGGATGCCGAGGAGATGGCGCTGTCGCGCTCGACGCCAAGCTGCCAGTTCGACGCCTGAAGACAACGCGCGGCACTGCCGTCCCATCGGGTCGGCGGTGCCGCGGCCGATTTCGCATGTGGGTGCCTCGAGGGAGCAATGATGGACACGCTGCAGGAAGCCGTGGTCGCGGACGAAACGCTCGATCCGCCGGACTGGAGCGATGTGCAGGCTCTGTCGCACAGGATCGTCGACGACGCTGTCGCCTATCTCAAGAACGTCCGGGACCGTCCGGTGTGGCGCGAGATGCCGGCCGAGGTCCGCGCATTCTTTTCGGCGCCGTTGCCGCATGAGCCGGCGTCGATTGCCGACGTGTATGACGATGTCGCGCGCAACGTGATGGCCTACCCGATGGGCAACATCCATCCGCGCTTCTGGTCATGGTATATGGGCTCAAGCAATTTCACCGGCGCGCTCGGCGATTTCCTGGCGGCGATCCAGGGCTCGAACCTCGGCGGCGGTAACCACGCCGCCGGGCTGATGGACAGCCAGGTGGTCAATTGGTGCAAGGAGATGGTGGGCTTCCCGGCCTCGGCCGGCGGCACGCTGGTCAGTGGCGGTTCGATGGCCAACATCATCGGGCTGACCGTGGCGCGCAATGCAAAGGCGGGCGTCGATGTTCGCGAAAGGGGCGTCGGCGCCATCCCGAGGCCCCTACGCTTCTACGCCTCGGACCAGGTCCATTCCTGCCATCGCAAGGCGATGGAGGCGCTCGGACTCGGTAACCGGGCGCTGCGGCGCATCTCGACCGACGCCGATTTGCGCATCGATATCGATGCGCTCAAGACGGCGATCGCTGAGGATCGTGCGGCGGGTTTCAAGCCGGCCTGCGTGATCGGCACCGCCGGCACCGTCAACACCGGCGCCATCGACGACCTGCGAGCGTTGGCAGTAGTGGCGGCCGAAGAAGACCTCTGGTTCCATGTCGACGGCTGCATAGGTGCGCTGATAGCGATCGCGCCTGAAAACAGATCGCTCGTCGCCGGCATCGAACAAGCACATTCCATCGCGCTCGACCCGCACAAATGGCTGCACGCGCCGTTCGAGGCAGGCTGCGCGCTGGTTCGCGATGCTTCTGCCCACCGCAACACTTTTGCCGTCACCCCGGAATACCTGGAATCGACGCCGCGCGGCCTCGCCTCCGGACAATGGCTGCACGACTACGGCCTGCAGACCTCACGCGGATTTCGCGCGCTTAAGGTGTGGATGGCGCTGAAGGAGCATGGCGTCGAGAAGTTCGGCCGCCTGATCGACCAGAACATCGCGCAGGCGCGTCATCTCACCAGCCTGATCGAGGTGGAGCCGGCGCTCGAGCTGACGGCGCCGACCACCATCAACATCGTCTGCTTCCGCCACCGCCTGGATGGGGCATCCGAGGGGGCATCCGAGGAACGGCTCAAGGCATTCAACACCGAGATCATGCTGCGGCTGCAGGAGGAAGGCATCGCCGCCTTGTCCGATACTACCGTGCGCGGCCGGCACTGCCTAAGGGTCGCGATCACCAACCACCGCACGCGGCGCGACGATCTCGATGTCCTGGTGCGCGAGACGCTGCGCATTGGAAAGGAAATCGCGGCTGGGAGTCCACCGGTCTGAAGCGAAGCAGACCGAAAATGGTATCTCAGCTGACGGCCAGCGGTGCGCCCGGAAGATAAAGCGCAATCGGCCTTATCTCGTAGACAGCGGTGGGATTGACCCGCTTCAAGTCGCGCGCCACCGCAACCGCCTCGTCCTGGCTCGCGCAATCGAGGACATAGAGACCCAACAACTGCTCCTTGGTCTCGGCGAAGGGACCGTCGATGACCATGCCGTCGCCGGGGCCGCGCAGCGTGACGGCGCCGGCGGTCTCGCCCAGCCTTGCCGCCGGCCCCAGTTTGCCGGCGCGGGTCAGCCTGTCGTTGATCTCGAGCAGGTCTTTCATCAGCGTGGCATCCTCCTCGGATGTCCAGGACTGGACGGTCTCTTCGACGTGATAGGCGAGGATTGCATAGAACATTGTTCGGTTCCTCGTGTATGACCCCGAAAATCGGAAGCGATTTTTGCTTCGCTGACCTTCGGTTCGGAAAGGATCATGCACCAAATTGAAGTGCTACAGCGTCCTTTGCGCGTTCAAGAGGACGCGCAGCGCTGTAGAGCGGGCCGCACTATCACAAGGATGAAGTTGCTAATCCAGTCCCGGCAGCCGTCGAGAAAGCGCCTGCTGACTCAAGCTGCCAGCGGCAAACGCAGCTCCGTCAGCAACCCGCCGCCGGGATGGTTGGACAGGCTGATCTCGCCGCCGGCGCCGCGGGCGATGTTGCGGGCGATGGTGAGGCCGAGGCCCAGGCCGCCGGTCTCGCGGTTGCGCGACTGTTCGAGGCGCACGAAGGAGCCGAACACCTGATCCAGCTTCGCCTGCGGAATGCCCGGGCCCTCGTCGCGGATGGTGAGCGTGATCGTGTCGCCCGAGCGCCGCACGCCGATATGCGCCTTCTTGCCGTAGGTGACCGCGTTCTGGACGAGGTTGGTGATGCAGCGGCGCAGCGCCACCGGCCGCGCGATGCAAACCAGGCCGCGCGTGGGCGTGGCGTCCTCGTCGAATGAAGCATCCTCGAACATGTCGGCGACCGATTCCACCAGCGACCAGAAGTCGATCCGCTCGGCCTTCTCCTCCGTGACCTCGAATTTGGCGAAGTCGATCACCGAGCTCGCGATGCTTTCGATGTCGGCAAGGTCATGCGCAAGGGCTTCGCGAGCGGCTGATTTGCGCAGCAGCTCGAGACGCAGCCGCATCCTGGTCAGCGGCGTGCGCAGGTCATGGGCAAGTGCGGCCGCCAGGTGCTCGCGGTCTTCGACATAGTCGCGCAGGCGCATCTGCATGGCGTTGACCGCCTTTGCCGCGGCGCGGATCTCGCGGCTGCCGCTTTCGGCGATCGGCGGGCTTTTCAGGTCGTTGCCGATGCGGTTCACCGCGGTCTCCATCATGCGGTAGGGCGCCGTCAGCCGGCGCAGCGACCAGATCGACATCACCACGATCAGTCCCGCTATCAGCGAATAGAGCGGCAGGCTGTCCCAGCTCAGGATCGGTCCCGCCGGCGTGATCGGCTCGGTGAAGTTCAGCCACTGGCCGTCGGAAAAGCGCAGCGACGCCGTCAGCTTGTCGCTCTGGGCAAAATCCGCGGCCAGCACCAGAAGATCGCGCTCGACCTGGCCGACGTCCTTGTTCATCACCTGGCCGTCCGGGGCGTCTGCTTCCTGCGTCGCCGGGTCGCGCCGCACACGCGCGTCGGTGATGCCGAACTTGGAAAGGCGGCCGACCAGGATGTCCTCCAGCTCGGCAAGCTGGTCATCGCCGGCGATCGAGGAGGTGACGGCGGGTGTGTCCGAAACGGTCAGCGCATAGGTGGCATTGAACAGGCCGGACGCGGTCGCCTTGCGTTCTTCAGGCGTGGCGTCATGCATCAGCTGCACCAGCGAATAGGCGCGGTCGTTCAGCCGGTAGAGATCGACGACGTCGTTGGCGGCGGCGCGGTCGCGCGCCACGATGTAGAGCGTCGCCACCTGGCTGATCATCAGGCCGGCAATGACGATGAGCAACACCCAGACGGGCAGGGTTTGCGGCAGGAAGCGTCTCATTCGAAAGTCGTTTCGGGCAGAAACTGATAGCCGCCGCTGCGCACGGTGAGGATCAGCTTCGGCGTCTTCGGATCGTCCTCCATCTTGCGGCGCAGGCGGCTGACCAGGATGTCGACGCTGCGATCGAAGCTGTAGCCGGTGTCGCCGCCCGAAAGCTCGATGAGCTGCTCGCGGGTGAGCACGCGCTGCGCGCTCTTGACGAAGGTCTGCAAGAGGTTGAACTCCGCCATCGTCAGCTCCACCCGCACGTCGTCTGGCGCCGTCAGTCGGCGGCGCGAGCAGTCCATGGTCCAGCCGGCAAAGCGGTAGATCTGCTTGGCGGCGGGCCGGCGCGGCTCGGCCGTGCCGTTGCGCCTCAGAACCGCGCGGATGCGGGCGAGCAGCTCGCGCGGATCGAAGGGTTTCGGCACATAGTCGTCCGCGCCCATTTCGAGGCCGACGACGCGATCCGTCGTCTCGGTCACCGCCGTCAGCATGATGATCGGTGTGGTGTAGTTGGCGCGGAGCTCGCGGCAAAGCTCCAGTCCGCTCTTGCCGGGCAGCATCACGTCGAGGACGATGAGGTCGACCTGCGCGCGGCGCAGGATCGCCTCCATCTCGGTGCCGTCGGCGGCCACCGTCGTGTGCAGGCCCCGCTTCTGGAAGAATTCCTGAAGCAGGTCCCGTATGCCCTTGTCGTCATCGACGATCAGTATGTGCGCGTCGGATTTCACGAGAACCCCGCGATTGCTGTGGTCAAGCCGTCCTTCGGTGATCACCCACACGATAGAATTCGGGCCACATCTTGGCCAGTGGCGACGATTTGGGAAGGGTTGGCTTCCCCAGAAACAATTCAGAAACAAAATTCTACAGTCGGGAAAAACTCGTGAAAAATTTCAAGGGCATAACCGGTGTCGTGGCGGTCAGGTCATCGGCTGCGACGCTAGTTTCCGGAGTAACGGGCAAGATCAATGCAGAGGTTCTGGATCAGCCTGATGGGTGCTTTGCTCAGCATGTCGCTCATCACCGCCGCGGTCGCAGCTTCCAACGCAAAGGTAACGCCGCTGACCCGGACCGAGCGCTGCAGCAATCTCAACCGTCAAGTTGACGAAGCCCTCGAAACCCATGCCGCGGCAACGCAGGTCACCGCGGCGAAGGCACTTCAAAGAAAGGGAAACCGGTTCTGCGCCGCCAAGAAACAGGCACAGGGCATCCGGATGCTCGCAAATGCTTTGAAGCTGCTTGGAGTGACACCGATCGACCCGGTCCAGTGACGCTCACCTCGACCTGCATGAAGAAGGAAATGAAGTCATGAAAAAGTCCCTCCTCTCCGCCCTCGGCCTCGCTGTTGCTATGGCTTTCGCGATGCCGGCTCTCGGCAACGCCGCTGCCACGACGACCGCTGCTCCGGCTGCCTCGACCACGACCGCTCCGGCTGCTGCCGCTCCGGCGAAGACCGCTCCGAAGAAGGTCGCCGCCAAGAAGGTCTGCAAGGTGACCAAGACGCACAAGTGCCCGGTCAAGAAGGCGCCGAAGAAGGCCGCCAAGAAGTCGTAATCCAGGCTTCGGTCCTGATCTTTCAGACCGCCTCGGCCGGATTCGGCCGGGGCGGTTTCCGGCGGCCATAGCCTGACACCGGCAGCTTCCGCCGCGCTTGCTCCCGATCCTTAACCCGATCGCAATGCCGGTGCTGTAGGACAATCCGCATGAAGAAGCGGCTTTCGTCCCGGATGCGCTCGCTGACCCTCGGCGGCCTGGTCGCCACCGCGGCGGCAAGAGCGTTGATCATCTTCACAGCCAGCCCAGTGCCGGACCCCGCCAGCGGCAGGACCGAGCCGGAGCTTTTCGCGCCGGTGATCTCGTCGAGCTTCGACTACATCACGCCGGCGCAGAGCTGGATCCTGATCGTGCTGACGGTCGCAACGCTGGTCGGCTTCGCCGCCTGGATGGCCGCTGCGTTCTTGGAGCGCGGTTCCGATCTGGGCGATGGCGGCTCCGGCAGATCCGGTACAACGATGCGCCGTACGATCGGCCGTCAGGGCCGTTGAACCGCAAACGGCGCTTTCCCACATAGAGTTGGATGCTTGCCCTCGCTGCTACGGCGGGCAAATGGACGAATGCTTCCCCGCATGACTAAAGTGGAAGCGAGCCTATCTTCACGCAATTCCGGACGGAAAACCGCTAAGCACTTTCCTGGAATTGCTTGAGTTTCCAACCGGCGGATTCCGATGCCTGAAACTGTCCTCAAACCGCGTACCAGGACGCAGCCGAAAACCGAGCGGCCAAAGCTCTACAAGGTCATCCTGGTCAATGACGACTTCACCCCGCGCGAGTTCGTGGTGACGGTGCTCAAAGGTGAATTCAAGCTCAGCGAGGATCAGGCGCATCGCGTGATGATCACGGCGCATACGCGCGGCGTCTGCGTGGTCGCCGTCTTCACGCGCGACGTCGCCGAGACCAAGGCCGCGCGGGCAACCGACGCCGGCAAGGCCAAGGGCTACCCGCTGCTGTTCACGACCGAGCCGGAAGAGTAGGAGTCCTTCTCCTTCTCCCCTTGTGGGAGAAGGTGGCCTCGCGAAGCGAGGTCGTTTGAGGGGTGTTCCAGCTTGGCGCTGGTTACCCATCACCCGGATAGCCAACCGATTTGTGAAGGACAAATCGGGGCAATCCGACCTCTCCCACAAGGGGAGAGGTGAGAAGGCGCTACCGCCCTTCGCGATACCACATCGCGCCGATAGCCAGGAGCAGCAGGCCGAGGCCGAGGAAGCCGCCGAACAGCGGGACGCGCGAAACGGCCTTGAGAGTGCTGTCGTTGGTGGTGCGCAGACCAATCCAGTCATCGCCCGACGCGGCGCCCGAGGAGCGGACCGGCACGATGGAAGGAAGCGCCACACCGCCGGCAAGACTGCCTAGCATGGACGATGGCGCGAGCCTGCGCACGCTGCCTCCGGTCGCGTCGGCCGGCGCCTTCAACCTGTCTTCGGTGGAAATGACATCGGAGAATTCCGGCGCGTTGATCGGGCCGACATGGGCAAGCGCGGTGAGGTCGCCATTGCCCACCTGATAGAGGCCGATCTCGCTGGTCTGCAGGCTGCCGGTGAAAATGCCCGGCTCAGCTTTCTGGAGCTTGATCGTCATCGCCTTGCCGGATGGCGTGATCACCTGGGCCGGGCCTGGATCGTCGCTCATCGTCTGGCGGCGGATCTCCAGCACCATGCCGCGGCCGTCGGCGGTCAGCCGTTCTTCTTCCAGTTCGGGTTCCTTCATCAGCCAGTGGGCGATGCGGCGATAGAGCTGGACATGCGGCCCGCCGCCTTCGAAGCCGCGCGCCCACAGCCAGCCCTGGTCGGAAAGCAGCATGCCGACCCGGCCCTCGCCCTTGCGATCGAGCACAAGCAGAGGGCGATCGTCGGCCCCTTTCATCACCACCTCGCCCTCGGGATTCTTGACACCGATGGTGCGGAACCAGCGGCTCCAGTGCGGCGGATCGGTGGCCGAGCCGTCGAGCCCGCGCGTCACCGGGTGACGCTGGCCGAGATCGGTGAGACGCGGATAGAAGGCCTTGTCGACCACCTCGCCGCTGGGCATCGCCGGCAGGGCCGACATCAGCGGCGTGCGGGCAATCGAGCTCTCGCCGGCATATTCGGGGCCGGCGGCGATCAGCAGCGCGCCACCCTTTTCGACATATTCGGAGATGTAGTCGTAATAGAGGATCGGCAGCACGTCGCGGTGCTGATAGCGGTCGAAGATGATCAGATCGAAATCCTTGATCTTCTCGACGAACAGTTCGCGCGTCGGGAAGGCGATCAGCGACAGTTCGTTGATCGGCGTGCCGTCCTGTTTTTCCGGCGGCCGCAGAATGGTGAAGTGAACGAGATCGACCGACGCGTCGGACTTCAGAAGGTTGCGCCAGGTGCGCTCGCCGGCATGCGGCTCGCCGGAGACCAGAAGCACGCGCAGATGATCGCGGATGCCGTCGACCAGCGCGATGGCGCGGTTGTTGGCGTCGGTCAGTTCGCCCGGTTCGTGATCGATTGAAAGCTGGACGATGTTGCGCCCGGCGTTGGGGATGGTGACCTCAAGCTTCATCGGCTGGCCGATGGTCGCATGCTCGACCGAGACCTGCTCGCCATTGACCGAGACTCGCACGTCGACCGGGCTGCCCTGGCCTTCGGTGGAAATGACCCGGTAGCTCATGTCGAGCGGCTTGCCGACGAGACCGAAGCGCGGCGCGTTCTCGAAGCGGATGCGGCGGTCCTTCTCATGCTCGCTGCCGGTGATCAGCGCATGCAGCGGCGCGTTGAAGTCCGGAGCGCCGGCCGGCGCGTCGTGCACCTCGCCGTCGGTGATCATGATCGCGCCGCCGATGCGCGAGGGCGGCACGTCGCGGAAAGCGCTTTCCAGCGCGCCGAACAGCCTGGTTTCGGTGCGCTCGTCGGCGGCCTCGGATTTGCCGGCATCGACGACGCGGACATCGAATTGCTTGAAACGGCCGAGACGCTGCTGAAGGCCGGCCAGCGCCTCGTCGGTCTGCTTGGTGCGGTCGCCGATGTCCTGGCTCTGGCTGCGGTCGACGATGACGGCAACGACGCTTTTCAGCGCCTCGCGTTCCTCATCGAGGAAGACGGGGTTGAGGAGCGCGGCTCCAAGCGCAAGCAGGGCGATGAAGCGCAGGACCGAGCCGCGCTGCCGGAACCACAGCCCTGCCAGCGCGAGCAGCAGGAGCGGCACGATGGCGACCCAGAACAACGGCCAGGAAACGAGCGGCTCAAAGGAAATCGACCAGTTCATGACCTACTGCCCCAGCCGCTCGAGCAGGACAGGCACATGCACCTGGTCGGATTTGTAGTTGCCGGTCAGCATGTACATCATGATGTTGACGCCGGCGCGCAGCGCGTAGATGCGCTGCATCGGATCCGGCGGCACGGTCGGCAGCATCGGGTCGCCGTTCTCGTCGATCGCCCAGGCGCCGGCGAAATCATTGGCGGTGATCATGATCGGCGACACACCGTCGCCGGTGCGCACCGGACGGTTTTCGGTGTTGCTGGCGTCGAGCGAGGTCTCGACCCAGAGCGGGCTGCCGTTGAAGCGGCCGGGAAACTCGGGAAGGATGAAGAAGGATTTCGTCAGCACATGGTCCGACGGCACCGGTTCCAGCGGCGGCACGTTGAGGTTGCCGAGGATGTCGCGCAGCCGCTCGGTCGACGGGCTTGCCGAGCCGGCGCCGATGCCGTTGGAGAACTGGTCGCGCGTGTCGAAGAGAACCGTGCCGCCCTGCTGCATATAGGCATCGATGCGGGCGATCGCCGCTTCGCTGGGCATCGGCGCGGTGGCGTCGATCGGCCAATAGATCAGCGGATAGAAGGTCAATTCGTCCTTGGAGATGTCGACGCCCGCCGGTGGGCCGGGCTCCAGCGCCGTCTTCTCGATCAGGAAGCGGGTCAGACCCTCGAGGCCGGCGCGGCTGATCGCGTCGACGCCGGGCTCGCCGGTGATCACATAAGCGATGCGGGTTTTCGAAATATCCTCGATCGCCTGCGAATCGCCGGGCTTCGAATCGTCCGCGCGGGCAAGATCGGCGTGGCCGAAGAGCCCGCCGAGCACGATCAGCACGGCAGCGGCGGTCGCCGTGGCGCGGCGTGGCCGGCGCGAAAACAGCCCGCCCATCCACAAGACGGCCAGCGTGTCGAGGACCATCAGCAGTAGCGCCGCGGTAACCAGCGGGCCCTTCAGGTTCTCCGATTCATCGAACGCGTAGGGAATGGCGGTCACCGGCAGCGAAACCTGCGGCTGAGCGAGCGGCGTGAACGTGCTCGAGGCACTGAGCAGGTTGTGAGCGAAGACACCGGTCTCCGAGCCGTAGAGGCCGGGCGGGTTTTCCAGCGTCACCGGCAATGGGCCGGCGCCGGGCACCAGCGGCCGCGCATCGGGCGTCGGCGGCACCAGCGTGCCGTCGGCGCCGATCATGCGATAAGGCGCCAATGACGCGGCGGCGGCCTCGGCATTGGCGACCGCGGCGCCCTGGTTGCGCGACAATTGCACGATGCGCCTCAGCATCTCGACGAAGCTGCCCGAGATCGGCAGGTTCGACCAGGTCGCTTCCGGCGTGACGTGGAAGAGCACGAGCGTGCCCTTGTCCTTTTTCATGCCGGTGACCAGCGGCGTGCCGTCGGCAAGTGTGGCCCAAGTGCGCTCGACGATGTCGGGCGTCGGTTCGGCCAGCACCTGCCGGCTGACGGTCACTTCGGTCGGCGGCGCGAGATCGGCGAACGGGCCGTTCTTGGGGAATTCGGTGACCGGCTGCGGCGTCGTCCACGACAAAGCGCCGCCCAGCGCGCGCTCGCCGCTGCGCAGCCTGACCGGCAGGAGGTCGTCGTCATTGCCGGCGGCAGCCAGCCTTGAACCGGCAAAGCGCACCAGCGTGCCGCCCTTGTCGACCCAATCGACCAGCCGTTGCCGGACCTGCTCGGGGATGGTGCCGACATCGGCCATGATGATCATCGCCGGCTTCTGGTCGAGAAGCTGCGGGATGGCGTCGGCCAGATCGGCGCTCGACGGCTCGACCAGATCAGCGAAGGGCTGCAGGGCACGGCGAATGTAATAGAGCGGCGACAGCAGCGGTTGCGCCTGGTCGGCCTCGGCCTGCGAAAGCAATCCGACGCGGCGGCGCTTGGAGCTTTCGTCGAGCACGCGCACGGCGCCGGCCTGATGCTCGCCGTCGAGCGCGACCGAGGCGAAGTCGTTGCGCAATTCGAACGGCACCTTCATCGTCCCGGTGGCGGTGGTCTGACCCGGCGCGAAGCTCAGCGTCGCGTCGGCGATGCGGCGGCCCTTGTCGTCGAAGGCGCCGGCCGTGACCTGGGCCGGCGCCGGATCGCCCGGCGCGCGGATGGCGGTCAGCGCGAAGCCGTCGACCTGATTGTCGGCACCGGTCAGGCCGGTGAGCGAGACCCGCTCCGAAGCGGCCCAGACCAGCCGCGAGGCATTTTTCTCGAGAAGCGTCCTGAAAGCCGCTTCGTCGCCGTCGGCCGCCAGCCCGTCGGCAAGCACGGCGACGCTGGCGCCCGGCAGGCGCTCCAATGTGGCGGCGACACGGGCATAGACGGCGGGGCGGTCAGTCGGGATCGGACGCGGCTTCGCCGCGCGCAGGCGGTCGAGCGCGGCCGACGCATCGAAGGGGCCGATCTCGGCATTGGGCTTCTCGGCAGTGAAAGCGATGACGACCGGCACGCCGTTCGTGCCGGCATCGGCGATCAGCCGCTCGGCGGTGGCGACGCGCTTGCCCCAGTCGGCGGCGCTGGCCCAATCATTATCGATGACCAGCGCCAGGGCCGAGCCCTCCGCCGGCAGTTTTTCGCGCGGATTGAACACCGGTTCGGCGAGCGCGGTGATGACAAGAGCAGCCATCAGCAGGCGAAGCAGCGTCAGCCACCAAGGGCTTTGATGCGGCGTCTCCTCGCGCCTCAAGACGCGGGCGAGAATCCTGAGCGGCGGAAAGACCTCCGTCTGCGGCCTGGGCGGCGTGAGCCTCAGCAGCCACCAGATCACCGGCAGGGCCAAGAGACCCCACAGCACCATCGGCGCGCCGAAGGAAAGCGGCAGCCAGCTCATGTGACCGCCTTTCCGAGATCACCGCCGCCGGCAGTCAGCCCGGCACGACTGCCGCTGCCAGTCAGCCCCGGACGGCTGCTGTCGGCGGTCATCGCCATGTGGACGCGCACCAGCGCCTCGGAGGCGAGGCGGTCCGTGTGGTTTACGGTGAAGCTCCAGCCCAGACGCTTGCACCAGCCGGCCAGTTCCTCGCGGCGGGCGGTGTAGAGCAGGCGGTATTCCTCTTTAAGCGTTTCGGCGCGGCCGGCAGTCAGCTTGTCGCCGGTTTCGGGATCGGTGAATTCGGTGCGGCCGGCATAGGGGAAGGTCTCCTCGGCCGGGTCGGCGACCTCAATCAGATGCGCGCGCACGCCGTGACGGGCGAGCACGTCGAGCCAGGCCATGGTCTCCTCGACCGGATCGAGGAAATCGCTGACGATGACGATGTCGCAGAAGCGGCGGATGGCCGACAGGTCAGGCTTGGCCGGCAGCTCGCCGGCGTGGCTGAGCTGGGCCGCGATGCGCTCGGCGCCGTTGCGGGCGGTGAACGGGTCGGTGAGGCCCGGCCAGGCGATTCGTTCGCCGCTGCGCGACAGAAGCTCGGCCATGGCGAGCGTCAGCACCAGCGCGCGCGATTCCTTGGAAACGCCGGCGCCCGCGGACTTGTAGAGCATGGAGGGGGAGGGGTCGGACCAGAGCCAAACGGTGTGGGCCGCCTCCCATTCGCGATCGCGCACATAGGTATGGTCGTCGCGGGCCGAGCGGCGCCAGTCGATGCGCGAGGAATCGCCTTCGACGTAGGGGCGGAACTGCCAGAAATTCTCGCCGATGCCGCGCTTGCGGCGGCCGTGCCAGCCGGCGATCACCGTGTTGACGATGCGGCGCGCCTCGACCAGCAGGTCCGGCACCAGAGAGGCCCGCAACCGGCCGCGGGCGAGCGCGTCGCGCGTCGCAACCGGTGCCTGGACCTCGCCTATTCGACCCATCAGATGCCTTTTGCCAGTTTCGCCACCACGTCGCGCACGGAAGTGCCTTCGGCGCGGGCAGCGAACGTCAGCGCCATGCGATGCTGCAGCACCGGCTCGGCCAAGGCACGGATGTCGTCGACCGACGGCGCCAATCTCCCATCATATAGCGCCCGCGCCCGTGCGCACAGGGTCAGCGCCTGGCTGGCGCGGGGACCCGGACCCCAGGCGACGTGCTTGTCGGTGTCGGCGTTGCCCTGGCCGGGACGGGCCGAGCGCACCAGCTTGAGGATTGCCTCGACGACGCTTTCCGGCACCGGCATGCGGCGGATCAGCGTCTGGATTTCCTTCAGCCTGGCCGACTGCAGCACATTGTCGGCCTTGGCCTCCTCGACGCCGGTGGTTTCAAGCAGGATGCGGCGCTCGGCCTCGATCTCCGGATAAAGGATATCGACCTGCATCAGGAAACGGTCGAGCTGCGCCTCGGGCAGCGGATAGGTGCCTTCCTGCTCCAGCGGGTTCTGCGTCGCCAGCACGTGGAAAGGCGAGGGCAGGTCGTGGCGCACGCCGGCGATGGTGACGTGATATTCCTGCATCGCCTGCAGCAGCGCCGACTGGGTGCGCGGCGAGGCGCGATTGATCTCGTCGGCCATCAGAAGCTGGGTGAAGATCGGCCCCGAAATGAAGCGGAAGAAGCGCTTACCGAGCTCGTCCTGCTCCATCACTTCCGAACCGAGAATATCGGACGGCATCAGGTCGGGCGTGAACTGGACACGGCGGGAGTCGAGGCCGAGCACGATGCCGAGCGTCTCGACCAGCTTGGTCTTGGCGAGGCCGGGCACGCCGACGAGCAGCGCGTGGCCACCGGCAAGCAGCGCCACCAGCGTGCGCTCGACGACGGCTTCCTGGCCGAAGATCACCCGGCCTACGGCGTCGCGGACCTTCGAGATGTCGCCCAGCGCCTTCTCGGCCTCCTCGATCATCGCTTTGTCGCTCAACGGGCTTTCCTTGATCATCACGCTCATGCCGTTCGATCCTTGTGGTTGGAAATGCCGGCCTGCACTCTCAAAGTCCCAGAATGCCGCGATTCGGCCTCGCCTGGCGCCTGTGATTGAACTTAAATCACAGACTTAGGCTGACAAGCGAAACAACAGTGACTATTTCGTGACCATGACCGATGATTCCGGACATCGCGAGCAGAGCCTGAGCGAACAGAGCCTGACTGGCGCCACCGAAGCGCGCGGGCTGGAAGCGCTGATCTCGCGGGCGGCGCGGGCCGGCAAGGGAGCGGCCCCGGTGGAGCGCTGGAATCCGGACTTCTGCGGCGATCTCGACATGGAGATCAAGGCCGACGGCACCTGGTTCTATCTCGGCACGCCGATCGGGCGCATGCCGCTGGTGCAGCTGTTTTCCAGCGTCTTGCGCAAGGATGCCGATGGCAGAACCTATCTGGTAACGCCGGTGGAGCGCGTGGGCATCCGCGTCGCCGACGCGCCCTTCATCGCCGTCGAAATGAATGTGTCGGGGACCGGCGACGAGCAGGTCATCACCTTCCGCACCAATGTCGGCGACGTCGTCAGCGCCGGGCCCGACCACCCGTTGCGCTTCGTCGACGAGGACGCGACCGGTGGCGTGAAACCCTATGTGCTGGTGCGCGGCCGGCTGGAGGCCTTGGTGGCGCGTCCGGTGATGTACGAGCTGGTCGAATATGGCGAGGAGATCGACATCGACGGCAAGGCGATGTTCGCCGTCCGCTCCGGCGGCGAGGTCTATCCGATCATGCCGGTCGAAAAGCTCGAGCGGCTAAGCGCGTGATGGACCAGGTGGCGCCGGTGCCGTTCTCGGTTGCGGATTTTCGCGCCCGCGTCGCGGCGCAGGCCGAAGCGCAACCCGACGACGAGTTCGGCGATCATCGCTTCAATCCCGGCCACCCGAGGTTGAAGCATATTAAGCCGCTGCGAGATGCCGCGGTGCTGATCCCGGTCATCGATCACACCGATGGCGCTTCGGTGCTGCTCACCAAGCGCGCCGAGAAGCTGCGCAGCCATTCCGGTCAGGTGGCTTTTCCCGGCGGCACCATCGATCCGACGGACCCCGGCCCCGAGGCCGCTGCGTTGCGCGAGACGTTCGAGGAGATAGGCCTCGACCGTGACCATATCGAAATCATCGGCCGGATGCCCGACTACATCTCAGGCAGCGGCTACCGCATCGTGCCGGTGCTTTCCGTGGTGCGGCCGGGCTTTTCGCTGACGCTCAATGCCGACGAGGTCGACGCCGCTTTCGAAGTGCCCCTGCGTTTCCTGATGGATCCCGCCAACCACGCGCGCGACAGCCGCATGTGGAACGACCTCGAATGGTTCTTCTACGAGATGCCCTATGGCGGGCAGCGCATCTGGGGCGTCACAGCCGGCATCGTCCGCACGCTCTATGAAAGGCTCTATGCATGAGCGCGGGAGTGTTTCTGTCTGGCAGGGCCGACTGGCTTGGCGAAAAGCACCTGCAGAAGCTGCTTGCCGCGCTGAAGAAGGGCGGCGAGGAGGCGCGCGTCGCCGGCGGAGCGGTGCGCAATGCGCTGATCGGCCAGCCGGTCGCCGACATCGACATCGCGGCGACGACCCTGCCTGAGGAAACGATCCGCCGCGCCGAGGCCGCCGGCTTCAAGACGGTGCCGACCGGGATCGAGCACGGCACGATCACGGCGATCGCCGGCGGCAAGGCGTATGAGGTCACGACGCTCAGGGCCGATATCGAGACCGACGGCCGGCGGGCGAAAGTGATCTTCGGGCGCGACTGGAAGCTTGACGCCGAGCGCCGCGACTTCACCATCAACGCGCTCTATGCCGAAGCCGACGGGACGGTCGTCGATCTTGTCGGCGGCGTCGCCGACATCGAGGCGCGGCGGCTGCGTTTCATCGGCGATCCGGAAGCGCGCATCCGCGAGGATTATCTGCGCATCCTGCGCTTCTTCCGCTTTTTTGCCTGGTATGGCGACGGCCGGCCCGATGCCGAAGGACTGAAGGCCTGCGCCAGGCTGAAGGACGGGCTCGGCAGGCTTTCGGCCGAGCGCGTCTGGTCCGAGCTGAAGAAGCTGCTTTCGGCGCCCGATCCTGCGCGCGCCCTGCTGTGGATGCGTCAGGCCGGTGTTCTTACCGCCGTGCTGCCGGAGAGCGAGAAGTGGGGCATCGACGCCATCCATGGGCTGGTCAGGACCGAAAAGGATCTCGCCTGGGCAGCCGATCCGCTGCTCAGGCTGGAGGCTGTCGTTCCGCCGGATGCCGCGCGCATGAAGACGCTCGCCGAAAGGCTGAGATTTTCGACCGGCGAAGGGGTGCGCCTGCGGCACTGGGCACTGACTGCGCCGCCTGACTCCAAGACGACTGAGACCGAGCTGGCGAAAAGGCTCTATTTCGGCGATCGCGACGGGTTCCTCGATCGGCTTCGGCTCGCGCTCGCTGGCGCGCGGACACGTGCCGTCGAAGACAATCAGGCCATGATGGAGGCCGGCGGTTTCTCGCGCCTGCTCGGCTTCGCCTTGAAATGGCAAAAGCCAGTGTTTCCGATCAAGGGCGCAGACCTGACCGAACTCGGCGCGTCGCCCGGCCCGAAGGTCGGCGCGACGCTGAAAAACCTCGAGAAGGAATGGGTGGATTCCGGATTCGCCATGGATCGCGGCGCGCTGCTCAAACGCGCCGCCCAAGCGCTCGAGGCTTAAAGCAGGTCGCGTGAAAAAGGATTCACGCGACCTACTTTAAGTTTTTGATTTTAGGCATGTCTTTGTCCCGAAACCGGCCCCACTTTCGGGAGACATGCTTTAGAGCGGCAGCCCGGACCGATCGGTGCCGGTCAACGTATCGACACAGGAGCCAGGGCGCGCGAAAGGCTGGCTTCGCCCTTGCCGTAGACCGAGGGATCGTAATTGACCAGCGTGTCGGTGCGAGCCGTGTTGAGCAGGTCGTTGGTGATCTGAACCGGCGTCGCCTTGGTGAATTTGCTGCCGATGATCGCGGCATATCCGGAGATGATCGGTGCGGCGAAGGACGTGCCGTAAAGGCCGGTCTTGTCGCCCTCGACGCCGACCACCAGGAAGTGGCTCTGCACGGCGGTATCGGTACCGGCGTAGTTGGAATACCAGGCAAGCTCGGCCTTGTTGGCTGTCGTGCCGTTCGTCGACAGCGCACCCACGAAGATCGCCGTTTGCTTGCCGATCAAAGCGAGGTCGAGATAGTCCTGCTGGCCGCCGGTGACCCCGCCGACCGCGACCGCGTCGTTGCCGGCAGCTTTCGAGACTATGGCCGATCCCTTGGTGGCATAGGAGATGATCGAGGCTTCCTCCGGAGCCCACCCGATCTGGCTGACGCTGTAGCCGGCGTTGGCGTACATGCCGTAGCTGAGGTTGAGCACGTTCCGGCCGCCTGCCAGCGGGACTGCCGAGCCCGTCGAGAAGTCCTTGGAGCGTATGGTCGCAGCGGGAGCGATCATGCTCGCCTCCTCGCGCGTCCATTCACCGTGCCGTTGGGTCTGCACGCCGATGCCGAAATTGCCGGAGAAGCGCGATGAACTGCTAAAGTCGTCGACGATGGTGATGGTGACGCCCTTGCCCTTGTAGCCCGCCGCCCATGCCGCGCCGACGTCGGGGCTCATCCAGTTCTGTAGCGTCTGGGTCGTCCGCGCGACCGGAATCTTTGCGCTGACGCATATCGATTGACCGCCGTGGCATAGCGCGGCCGTCTCGTCCGCATCGAGGGCTTCCTGCGCCGATGCGATGGATGCCGGCAGAAGGACGAGAGCCGCTGCGATACCGAACTTCCAGATACTACCAGACATGGACTTACTCCCGGTCAAACACGGAACGAGGACGGACGATCGCGGACTTCGGGAGCATGAAGATTTCTCATGCACGGCCTCCCGCCGATCAGAAAGTAACACGGTAATTGAGCCACAGGCGCAGCCTCTCGGGTGTAGCGTTAACCAGATATTTCAGCGTGTCCTCAGGCGCCATCTCGCCGGCCGCGAGCCGGCAGTTGACGCTGTAGGTGCCAAGATCCCCGTAGTCGGCCACGCAGGGCTTTTCAGTCAGGTTGCCGCCGATGATCGAGGTGACCGAAAGGGACAAGGTGCTGTTCGGATTGAGATGCCTCTGGGTAAGAAAACCAAGCTTGAGGCTTGGCGCGATACGGTATTTCTCGGCTTGCTCCCCGGTGCCGAACCCCCACAGGATGCCGCTGTTTTCAGTCAACTGGGTGAGCAGGTCGACATGCATGTCGACCCAATTCGTGTGGTACCAGCGATTGAACGAGACCTGGCTTCCGTCCTGCAGCTCATAGCCGCCATTGCCGAGGTCTTTCGCGCGATCGCTAAGCGGTGAGCCCTGATGGATATCGACGAGCGAGGTGGTCATTTCCTGGGCTGCCGCCGGCGACGCGCCGAGCAACGCGCACAACAGCAACGCCGCTGCGCGGGAACCGCCTCGATTGCCGGACTTTTCGCGCATGCGCGAAGCACCTCGCCACACCCGATCCGGACAGCGCCTTGTGGCGAGCGCCCCTTAGGGCAACCGACTGTGGCCGGATCATGCGCGCGACGATCGCATGCAGACCGTTACCGCAGAGTTATCCAAGCCGGTACGAATATAAGTTTTTGCTTGAATTTGTGGGAGCAGAGGGAGTTGTCGGAACGAGAGCAGATAGCCATAAGGAAGCAGGATGCATCCACATGCTGCATCCCGCTGTCCCAATATCGTGCGAGCTCCGCGATCGGGAGCCTGGCTGACGCCTCAGGCCGCGTCGCGGACCTTCTGGATGCGGGAGCGGATCGCCTCGATCATGGTCTCGCGGATGATCGTTTCGCCATGCGTCTCGCGCATATGCTCGACGGCGCGGCGCATCACCTCTGCTTCTTCTTCGGCGCGCGTGTGCCAGTCACAGCCCGGGACCAGTGTCCCGCATTGAAATTCCTTCATGGTTTTTCCTTTCCTAGCTCTGGAGCGGCCATTTGTTGTTATGCAATCTCCCACGGAAAACCGCTGCGCACTTTTCCTGGAATTGCTCGGGTGGACAACCATAACACATGTCGCCGGCTTCGGTTGCATCGGCGCCGGAGAGCAATTGTTTTTCGCGGCTTTCGCGAAATGAAAGGCGGAGCATCGCTGCCCCGCCTTTCTGCTGCCTGATCTTGCTTTAGCTATTTGTTTTTACGCAATTCCGGACCGCTGCGCACATTTCCTGGAATTGCTCTCTTGCCGTCATTTCATGATCTTGACGGCCTCGGCAACCTTGTTCTTGCCGCTCATATCCCAGGAAACGCGGACTTTCTCGCCCGGCTTGATGCCCGGATCCTTGAAGGCCTTGGACAGGGTGAAGGTCGATCCGTTGTCCAGAACAAGGCTCATGGCCGTTCCATCAAAGCTCTTGACCGTGCCCGTGGTGTGCTTGACCGCGGCGAACGCGGCGCCACCGGAGGCGAGAAAGGCAGCGGCTGCTGCCGTCACAATAAGCTTGCGCATTGGCATGCTCTCCTGGAATGCGGGCACCGTATCGAAGGCACCCCTGTCGATCAGGGCCGTCCGGTCGCGTCGGGTCGCGGTTCGCAGCAGTGACGAACCGCCGGCGCTTCCCGACCCGGCAACGTTAAATAGCTCAAATTTTTCAAAAGGATATTAGACGAAAAAGAAATCGCAACCGCCACATTGCCCGCCCAGATTCGGCGAATGGGACATCAATGCGGCCTTCGCTCCGATCACCGGATTTTTACGGCCACTTTACCTCCGGTGGCAGGCTGGACAGGATCGAGGCGACATTGCCGCCGGTCTTCAGGCCGAAGATGGTGCCGCGATCGTGAAGCAAATTGAATTCGACGTAACGGCCGCGCCGGATGAGCTGTTCGTCGCGGTCGCCATCGGTCCAGTTCTGGTTGAAATTGCCCCGCACCAGATGGGAATAGACGACGAGGAAAGAGCGTCCGACATCCTGGACGAAATTGAAATCGGCGTCCCAGCCGCCCTTGTCCTCGTCCGAATGCAGCCAGTCGAAAAAGATGCCGCCGATGCCGCGCGGCTCGTCGCGATGCGGCAGGAAGAAGTACTCGTCGCACCAGGCCTTGAATTTCGGGTAGTCGGCCACGGCGGCGTTCTTCTCACAGGCGAACTGCATGGCGCGGTGGAAGGCCAGCGTATCAGGGTCGTCCTGGGTGCGGCGACGGTCGAGCACAGGCGTCAGGTCGGCGCCGCCGCCGAACCACTGGCGCGTGGTCACCACCATGCGCGTGTTCATGTGCACGGCCGGCACGTTGGGATTCCAGGGGTGCGCAATCAGCGAAATGCCGCTCGCCCAGAAGCGCGGATCCTCCTCGGCGCCGGGGATCTGCTTGCGGAATTCGGGCGAGAATTCGCCGTATACGGTCGATGTGTGCACGCCGACCTTCTCAAAGACGCGGCCGCGCATCATCGACATGGTGCCGCCGCCGCCTTTACCGTCGTCGCGCTCCCAGGGCGTCTTCTCGAAACGCCCGGGCGACCAGGACGATAGCGGCCCGGTGAGTTCCTGCTCGATCTGCTCGAATGTGGCGCAGATGCGCTCGCGCAGCGCCTCGAACCAGAGGCGGGCCTTCATTTTCTTCTGCTCGATGTCGGCCGGCAGCCCCACGGGAAGGTCAGGTCGTTCCAATTCGGTCTCCAGTCACGGGCTTGCTTGCCCGACAAATGACTCGTTTTTTCCGCGCGCGATCCCTAATCTCTTAAGGGCAAGGGTCAAGTCCTGTCTGACCAAGGTGCAAGGAGTTCCTTCGTGCGCACCCCGGCAAGACCGCCGCTGGATGGCTTGAGGAAGAGGCTGGAGCGCTCGCGGGCCGAGCGCGAAAGAGAGCCGCGCGACGGATTCCTGCGCGAGACCTTCGTTCTGCCGCGCCCTGCGGCACGCCTCAAGGCCAAGGAGTGGTTCGAACGCTTTCCCAAGCAGGCCTACTGGACCGAGATCGAAAGCTGGTTCGAACGGCCGGGCGACGTCATCGAATTCACCATGCGGCGGCTGCCGGCTGCCGATTGACCATCAACGCGCAACCAGCCGCCTCGCTCCGGTGCCTTCCCTCGCCAACCGGTCGTCCTTGTTCCTGAGCGGGCATTTGTCGATCGACATGCAGCCGCAGCCGATGCAATCGGTCAGGCCGTCGCGCAGCTTCTTCAACTGGCTGATCTTGTGGTCGAGCCCATCGCGCCAAGCCGTTGAAAGCAGGTTCCAGTCCTCGCGCGTCGGCGTGCGGCCTTCGGGCAGGGACCGGAATGTCGCGGCGATTTCGGCGAGCGAGATGCCGACCTCCTGGGCGATGCGGATGATCGCCACCCGCCGCAGCACGTCGCGGCCGTAGCGCCGCTGGTTGCCCGCCGTGCGATGGCTGCGGATCAGCCCGCGCGCCTCGTAGAAATGCAGCGCCGACACCGCCACACCGCTGCGCATCGCCACCTGGCCGACCGTCAATTCCCTTATCGGAGCCACTACGCAGTTTCCCCTTGACCTCAAGTTAGGTTGAGCTTGTAGCGAGGAAATCCTGGCAAGGCAAATGCAGGAGAAGGCGATGTGCGCCTGGGTGAAAATGACGGCCGAAGGGGAGGCGGTTCGCGACGGCGAACGAGGGCTGAGAATACTGGCTCGTTGTTTTGACGCAATTCCGGACGGAAGGCTATGGCGAAGGCGCCGCGCCCAACCGCTTCACGCTTTTCCTGGAATTGCTTTAGCCGAGCTGGCGGAGCGCTTCGCCCGCAACCATGGCGACGGAGAGCGCGACATTGATGCTGCGCGCGCCCGGCCGCATCGGGATGGTCAGTCGCGCATCGGCCGCCTGATGGACCTCTTCCGGCGCGCCGGCGGATTCGCGGCCGAACAGAAGGATGTCGCCGGCGGCAAAAGAAAAATCGGTGTAGGCCGTCTCGGCCTTGGTGGTGAGCAGCACCAGACGGCGCGCGCTCGTCCGGCGCCATTCCTCGAAGGCGTGCCAGTCGGCATGGCGGGAAAGCGCCGCCATTTCGAGGTAATCCATGCCGGCCCGTTTCAGCGCCCGGTCGGAGAGCGGGAAGCCGGCCGGCTCGATGATGTCGACACCGAGATCAAGGCAGGCGGCCAAGCGCAGGATCGTCCCGGTGTTGCCGGCGATATCAGGCTGGTAGAGCGCGATGCGGAGACGGTCGTTCATTTCCGCATCTTTCTAATAAGTGGCAGATCGGCCACAGGCGTCTCCCGCTTTTGGCGATTTCTGGACTGGCGGGTGGCCATTTTCTGCGAAGTCGAGTATATGCCCACCATCGTCAACCCGAACCGAAGGAGGGGGACCACATGATGACCATGCACTTCCAGTTCCTCTCCGGGCAGCGCCTCTCCGGGGCTCATGTATGCCCAACGGCGGTTTCGGTACGACGATTCTTCTGACACTTTAAGACCTCATCGCACCGATTCCCGCCGAACCCAGTTTCGGCTTTCGAAGGAATCCTGCGATGTTTTTCAAACTGCCAAAGGGGCCGAGCGCCCCAGCTGAACGTGTCAAGACCGTCGAGACCGACGCCTCTAGTCGTGTCCGGGCTGACGCTTGCCGTCATGTCCTGACCGACGCGTTTCGTGCCTCCGGCCGAATGCCGGAGGTCGAGTTCGTGTCACCCTTTTTAACGCATTTGCACATGGAGGACGGACCGATGTTCGATCCCTACAAAATACCGGGTTCAAGAAGCCTGCACGAGCGCAAGATGGCGACCTGGGCGCTGCTGATCGGCGAGACCTATTCGTCGGCGGTGCATGCCAAGACGCGCCGGCGTCCGCATCGCGGCATGCTGCCGGATGTCGATTTTTCCCGCGCCGTGCCCGATCCCGGCCGGCCTTCGCTGGTGCGCCGTATCGCAAGGCTGTTCCGGCCGGGCGAGAAAGCGCGGGCTGGCTCCAACGTGCCGTCAGGAATCTCAGGTCCGTCAGGATCCTCTGGTGAGCCTGTCGGCGAAAAGCCCGCGACACCCTATATTGCGCGAAGCAGGGCCGGCGATGCGAGTGATTCCGTATCGCCGGCCCGTCGCGCCGCGCGGCCGAAAGGCCTTGCCCATCAATCCCGCGCCGCGTGAGCGCATAGACAGTCGAGTGCCCGGAATGTTCCGCTGGTTTGAAAAGAGGCTCGATCCGTTTCCCGCCGCGGAGCCGGTCGAGCCGCCGAAGACGCTGGTCGCCTTCTGCGTGCATTATACGCGCGGGGCCTGGCCATACATCATTCTCGATGCACTGCTGGTGACGACGATCGCTTTCACCGAAGTATGGATGTTCGGCTTCCTCGGCCGCATCGTCGACTGGCTGTCGGCGCAGAATCGCGAGACGTTCCTGCAGACCGAGAGCTGGAAGCTTGCCGGCATGGCCTTCGTCGTGCTGTTCGCCCTGCCGGGCACGGTCTGGCTGCATTCGCTGCTCAACCAGCAGACGCTGATGGGCAACTATCCCATGCGCATCCGCTGGCAGGTGCATCGCTACCTGCTCAAGCAGTCGATGGCCTTCTATCAGGACGAGTTCGCCGGCCGCATCGCCACCAAGCTGATGCAGACCGCGCTCGCCGTGCGCGAATGCGTGATCAAACTGATCGACGTCCTCAACTACGTCATCGTCTACTTCCTCGGCATGCTGTTCATCGTCGGCTCGGCCGACTGGCGGCTGGCGGCGCCGCTTGTCGTCTGGCTGGTCGGCTATATAGGGCTGCTGCGCTATTTCATTCCCAAGCTGGGCAAGGTCGGCGAGGAACAGGCCAATGCGCGCTCGACCATGACCGGCCGCGTCGTCGACAGCTACACCAACATCCAGACGGTGAAGCTGTTTTCGCATGCGCGGCGCGAGGCGGCTTTCGCCAAGGAAGGGATGGGACGCTTCCTCGACACCGTCTATCGCTCGATGCGGCTGGTAACCGTGCTCTATGGCTTGCTCTACATCCTGAATTCGCTGCTGCTGTTCTCGGTCACGGCGATCTCGCTCTGGCTGTGGCTTGGCCAGGCTGTGACGATCGGCGCCGTGGCCGTGGTCATCGGCCTGGTGCTCAGGATGTGGGGCATGTCGCAGTGGATCATGTGGGAGATGTCGGGCCTGTTCGAGAACATCGGCACGGTGCAGGACGGCATCCAGTCGATCTCGCTGCCGCGGCTGGTCGAGGACAGGCCGGGCGCCAGGGACATCGCCGTCAGTCAAGGCGAGATCCGCTTCGAGGACATACGCTTCCACTATGGCAAGCAGAAGGGCGTCATTGAAAACCTGTCGCTGGCTGTGAAGCCCGGCGAGAAGGTCGGCATTGTCGGCCGCTCCGGCGCCGGCAAGTCGACGCTGGTCAACCTTCTGTTGCGCTTCTACGACCTCGAAAGCGGCAGGATCCTGATCGACGGCCAGGAGATCGCGGCGGTGACGCAGGACTCGCTACGCGCGCAAATCGGCATGGTGACACAGGATACCTCGCTGCTGCACCGGTCGGTGCGCGACAACATCCTCTACGGCCGGCCCGATGCCAGCAACGACATGCTGATCGAGGCAGCGAAGCGTGCGGAGGCGTTGGACTTCATCAGTGAGCTTTCCGATTCCGACGGCCGCAAGAATTTCGATGCCCATGTCGGCGACCGCGGCGTCAAATTGTCCGGCGGCCAGCGGCAGCGCATCGCCATCGCCCGCGTCATGCTGAAAGACGCGCCGATCCTCATTCTCGACGAGGCGACCTCGGCGCTCGATTCGGAAGCCGAGGCGGCGATCCAGGAGAACCTCTACAAGCTGATGCAGGGCAAGACCGTCATCGCCATCGCGCACCGGCTGTCGACCATCGCGGCGATGGACAGGCTCGTCGTCCTGGACAAGGGCCGCGTCATCGAGGAAGGCTCGCATGAGGAACTCGTCGCCAACAGCGGGCTCTACGCCCAGCTCTGGCAGCGCCAGTCCGGCGGCTTCCTGCTCGACGACATGCCGGCCGAGGCCGCCAACGACGCGGTCGCCAATGACTTTGGTGCCAAAGGTGAAGCCGCGGAATGATGAAGGCCGTCTATCGCTGGTTCGAACGCTGGGTCTACCCGTTCCGCGAGCCGGCGAATCTTCGGCCACCCGCCAGCGTCCGCGGCTTCCTTTGGCACTATGTCGGGCAGGCGAAGCTCGCCTTCTTCGCCATGCTGATCATCGGCGGCATCGCGCCGCTGGTCGAGGCCGGGCTGTTCTATTTCGTCGGACGGCTGGTCGATATCCTCGACCAGCTTCCCGGCGAACGCAGCTGGCACGCGTTGTGGGCCGCCGCCGGTCCCGAGCTTCTGTTCATGGGCGCGGTGGTGTTGATCATCCGCACGCTGGTGGTCGGCCTTTCGGCACTGGTTGACGAGCAGACGATCACGCCGGGCTTCTACAGCCTGGTGCGCTGGCAGGCGCACCGGCATGTCTCGCGCCAATCCTACGCCTTCTTCCAGAACGATTTCGCCGGGCGCATCGCCACCAAGGTCTGGCAGGCTGGGCAGGCAACCGGCGACCTGATGGAGAGCTTCATCGAGGTCATCTGGTTCATGATCGTCTACACGGTGACGACGCTGGCGCTGGTCGCCGGCCTCGATCTGCGGCTAGCGGTGCTGGTGGTGATCTGGATCGTCGCCTTCGGCTGGCTGGCCAGGCTCCACTTGCCGGCGATCCGCAAGCATGCCGAGGCGACCGCCGAGGCCGGCTCGATGATCACCGGGCGAATCGTTGATTCCTATTCCAACGTGCAGACGCTGAAGCTGTTCGCCGCCGACGGCGATGACCGCTATATCCGCAGCGGCTTCGACATCTATCTCGACGCACTGCGCCCGTTCACGCGCCGGCTGACCGGCGTGCGCTTGGCCCTGACGACGCTTTCCGGCATCATGATCACGACGATCGCCGCCTTTGCCGTCTATCTCTGGGTGGAAGGTTCGATCACCGTCGGCGCCGTGGCCTTCACGCTTTCTCTTGTCTTGCGGCTCAACATGCTGCTGGGACGGGTGATGATGCAGCTCAACAGCATCCTGAGGAACCTCGGCGTGCTCGAGAATTCCAAGGCGCTGATCTCGCAGCCGCTCGGCCTGACCGACGCCCCTGACGCCAAGGAACTGGTGGTTGCCGGCGGCCGCATCGACCTCAGGAACGTCACCTTCCACTACGGCAAGGGGGCAGGCGTTCTGGACGGCATCGACCTCGTCGTGCGTCCCGGCGAGAAGGTCGGGCTGGTCGGCCCGTCGGGCGCCGGCAAGACGACGCTGGCCAATCTCATCCTGCGCCTCTACGACCTCGAGGGCGGCAAGATCCTGATCGACGGCCAGGACATCGCGGGCGTAACGCAGAATTCGCTGCGCGCCAATATCGGCGTGGTCAGCCAGGATACCGCGCTGTTCCACCGCTCGCTGCGCGACAACATCAAGCTCGGCATGCCGGACGCGACCGACAGAGAGGTGATCGCGGCGGCGCGCAAGGCCGAGGCGCATGATTTCATCATGGGCCTGCGCGACAACCGCGGTCGAGCCGGTTACGAGGCTTACGTCGGCGAGCGCGGCGTCAAGCTCTCGGGCGGGCAGCGTCAGCGCGTGGCGATCGCCCGCCTCTTCCTCAAGGATGCGCCGATCCTCATCCTCGACGAGGCGACCTCGGCGCTCGATTCCGACATCGAGGCGGCGATCCAGGAAAACCTGGTAAGGCTGATGGAGGACAAGACCGTCATCGCCATCGCGCATCGGCTGTCCACCATCGCCGCGCTTGACCGGCTGGTGGTGCTCGACGGCGGCCGCATCGTCGAGCAGGGCACGCATGACGAGCTGGTGGTGCTCGACGGCCTCTATGCGCGGCTGTGGAAGCGGCAGTCCGGCGGCTTCCTGTTCAATGAGGAAAGCGTGCTGGAAGAGACGCGGCCAGCGGAGTAGAACGCAACCATGTCGGTTCGGATGCCCAGCAATTTCGGACGAAGCGGCGCGCAGGAAAGCGCGCTCGACCTGCTCGGCCACGAAATCCTGGCCGAAAAGGCGGCCGCCCTTGGCCGCGCCGGCCAGCGCGTCGAGGAGACGCTGGCGAAGCTGCGAGAAAACGGCGAGAGCGGGGATCGCAACCGGCTGCTGAAGGAAGCGGCGGCAGCCGTCCACGGCTATTTCATCCAGCGCGAGCTCTGCGGATTGCGCAAGCACGACGCCGTGATCCGCGAATACAGCATCCCGAGGGCGGTGCTGGTCAGGCTGGGCGCCAGCTAGCACTCTTTAGTTTGACCATGATCTTTCCCGAAAACCGGTTCCCACTTTTTGCTACGCTAACCTTCGGTTCGGGATCATGGTCTACTCCAGCCATTCGGTGATGAAGCTGCCGTTCTCGTGGATGTCGGTGGTCTCGAGCGGGCCAGGGCCGAGATTGGTGAATTTGTGCGGCGTGTCGGGCGGGACGATGAGGATCTGGCCGGCCGAAGCCCCGATCTGCTGGTCGCCGACCGTGAACAGGGCGGTGCCGGCGCGGATGATGAAGATCTCCGCGTAGGGGTGCTTGTGCAGGCGCGGGCCGCCGCCGATGCCGGGCAGATAATTGAAGATCAGGCAGCTTCTGGAGCCAAAGGCGCCGCATTGCAGCTCGCCTTGCCAGCGGTCGGGCGCCTCCGCCCATCCGTCCCGTTTAATGACATGCGCCATGGCTTGAGAATAGACCGGGCCAGCAGCCACTGTCGAGGCGAACAAGAACTCGATTTCGTCCCCGATTTCCAGGAGTTTCAAGGCGTCCAGCGGTCTGGCGAGAACGCCCCGGCGCAGGCCGCGACATGGACCCGCGACAATCTGCCCTTGTGCCTTCACCCGTCTGGACAAAAACGGGCTGCACGCATAAACCGAACTCCAAATGCCGGAGGAATTCGCTAGCCTGTTCGCCATGCGCTGTCGGGCCGGCGCGATGGAGCGGGGATAAGGCTCGGCCGCCGGCACGGAAAGAGGCGAAAGGATCAGGCACCCGTGAGCGCAACCGACATCCACGATCCCAACCGTCGCGATTTTCTCTATATCGCCACCGGCATGGCCGGTGTGGTCGGCGCGGGCGCCGTCGCCTGGCCGTTCATCGACCAGATGCAGCCGGATGCCTCGACGCTGGCGCTGGCTTCGGTCGAGGTCGATGTCTCCTCGCTGCAGCCCGGCAGCTCGCTGATCGTCAAGTGGCGCGGCAAGCCGGTCGTGGTACGTAACCGCACCGAAAAGGAAATGAAGGACGGCGCGGCGGTCAGCCTCAATGATCTCAAGGATCCGATCGCCCGCAACGCCAACCTACCGGCCGACGCGCCGGCGACCGACGCCAACCGCACCACGCCCGGCAAGGAAGCCTGGATGGTGATGGTTCAGGTCTGCACCCATCTCGGCTGCATCCCGCTCGGCCAGGAAGGCGATTTCGGCGGCTGGTTCTGCCCGTGCCACGGCTCGCAGTACGACACAGCCGGCCGCATCCGCAAAGGCCCGGCGCCCGAGAACATGGCGATCCCGGTATTCAAATTCATTTCCGATACCAAGATCCTTATCGGCTGAGGCAGGGGATATTTCGATGAGCGAGGGACACTCCACCTACACGCCGAAGACCGGCATCGGACGCTGGTTCGACGCCCGCATGCCGCTGCCCAGGCTGGTCTATGACAGCTTCGTCGCCTATCCGGTGCCGCGCAACCTCAACTACATGTGGACGTTCGGCGGCATCCTGTCGATCATGCTGGCGGCGCAGATCCTGACCGGCATCGTGCTGGCCATGCACTATACATCCGACACCACTCTCGCCTTCGATTCGGTCGAGAAGATCATGCGCGACGTGAATTCGGGATGGCTCCTGCGCTATCTCCATTCCAACGGCGCCTCGTTCTTCTTCGTCGCCGTCTACATCCACATCTTCCGCGGGCTCTTCTACGGCTCCTACAAGGCGCCGCGCGAGCTGCTCTGGATCCTCGGCTGCATCATCTACCTCCTGATGATGGCCACAGGCTTCATGGGCTACGTGCTGCCCTGGGGACAGATGAGCTTCTGGGGCGCCACCGTCATCACCGGCTTCTTCAGCGCCATTCCGCTGGTCGGCAACTGGATCCAGGAGCTGCTGCTCGGCGGCTTCGCCGTCGACAACCCGACGCTGAACCGCTTCTTCGCGCTGCATTACCTGTTGCCGTTCATGATCGCCGGCGTCGTCGTGCTGCACATCTGGGCGCTGCATGTCGTCGGCCAGTCGAACCCGACCGGCATCGAGGTCAAGTCGAAGACCGACACCGTTGCCTTCACGCCTTACGCCACCATCAAGGACGCGTTCGGCATGATCGTGTTCCTGTTCGTCTTCGCCTATTTCGTCTTCTACCTGCCGAACTATCTCGGCCACCCGGACAACTACACGGTCGCCAACCCGCTGAAGACGCCGGCCCACATCGTTCCGGAATGGTACTTCCTGCCGTTCTACGCGATCCTGCGCGCCATCACCTTCAACATCGGGCCGATCAACTCCAAGCTCGGCGGCGTGCTGTGCATGTTCGGCGCCATCGCCATGCTGTTCCTGGTGCCGTGGCTCGACACCTCGAAGGTGCGCTCGGCGGTCTACCGGCCCTGGTACAAGCTGTTCTTCTGGCTGTTCGTGGCCGATGCCATGCTGCTCGGATGGCTGGGCTCGCAGCCGGCGGAAGGCAGCTACGTGTTCATGGCGCAGATGGCGACGCTGTTCTACTTCGCCTTCTTCCTGGTCGTCATGCCGGTGCTTGGCCTGATCGAGACGCCGCGGCGCCTGCCGAACTCGATCACCGAGGCGGTGCTGGAAAAGAAGAACAAGGGGGCCGGCGGACATCCGGCAGGCGCGGTGCGCGCGCCGGAAACCAAGGGCTGAGAATCTGAGGGGATTTGGCATGAAGAAGATTCTCACCTCGCTGGCGCTGCTCGGCCTGGTGGTCGCGGGCACCGCGGCCATCGCTGCCGAAGAGGAACACAACGCGGCTGCCCCGACGCATTTCCCGATCAACGAGCCGAAGGAAATGAGCTGGAGCTTCGCCGGCCCGTTCGGCACCTACGACAAGGCACAGCTGCAGCGCGGCCTGAAGGTCTACAAGGAAGTCTGCTCGGCCTGCCACTCGATGAACCTGGTGGCGTTCCGCACGCTGGAGGGCCTCGGCTATTCGGAAGCGCAGATCAAGACGCTGGCCGCCGAATACACCATCCATGACGGCCCGAACGATGCCGGCGACATGTTCGACCGCCCGGGCAAGCCTTCGGACCACTTCCCGGCGCCGTTCCCGAACGAGCAGGCCGCAGCGGCCGCCAATGGCGGCGCCGCGCCGCCCGACATGTCGCTGCTCGCCAAGGCGCGCGGCGTCGAGCGCGGCTTCCCGCGCTTCGTCTTCGACATCTTCACCCAGTATGCCCAGGGCGGCCCGGATTACATTCACTCGCTCTTGACCGGCTACGACCAGACGCCGCCGGCCGGCATGGCGATCCCGGAAGGCACGCACTACAATCCGTACTTCCTGTCCGGCGTGTCGCTGAAGATGCCGAAGCCGCTCTCGGACGGCCAGGTGACCTATGACGACGGCTCGCCGCAGACGGTAGACCAGTATTCGCGCGACGTCGCCGCATTCCTGATGTGGGCCGCCGAGCCGCACCTCGAGGACCGCAAGAAGACCGGCTTCCGCGTGCTGGTGTTCCTGTTGCTGTTCGGCGCGCTGGTCTACATGACCAAGCGCAAGGTGTGGGCCGACGTAGCGCACTGAGCCAGGGTCCCCATAAGTTTTGAAGGGCGCCGCAGGGCGCCCTTTTTCATTGCAGCGCAACCGCGAAGGGGCCGACCTGTCACACGGCCGTCACCGCCCGAGGCGATCCTGCATTGCCTCATCAAAGGATCGCACCCATGAAAAGATACGCATCGCTCGCGGCGGGCTTTCTGCTGCTTATCGCCGGTACCGTCGCTCACGCCGAAGAGGCGCAACCTTTCGTCACGAGCAAGGACATCGACCTGACGATGATCCTGCCGCCGCCTCCGGCCAACGATTCGGCCGAAACCAAGGCCGAACTCGGCGAGGTGCTGACGCTGCAGGTGACGCGTACTCCCGAGATGGAAAAGCGCGCCATCGCCGATGCCGAGGAAAATGTCTGGCGTTTCGCCGACGTCATGGGGCCGAAATTCAACAAGGAGACGCTGCCGAAGTTCAGTGCCTTCTTCGATCGCGTTGCGGCCACCGAGGGCGCGGTCGTCGACCCTGCCAAGGATGTCTGGAAGCGTCCGCGCCCGCATCAGCTCAGCGATCTGGTCAAACCCGTCGTGAAGCTGTCGAACTCCGGCTCATGGCCGTCGGGCCACGCGACGGTCGGGACCATGATGGGCATCATCCTGTCCGACATGGTTCCGGAAAAGCGAGCCGAGATCATGGCGCGCGCGGCAGAGTATGCCCACAACCGCGTAGTCGGCGGCATCCACTATCCGTCCGATATCGAGATGGGTAAGATTTCCGGCAGCGTGATTGCCGCGGTCCTGCTCAGCCGCCCCGATTTCAAGGCCGAGTACGAAGTGGCGCGCTCCGAACTGCGTTCCGATCTCGGCATGTGATCCGGCTTCGCCAGAGCTTGAAAGGGCGCCTTGGGCGCCCTTTTTCATGCGTCGAAGGTAAGGCTGGTCGAGAGCTTTTTATGCGAGCGTGCTGCTGTCTATGAAGCGCGAAGCCGCTGGCAGATGACGCCCGGGACAAGCCAAGCGATATCAGTCCTTTGCCGGATGCGCTTGTCTCCGGCCCAGCATCGCGGTAGCCGTTGTTGGTTGCGTCGTGCCGAGATGCGCCGACGCCGTTCATAGCCGACAGCCCGACACGCGGAGAGCCCCGTCTCATGAAATCCTCGCTCGAAGACACGCTGCTTGCCGCGATCCGCACCATCCCCGACTATCCGAAACCCGGCATCCTGTTCCGCGACATCACCACGCTGCTCGGCGATGCGCGCGCTTTCCGCCGGGCCATCGACGAGTTGGTGCATCCTTATGCCGGACTGAAGATCGACAAGATCGCCGGCATCGAGGCGCGCGGCTTCATCCTTGGCGGCGCCGTGGCGCACCAGCTTTCGGCTGGCTTCGTGCCGATCCGCAAGAAGGGCAAGCTGCCTTACGAGACGGTTCGCGTCGCCTACAGCCTCGAATACGGGCTGGACGAGATGGAGATGCACAAGGACGGCGTTTCGCCCGGCGAGAAGGTGATCGTGGTCGACGACCTGATCGCCACCGGCGGCACGGCGGAAGCGGCAGTGAAGCTCCTGCGCCAGATCGGCGCCGACATCGTCGCCGCCTGCTTCGTCGTCGACCTGCCGGATCTCGGCGGACGCCAGAAGCTGGAAGCGCTCGGCGTGCCGGTAAGGACGCTGATCGGATTCGAGGGGCATTAGCACTTCTCCCTCGCCCCGTTTACGGGGAGAGGGAAGCGGAGCGAGCATCGCGAGCGGAGCAGGGTGAGGGGTAAGCGCGACGGTCGAGTTTGAGACGCCATCGCTGGCGCCGCCCCTCATCCGCCCTTCGGGCACCTTCTCCCCGTGAACGGGAGAAGGAAATTATTCCACCTTCACCAGCACCGCGCTGTCGAACTCGATGACCTTGTCGCCGGTCGAGTCAAAGCCTTCCGAGCGCAGCGTGAGCAGGCTCCAGCCAGGGCGCCCGGCAAGGGGACGATGGGCAAGCGCGGTGCGCGTGAAGGTCACGGTCTCGCCGGCATAGACCGGCTTCAGCCATTTGAGATTGCGAAAGCCAGGCGACGGGCCAAATTCGGGCTGCGGGCCGGGACCTGTCCAGCGCACGCCCTCGGTCTCCATGCGCTTTTCGAGGTTGTATTTCATCCAGGTGGCGGCGGTGTGCCAGCCAGAGGCGCAGAGTCCGCCGAGCACGCTCTTCTTCGCCGCCTCCTCGTCGACATGGAAGACCTGCGGATCGTATTTCTTGGCGAAGGCCTTGATCTCTTCGGCGCCGAACTTATGCGAGCCGAGGGTGACGGTTTCACCGATCAGGAAATACTCGTCCAGGGTCACGCGATGGCCTCTCGGGTCAGGAACATGCCCGTGTTCTCGAGCTCGAAGACGCATTCGCCGCGCTGGTTGAACAACTCGCTGCGCATGCTGACGAGTCCGAACTGAGGCCTGGATTTGGACTGGCGCTTGGCAAGCACGGTGACCTTGCCGGTAAGGCGATCACCGGCCAGAACCGGCTTCTTCCATTTGACATGCTCGATGCCCGGCGAGCCTTGCGAGGTCGAATCGAGCAGGAAGGCGTCGCAAAGCATGCGCATGAACATCGCGCAGGTATGCCAGCCCGAAGCCGAAAGGCCGCCCAGGATGCTGGCCTTGCCGGCCTCCTCGTCGAGATGCATCGGCTGAGCATCGAATTCGCTGGCGAACTCGATGATCTCGGCCGCGCTGACATTCTTGCTGCCGAGATCGAGCGAGACGCCCTCGACGAAGTCCTCATAGGCCCAGGTCTTTCCGGTCATGTCGGCAATCCAGTTGACGAATGCGTGATCCCCAAGGTCGGCATCCCGGATGACGGCCGAAGGGGATTTGGTCAAGTCCTTTCTGGTGAGCCAGCCAAAGGGCTGTCGGCGACGCGCCGCGCGGTCAGAGCCAGCCGCGGCGGCGGAAATACCAGAAAGGCAGGATCGCCGAGATCACCATCAGGCCAATGGCGAAGGGATAGCCGAACTCCCATTTGAGCTCGGGGATGATGTCGAAGTTCATGCCGTAGATCGAGGCGACCAGCGTCGGCGGCAGGAAGATGACCGCGGCAACCGAGAAGATCTTGATGATGGCGTTCTGCTCGATCGAGATCATGCCGAGCGTGGCGTCGAGCAGGAAGGAGATCTTCTGCGACAGGAAGGTGGCGTGGTCGGCAAGCGACAGCACGTCGCGCGACAGGGTCTTGATGCGGGCCCGCACATCCTTGCTCATCTTTGTCTGGGCCGCGACATGGGCGAGAAAGCCGGCCAGGCGCTGCAGCGAGATCAGGCTGTCGCGAACGGAAGAGGCGAGATCCTCCTTGCGGCCGATGCCTTTCAAGAGCTCCTGGAAATCGCGGTTGCGCTTCGAAGCCTTGGTCGAGCGCGCCTCGAAGATGTCGCGCGAGATCACTTCCACGTCGCGGCCGGCGCGCTCGAGGATGTCGGCGAGCCGATCGACGATCGCTTCCAAGAGGCCGATCAGGATGGTGTCGCCGCTGGTGCAGCCGGTCGCCACTTTTTCGGCGCGCAGCGGGAAAGTCTTGAAGGCCTTGGGCTCGTGGTAGCGGATGGTGATCAGCCGATTGCCGGCGAGCGCAAAGGTCACCGGCGACATCAACGGATCGTCGACCTCGGTCTGCGCAGGCAGCACGGCGGTCATGAAGTAGCCGCCGTCCTCGACATAGAGGCGGCTCGAGATCTCGATCTCTTCCATCTCCTCTCGGGTTGGGATGGCAATGCCCAGCCAGCCCTCGATGATGGCCTCTTCCTCCTTGGTCGGATTGAACAGGTCGGCCCAGACGACCCGGTCGCCGTCTCGCGCAAGATCGTCGGTGACGCGCAGGCGATCATTGTCCACGACGAAGGCCTTGATCATCGCCGGGTCTCCCTTGCTGGAGTCAAAGGTGTGTTCAGGACAGGCGCGTTATTTCGGATTACACGGAGAGAGCACTTTCGATGAGAGCTCCGACCGCGTCCTGCAGCCGATTAGACCCCTAGTCTGACAAGGTCAAGGCAGGCGAATAGCTGCCTGCGCCGAGTGCGCCAACGCTTTTTCTGGATAATTTTGCGATAGAGGTGAAGGGCGTTTCCCAGCCTTGGCGTTATTTGCTCCCGTGTATGCTAAAGCATCTAGACACCTGTTTATTTTCCGGATTGGATAATGTTCTCGGGTGGGGATGTTCAAATTGGCAAAGCATGTCTTTGGCGGACCTGATACGTCGAGAAAGCTTAGATGCCTGCAAGAGTATTTGAGGGCGTTTTCGATCGCGCTTCAAAATCAGCAGTTCGCTTGCATCTACATCGATGCATTTGCCAGTTCTGGTACTCGCACGGAAGTACGTCCCGGCTTGCCGCTGTTCGGACCGGATTTTGCAGAGCCGGAGGAAATAACGACGCCAGGATCGGCGCGGATCGCGATCGAGATCGATCCACCAATGCACTCAATTGTCCTCATTGAGCAAGACGCGTCTCGGTTTTCAGAACTTCAAACTCTGATTGATGAGTATCCAGATCGCAAAATCATCGCGCGAAACGGTGACGCTAATAAACTCGTGCAGCGTTTGTGTACGAATACCCCTTGGCGAGGTTCTGAAATTGTTGGCCGTGGAATACGTGGTGTTGTTTTTCTTGATCCATACGGCATGGAGGTCTCTTGGCAGACGGTGGAAGCAATTGCCAAGACCGAGGCACTGGATTGCTGGTATTTCTTCCCGCTGTCCGGCCTGTATAGGAACGCTCCGCACGATCCGGCAAAACTCGATCTTGGCAAGCAAGCCAGTCTAGATCGGGTCCTGGGTGCCAGTGATTGGCGCTCTCGTTGGTACAATCACGAAATTGCGCCTGAAGACATTTTCGAAACGCAAGGGCAGGCGGTGCGTCGAGCCGACGTAAACGCAATTGAGGCTTATGTGAAAGAACGCCTCGAAACCGCTTTCAAAGGTGCTGTCCTTGATCCGGTGCGGCTTCATCACAAAAACGGTGCGCCGCTTGCGTCGCTTTTCTTTGCCGTCTCGAACACTAGTCCGGCAGCTGTGAAGCTGGCGACCAGAATGGCATCTCACATTCTCAGTTCTGGTAGATCATCCCACAAGCGCTCGCGATAGGTTCGCCCCGTCGCTTTCTTATTCTTCCCGCCCCATTGTTTGAAAAAGAAGGCGGCGTCGGCATCAGTACATTGATCGAAAATCTCATCGATCCAGATTGGGTCCATTGGGCGGGCGTTGGGGCCGCTCTCTCCACCAACAATCGCCCAATGAATACCTGTTAGGCTTCCACCCGCTACGGAGCCTATCAACGGCTCATAGGAGACAAATCTGATCACCGCCGGAACAGATCGAAGTTCATCTAACCTGTAAAGCACGCGACTATCCTCTACACTTGTTCCGAGCCAGACGTTTGGCAGCACTTTGAAACTGTCTGTCGAGAGGATTTCAGCCATCCTATCTGGCCGCTTGGTAAGTACCTGATAGGTGTGGTGCGGAGTTGTCTCCATGACGCGCCAAACCTCACGGATGAAGTCTACAGGCACATCTGGATGGAAAAGGTCCGACATCGAATTGACGAAAACGCGTCGTGGTTTCTTCCATGAGGCCGGAATGCCGAGAGATGAATGGTCAAGCTTGATCCTGCCTGTCCATTTCGCCCTTCCACCGCTTTTCCGAGTTAGCCCTGCATATTTCTCAGCCCCATCGCTTCGAGGCGGGAGGCCATGCGCATGGCGTAGCAATTTGTGCACCCTGCCGTAAGGATTGTGCATCCTGCGACCGGATTCCACGTTGCGTCAGTCCATTCGATGGATGTTTCGGCCATTTTCGCGCTTCTCTTCGACGGTTCCGAGATCGCATTAAGATCGCAAACACCCTAACAAGTTTACCTTAGGAATTTTTTCATATCAAGACCAGTCGGCGCTCCTCTCCCTATGCGGTCGCCAAGATCAGGTGTTGAACTTGAACAGCATGATGTCGCCGTCCTGGACGACATACTCCTTGCCTTCGTCGCGCGCCTTGCCCGCTTCCTTGGCGGCCATTTCGCCGCCCAGCGTGATGAAGTCGTTGTACGAAATCGTCTGGGCGCGGATGAAGCCGCGTTCGAAGTCGGTGTGGATGACGCCGGCCGCTTGCGGCGCCTTATCGCCTTTGTGGATCGTCCAGGCGCGCGTCTCCTTCGGCCCGACGGTGAAATAGGTGATCAGGTGCAAGAGCGCGTAGCCGGCTCGGATCACCTTGTTGAGGCCCGGTTCATCGAGACCGATCGAGGCGAGGAACTCCATTTCCTCCTCGTCGGAAAGCTGGGCGACTTCCGCCTCTATCGCCGCCGAGATCACCACCGTGCCGGCGCCCTGCGCGGACGCCATCTTCTCCACCGCCTTGGTATGCTCGTTGCCGGTGGCGGCGTCCGCCTCGGCGACGTTGCAGACATAGAGAACGGGATGCGAGGTGAGCAGGTTCAGCCCCTGCAGGATGCGCAGATCCTCCGCGGCGATGCCGTTGAGCAGGAAGCGCGTCGGCTTGCCGGCCTGCAGCAGTTCGAGCGCTGCCTCCATCATCGGCAGCACAGCCATTGCTTCCTTGTCCTTGCCGGCGGCGCGCTTGCGGAACTGGACGATGCGGCGCTCCAGGCTTTCGAGGTCCGCAAGCATCAGCTCGGTCTCGACGGTCTCGGCGTCGGCGACCGGATCGATGCGACCCTCGACATGGGTGATGTCGTCATCCTCGAAGCAGCGCAGCACATGGACGATGGCGTCGACCTCGCGGATGTTGGCGAGGAACTGGTTGCCAAGCCCTTCGCCCTTGGAGGCGCCGCGCACGAGGCCGGCGATGTCGACGAAGGAGATGCGGGTCGGGATGATCTCCTTCGACTTGCCGATGGCAGCGATCTTCTGCAGGCGCGGGTCCGGCACCGCCACCTCGCCGGTGTTCGGCTCGATGGTGCAGAAAGGATAGTTGGCGGCCTGCGCGGCGGCCGTCCTGGTCAACGCATTGAACAGCGTCGACTTGCCGACGTTGGGCAAGCCAACGATGCCACATTTGAAACCCATGTTCGTCCGGTCCTATCGGGAATTCGAGATTTGGTGAGGGCTATGGGCGATAGGGGTGACGAACGTCAAGCCCCAGGCGCGATCGTTTCGACGCTCAGTCCTTGCCGCCGAACAGCTTCTTCAGCATCGCGGCCATCGGCCCGCTCTCGGGAGCCTTTACAGCCGGCTGCTGCGGGCGCGCCTGGCGGATGTGGCTTTTTGCCTTGGGCGCCTTGGGTGGCGGCCGGTCGTCATCGCCGGTCGGCACGAGCTTGTCGCGGAGCGCCAGCGTGATGCGGTTCATGAAGGAACTGTCGTCGCCCTTGGCCAGCAAGCCTGCATCATCGGCGATCGCGTCGAGCAAGACCTCAAGCCATTCGCGGTCGGCCTTGGCGAAGTCGCCGAGCACATGGCCGTGCACCATCTCCTTGACGCCCGGATGGCCGACGCCGATGCGCACGCGACGATAGGCATTGCCGACATGCTGGTCGAGCGAACGGATGCCATTGTGGCCGCCTGAACCGCCGCCAAGCTTGACCCGGACCTTGCCGGCGGCAAGGTCGATCTCGTCGTAGAAGACGGTGAGAGCGGCGGCGTCGAGCTTGTAGAAGCGCAGCGCTTCGCCGACCGACTGTCCAGACAGGTTCATGAAGGTCTGCGGCTTGATCAGCAGGACCTTCTCGCCGCCGAGCGTGCCTTCGGAAATCAGCCCCTGGAACTTCTTCGACCAGGGCGAAAAGGAATGGCGGCGGGCAATCGCGTCCGCCGCCATGAAGCCGACATTGTGCCGGTTGTTCTGATATTTCGCGCCCGGATTGCCGAGGCCTGCAAAGACAAGCATCGTCGCCTCCGGGCGCGGAAGAGATTACTTCTCTTCCTCGGCAGGGGCCGCCGCTTCCGGCGCCTCCGCCTCGGTGGTTTCTTCCGTCTCCGGCTTCATCGCCGCGGAACCGGCAATGGTCGCGATGGTGAAGTCGCGATCGGAGATCACCGGCTTGACGCCGGCCGGCAGGACAACCGCCGAAATGTGGATCGAGTCGCCGATTTCGGTGCCGGTGAGATCGACGGTGATGAATTCCGGGATCGCGTTGGCCGGGCAGTGGAACTCGACTTCGTGGCGAACGATGTTGAGCACGCCGCCGCGCTTGATGCCGGGCGACTTCTCCTCGTTGATGAAGTGGACGGGCACGTCAACATTGACCTCGGTGTCCTTGCCGATGCGCAGGAAGTCGACATGCACCGGGAAGTCCTTGACCGGATCGAGCTGAAAATCCTTCGGCAGGACCTGGATCTTCTTGCCGTCGACATCGATCGTGGCGATCGTGGTCAGGAACCCGCCGCCGTGGATCTTGTAGAAGAGGTCCTTGTAGTTGAGCGCAATCGCCAGGGGGGGCTGCTTGTCGCCGTAAATAACTGCAGGCACTTTACCGTTGCGGCGAACTGCACGGGCGGACCCCTTACCGACCTGTTCGCGCGCTTCGGCCTTGAGCTCGTAAGCGTCGTGGCTCATGGCATTTCCTTTCGCGTGTTGTGGAGCGTTCGCGGCGGGCAAGCCCATCCGTAAACGTCGAAAGCCGTCGCAGCTTGCATGGTCGATCCAATGCTTTTGGCTGTCCAAACGCTTTGGGGATCATACAGGCCTGGCCGGCCTTCCTCCGCGTTGCCTCCAAGGGTGTCTACGCGGGTGGCGGCTCTATAGCGGAAGCCGGGCAAGGGCGCAAGCCGTTGAGGCGGCTGGGCAGTGGTATGACAGCCTTAAGCTGCTTTGTCACATAGGAATCAGAGCTCGTCGAGCGACGTCGCGTGCCAGCCTTGGTCCCGTTTGGTCCAGTAGATTTGCTCCAGCCGCATGGTAAGGGCTCCCGGCTTCCCACCGCCTATCAGTTTGCCGTTGACGCTGGTGATCGGGATGATCCCACCGGCGGTGCTCGTGGCGAACACCTCGTTCGCGCCAGTCAGGTCGCTTTCGGAGATCGATTTCACCTCGACGGGTTGTCCGATCTCGCGGCAGATTTCGATGATGCATCGGCGGGTTATGCCGTCGAGGACATTGTATCCCGGGGTTGCAAGCACGTCCCCCGTCAGAGCGAAGACATTGAAACCTGGACCTTCGCTGATGGTGCCCAGATGGTTCCTCAACAGCGAAGTTTCACATCCAGCATCGTAAGCGTCGAAGAGGCTGAGCACGAAATCGATCCAGTTGTAGTTCTTGATATGCGAGGGAACCGAATCCGGAGGTAAGCGCCAGCGGCTGGAGATCCTGACGGAGAGCCCGCGCTTGCGCTGCTCTTCGTTGGCCACCACGACGAAGGGCACGCAAAAGGCCATGAACCTGTTCTTGCACAGGCGCGGATCCCGCGATCCGGAGGGGCCCGTTCCGCGTGTCATGATCATCTGGACGGTCGCATCGGTCAGCCCCGTCATCTCCACGCAGGACTTCAAGATCTTTCCGATTTCCTTGCGCGCAAAGGGCATTCTGTAGCGGAGCCGGGCGCAGGATTCCTCGAAACGGTCCAAATGGTCCTGCAGTCTGAAGAAGGCGCCCTTGCGAACGGAAACCGTGTCCTGGCAGGCGTCGCCGCGGGTGAAGCCCCAATCCATCAAGGGGATCGAGGCTTCCGCGATCGGAACGTAGCGATCATCGAGGAAGGCGATGCCCTCGGGATGCAAGTTGAGTGACCTGTTCATTTCATATCTCTTTCATGACGGTCGCATGGGGTGCGGGGACGCCGACGGCGACGCTTCGAAGCGTCTCAGCCTGTGGGGGCACGTTTCATACGGTCTTCGATCCTGAGGACGACCATCGAAGCCGGATAGCTGACGAGGAAGTAGATGACGAAGGCCGCTGTGTAGACCTCTAGATATTTGTATGTGGTCGACGCTATCTGGTCGGCGGTAAACATCAGCTCGTTCACCGAGATCACCGCCACCAGCGCGGTGTCCTTGAACATGGCGATGAGGTAGTTTCCAATCGGCGGAATGGCGATCCGCATCGCCTGCGGCAGCACGACCAGCAGGAAGATGGGCGCCGGGCGCATGCCGAGCGAGCGCGCCGCCTCGACCTGTCCCTTGCCGATCGCAGATATGGCGCTGCGATAGACTTCGGAGAGATAGGCCGCGTAGTTGAGCGACAGGCCCAGGATCCCGGCGATCAGAGCCGGTATGTAGATGCCGACATAAGGAAGCACATAGTAGATGTAGAATAGCTGGAGCAGCAGCGGCGTTCCCCTGATGAAGTCGACATAGACTGCCATCGCCCATCGGATGGCTCCGATGGGCGACATGCGTGCCAGCGCGATGAGAAGGCCCAGCACAAGGGCAATCGCCATCGACGCGACCGTGATCCCGACCGTCAATATGGCACCCCTGGTCAGCGCCGGCAGGAACCCAAGCACATCGTTCATGGCGATCTCCCGTCAATATCAGCCGCAACAGTTCGGGAACGGAAAATACCGCTCGACTGGCAGAAGTCCCCATTTTTCGAGAATTTTGCGCAGTCCCCCTGAAAGCTGGAGCTGCCGGTTCTGCTCGTCGAAAGCCTGCCTGAGCGCGACGTCTCCCTTGCGGAAGCCTGCCCCGACGGCATAATCGCCGATGGGCATCTTGTAGTTGAGAATCTCGATGGGCAGCGTCGGATCGTTCTTCAAAGCGTCGGAGGCGACCATGTCGTCAAATGCGCCGGCGTCCAACCGCCCAGCCCGCAGCTCGGCAAGGATCTGCGGAATGTTCTTGTAGGCCTTGACCGTTATCGAGGAGTCGGCGGCCGCCATCTTGTTCAGCCAGTCGAGCTGGATGGTTCCGAGATAAGAACCGACCGTATGATGCGGAAAGTCGCCCTCGCTGTTGATCTTGGCGGGATTGCCCTTGGGCACCACGAGCGCCTGCCCCGCGCGATACATCGGCGCCGAAAAGGCAATCTGCTCGGAGCGTTTGACGGTGATGGCGATGTTGTCCGAGATCAGGTCGCAGCGACTGGTGTTCAGCGCTGAAATGATGCCGGAGATCGGAACTTCGTAAAGCTCGATTTCGGTCACGCCCAGCGGCTCGAAGATGGCCCGGACCATATCGATGTCGGTCCCTTCCACCTTGCCGCTGGACGGATTCTTGTAGGCGTATGGAACGTCGTTGGATGAGCAGACAACGACCTTCTTGGCCGCCTGGATGCGGCTGAGCGAGTCGTCTGCGGCACTTGCGGCCGATGAGGCCATAGCCGCGCAAAGCGACGCGGTGATCAGAAGACACCATTTGAGTGTCATGACAATTTCCCCTTGTTTTGATTGATTGTTTATTGTTAGCAATTTATGCGACTACGAAACGTGTCCTCCTTTCGATGGTTGTCTAAGCGGCTGTGGGTTCGATGGGCCGGCCGTCGACGCGACCCGTGGATCTGTCTTCCGCCTCGCGGAGCCATTCGACCAGGCGCTCGCCGTCGGCGGTGTTGTGTTCTGCGGCCAGCCGCTCGGCGTCGATGGAGCGGCCCTCCCGCATCGCCGCGATAAGCGGCTCGTGCGTGACGATATAATCCTGCATCGAAAGGAACTTGCTGACCAGTGACTGATAGAGTCGAACCTGGCTGGCGATCAGCGCATAGTGGGCCTGCAGGGCAGAGTGTTCCGTCAGTTCGGCGATCACCTGATGAAGCTGGAAGTCCGCCTCCAAGGCGCGCGCCCTTACGCCGGACGCGACGGCCTTGACGACCTTGTCGTAGGCCTGGTCGAGCCGATCCCGCTTGGCGTCGGTAATCGTTTCGGCGAGCAGCCGCGCGGCGAAGGCCTCGAGCGTGTTGCGCAGCGTAAACAACTCCCAGGCATTGCGCGACGTCAGCGACCTGACACTATAGCCGCGATAAGGCTCCTGGATGATGAGCCCCTCATGCACCAGAACCCGCAGCGATGCTCGGATCGTTCCGCGGCTGAGCCCAAACGATTCGGCAATCACTTCCTCAGTCAGTTTCTCGCCTGGCGCGAACACGCCCGTCAGGATCGCATCGCGTAGTTTGTCCGCAGCCTGCGTATCGAGGCTGCGGCGGGTCACCTCCATTTGAGGAGCGGGTTTGCGGTTCAGTTTCGGGCGGGCCATGAAGCGAGCCTTGGAGGGAATCTGTTGACCATTATGCGCAATGTCAGGGTGCGTAGCATGCGACTTCGATAAGGTTTCTGTCGGGATCGCGGAAGTAGACGGAGCGCATCGCGCCGCATGCGCCAGTCTGGCCGACAGGGCCCAGCTCGACCGGAACGTTGAGCGCCTCGAGTTCCTGGACGATGTCGTCGATGCCACCCCCTGCGATGAAGCATAGATCGCCCGTTCCCGGCGCAGGGATGTCCGCATGAGGCGTGTATTCGGCGCGATATGGGTGAAGGTTGATCTTCTGGTTGCCGAAATGGAGAGCGTTGTAGCTGCCGTCGAACACCACATGGCGCATGCCGAGAACGCGCTGGTAGAAATCTATGGTCTGCGCCATGTTCCTTACGGTCAGTACCACGTGATCCAAGCCGTCGATCTTCATCGTCGTCCCTTCCTCAGGCCGCACATCCATGAGCAGGCCCTCGCGTTAGCCGCGTTATGATCTCCCGCTTCAGCACTTTGCCATAGGCCGATTTCGGCAATTCCGGCCAGAACACCACTTCCCTGGGTATCTTGTACCTGGCGATGCGGCCATGGAGGCCGTCGATGACGTCGTCCGAGGTGATCTCGCAGCCTGCGTTCGGCACCACTACCGCGACGCCGCATTCTCCCCATCTTGGATGCGGCATGCCGACCACCGCCACTTCGCTAATGCGCTCGTCGCCAAGGATCGCTTCCTCGATTTCACGGGGATAGACGTTCAAGCCGCCGGAAATATACATGTCGGACGCACGACCGGTTATGTACAGAAAGCCGCGCTCATCGAGGAAGCCGAGATCCCCGGTGTGGAACCAGCCATGCCGGAAGACCTTTGCCGTGGCTTCAGCGTCATTGTGGTAGCCGAGAAAGGCCGCCTGGCCACGCGCGCAAATCTCCCCCGTTTCTCCGCAGGCAAGGCGCCGGCCGTTCGTGTCGAGGATCGCCACCTCTACGCCGGTGCGTGGGACGCCGCAGGTGCCCACGGCCTGGTCCGGCAAGCCGGCCCCGGCCGAATTGTGCTGGCCGGGTGACAGTACGGTGATGTTCGCGGTGAATTCGCCAAGCCCGTAGTGCTGGACCAGGACGTTGCCGAGCTTGCCAAGGGCGAGAGCCTGGTCGGCGCGAAACATCGGCGCGCCGCCATAATTCACATAACGCAGCGAACTGTGGTCGTGGTGATCGACCGAGGGATGCTCGACTAGGGTCTTGAGCAGCGTTGGAACGGCGAAGAAATTCGTCACGCTGTGCCGCGCGACCGTTTGCCAGACCGTTTCCGGATCAAGCGAAGTGCCGCCGAGGATGATCTGTGGCGCTCCTCGCGCCACATACGCAAGCGCATGGACGCCGGCGCCGTGCGACAACGGCGTCATGACCAGCGAAGTGTCGTTCTCGCTGGTTCCTGGGAACATGTCGGCCAGATGGCTCGCAACGACAAAGGCAAGCTGGCCATGCGTCAGCACCGCCGCCTTCGGACGCCCCGTGGTGCCCGATGTGTAGAAGAACCAGGCTGGCTGATCGCGTTCCACATCCGCCTCGACAAAGCTTTCTTCGCCGTCTTCGAGGAGTCGTTCGTAGACAAGGCTGCCCTCAGGTGCGCTGTCCAGGCAGATGGATAGTGGCGCCGGTTCCAGTTCTGCCCGCATTGCCTTGCAATGCGCTGCGAATTCGATGTCAAAGACAATCGCCCGCGCGCAGGCGTGCCCGGCCATGAAGGCGACGTCGACCGGTGTCAGGCGGAAATTAACCGGAACCCACACCGCCCCAAGCTTAAAACATGCCCATTTGACTTCGAAGGCGCGATGACTGTTGCGCGCATGGACAAGAATACGGTCGCCCGGCCGAATGCCTGACTTGACCAGCGCATTGGCGAGTTGATTGACCCGCCGGTCGACCTCCGACCAGGTATATATCCGCTCCGCCGCGACGATGCCGGGGTGCTCGCCGAAGCGCCGCGCATTCTGCGTCAGGAGATGGCCTATGTTGAAGGTCGACATAGCGCTTCACCTGAGCGGTTCGAGAATAGTGGCGTAGTTGGCAACGGAGACACCGCCCATGTTGAAGACGCCGCCCAGCGCCGCATACTTGACTTGCATGTCGCCGGCGCTGCCGGTCAGTTGCATGGCGGCGTTGACCAGCATGGAGACCCCGGTGGCACCGACCGGATGGCCCCTGGCCTTCAGTCCGCCGGATGGGTTGACGGGAAGTCCACCGTCCATTTCCGTCATCCCGTCCTTGATCGCGCGGGCGCCTTGGCCACGTGGCGCAATTCCCAACGCCTCGTACTGGATCAGTTCCGAGATTGTGAAGCAGTCGTGCAACTCGATGAAATCGAGGTCGCGGTTGGTCAGGCCGGCATCGCCCATCGCCCCCGACCAGGCACGCGCGGCACCTTCGAAGGCCGTGAGGTCCGCCCTGCGAGACAGTTGCAGATAGTCGCTCGTCTGGCGCATGGCGCGCATTGCGACGGCCTTCCTCATGCGCAACCCGGTTGCGGCATCCGTCATCACCAATGCCGCGGCACCATCCGAAATCAGCGCGCAGTCGGTGCGCTTGAGCGGGCCGGCCACGGCGGGGTTTCGCTCAGATTCCGTGCGGCAGAAGTCGAAGCCGAGATCCTGGCGCATGTGCGCCAGCGGATTGGCGACGGCGTTGCGGTGGTTCTTGGCCGCGATCCTGGCCAGCGCATCGGACTGGTCGCCGAACCGCTGGAAGTAGGAAGAAGCAATCTGGCCGAAGACGCCGGCGAAGCCGCTCTCGATCGATCTGGTTTCCTCGACATAGCTCGCCTTCAGCAGCGCCCGACCGACCGCGGCGCTATCCAGCGCCGTCATCTTCTCAACGCCGATCACCAGAGCGAAACGCGCCTGCCCAGACGCCACAGCACGCGCCGCCTGATAAGCCGCGGCCGAGCCGGTAGCGCAGGCATTTTCGAGCCTGGTCGCCGGTTTAAAGCGGAGGTCCGGAGTGCTGTTCAGCAGTAGCGAAGATGGAAAATCTTGGTCGACCAGGCCTGGATTGAAGGTGCCGATGAATATCTCGTCAATCGCATCGGGCGACAGGCCGGCGTCGACAATGGCATCGGCTGCCGCGCCGGCGATCAATTCTTCAAGGCCGGCGTCCAGCCTGCCAAATTTCGAATGCGACCAACCAACGATGCAAGCCAACATTTCAAACGCTCTCGACTTGGAACTTCAGGGGGTATCGCGCGATAATGATTAATTGTCAACAATTAATCATTATCGCGCTTAAGGGCGTTGATCCGGTAGCTTGGGCCATGTCAGCGGCGCGAGCCACCGCACGATTTGAAGGCCTTGCTTAGGTCCGGTTGGTTTCGGTGATGTAGTATCGGGCCGGTCTCAATCGTCCTACGGCGGATATTCGAAAAGCGTGAAAGATCGACATGAAACTTCTGTTCAGCCGCAACCCCAATCCTCGCCTCGCAGTCGCGACGGCGCGCTATCTCAAGGCGGAGGTCGCGTACGAATTCGCGTCGCCCATGGCGCCGGGTCAGGCCGAGCGCTATCGCGCGCTGAACCCCAATTTGACGTTACCTATCCTGGTAGGCTCGGGATGGAGCCTGTGGGAAGCCGACGCCGTTGCCTGCCGGTTATCGCGCGACGTGCGTTCCGATTTCTGGCGCAGCGGTGACGACGAACCAGAGATGATCCGCTGGCTGAGCTGGGGCAAGGAGAATTTTGCCCGCGGCTGCGACATGGTGCATTTCGAGCGCGGCACCAAGCAGCGTTGGGGGCTGGGGCCGATCGACAAGGCCCTGGTCGAGGAGGGGCTTAGAGTATTCCACACATCGGCCGCCATCCTCGATGTGGTGCTTTCGGAAAGGGAGTGGCTGGTTGGCAATTCCGTCTCCTATGCCGACTTTCGCATGGCGACGTTTCTCGCGTTCAACGATGCCGCCAGGTTGCCGCTCGAGGACTACCCATCCGTGAGCCGCTGGTACGGCCGGCTCGAGGCGATCGATGCATGGCGCGACCCGTTCCAGGGGCTGGAGGCGCCGCCGCTGCCGCAGGTCAACAGCGAAGCCCTTCCGGATTGAGCGTCGATCTGAACGGGTTCTTTTGAAGGATGGCCGCTACGGGGATCCGCCGATCCATAGCGGAAAATGGCCGATAACCGCGCCAGCCTGGGCGATGGGACGCGGACCGGAACTCCGCATCCACTGAACCAACCAACGGCGAAAGGACGCAAACTCAATCCCTCCACCAAGCTCGTTTTGAAATCTTCTCGCTCATTTAATTCTATAAAATCGGTAGTCTTAATGAAGAAGTACCCGCGAGGAGAGCCTGAAAATGACGAAGAAGCTGGTGGTGGGGATATCCGGCAACCTGACCCGCCCGTCGAAGACCAAGGCGTTCATCAGCCACATTGCCGGCGAGGTCGCCGGCCGGATCGGCGCGACCGCGGCGGTCTTCGACATCGAGGACCTTGGTCCATCGTTTCCGCCGGCACGGCGGCTTGGTGATCTCGACCCGACCGCCCGCGGCGTTATCGAACAGCTGGTCAACGCCGATGTGCTGGTGGCGGGATCGCCGACTTTCAAAGGCAGTTATACCGGCCTTTTCAAGCACCTGTTCGATCTGCTTGATCCGTCCTCCCTGCGTGGAAAACCGGTCGTTCTGGCGGCGACCGGCGGCGTCGAGCGTCATTCGCTGATCGTCGAGCACCAGCTGCGGCCGCTGTTCGGCTTCTTTGAAGCGCTGACCATGCCGACCGCGATCTACGCCTCCGACAAGGATTTTGCCGACGGCGTGCTGGTGTCGGAAGCGATCCATGCCCGCGCCCGTCAGGCCGTCGCCGAGGCTGTCAACGTCGCCGGCGCCAGCCGCAGCGTCGGCCTCGCCGCCTGACTCCGAAGCAATCGCATCGAACCGAAGGATCAGCCATGACCAGCCCCAGCAAGTCCAGACAGATCAAGCTCGGCGCCTTTCTGCCCGGCGGCGGCCAGCATGTCGCGGCCTGGCGCCATCCGGACTCACCGGCCGACGGCGCGACCAATTTCGAGTTTCATAAAAAGCTGGCGCTGACCGCCGAGCGCGGTTTGTTCGACGCCTATTTCCTCGCCGACAATCTAACGGTGGGCCTCGGCGCCCGTGAGGGCGGCAATGCCAAGATCGCCGGGTTCGAGCCGGTGACACTGTTCGCGGCGCTGGCGCCGTTCACCACCCATATCGGCTTCATCGCGACTGCTTCGACGACCTATGAGGAGCCTTACACGGTCGCCCGCAAATTCGCTTCGCTCGACCTTTTGTCGAACGGCCGGGCCGGCTGGAACGTCGTGACTTCGGCGGGCGACGACACGGCGCGCAACTTCAATCGCGACGTCCAGCCCAACCACGCCGAGCGCTACGCGCGGGCGCATGAGCATGTCGAGACGGTCAAGGCGCTGTGGGACAGCTGGGAAGACGATGCCTTCATCCGCGACAAGAAGACCGGTCGCTTCTACGACAAGGACAGGCTGCACGACATCAACCACAAGGGCGAGCATTTCAGCGTCAAGGGGCCGCTCAACGTGCCGCGTCCGGTGCAAGGGCATCCGGTGGTGGTGCAGGCGGGGCAATCCGAGGACGGGCGCGGGCTTGCGGCGGCCTCGGCCGAAGTGATCTTCACCGCGCACCAGAATCTCGCATCGGCGCAGGAATTCTACCGCGACATCAAGGCGCGCGTGGCGGCGGCCGGCCGCGATCCGGCGCAGGTGCTGATCATGCCGGGCGTGGCGCCCTTCGTCGGCCGCACGGAAGAGGAAGCCCGCGCCAAATACCGGCAACTGAACGACCTGATCCTGCCGGAAGACGGCGTGGCGCTGCTCAACGCGCTTGCCGGCCAGACGCTCGACCTCAGGGACTACCCGCTCGACGGCCCGTTGCCGCCGAGCAGGGAGACCGAAGGCATGAAGAGCCGGCAGGCGCTGATCCGCCAGATCGCCGACGAGCACAATTTTACGATCCGCCAGCTCTATCAATGGGTCGCGACCGCGCGCGGCCATTACACGGTGATCGGCAGCGCCACGCAGGTCGCCGACCAGCTGGAGGAATGGTTCACCAGCGAAGCCGCCGACGGCTTCAACATCCTGCCGCCGTGGCTGCCCGGCGCGCTCGACGATTTCGTCGACCTGGTGATCCCCGAACTGCAGCGCCGCGGCCTGTTCCGCACCGCCTATGAAGGCAGGACGCTGCGCGAAAACCTCGGCCTCAGGCGGCCGGAGAACCCGTGGACGGCCGCGCGCGCGACCGTGCTCGCCGCCGAGTGATCCCCTGAAGCGAGAGGCAAAACGATGACTTTGCAGCACATCGAACGTCCAATCGGTATCCGCAGACGTGACGGCGGCAATGGCTTCGGGACGGAGGCCTTGCGGCTGGCCGGCCGGACTTCGGCGCGGATTCTGTCACGCTATGGCGTGCTGCTCGGCTTCCTGGCGCTTTGGCAGGTTGCGGCAAGCAGCGGCTGGGTCAACGCGGCGGTGCTGCCGCCGATCGACACGATTGTCGCAGCACTGTGGAAGGGGCTGGCCGGCGGCAGCCTGCTTGGCGATATCGCCATCAGCCTGCAGCGCGCCGGTCTCGCTTTCGCGGCGGCGGTCGTCGTCGCTATCCCACTCGGCCTCGTGATGGGCCAGGTGCGGGCCGTGGAAACCGCGCTCGATCCGATCCTGCAGCTGTTCCGCCAAACCTCGGCGCTGGCGCTCTATCCGGTGTTCATCCTGCTTTTGGGGTTGGGCGAGGCCTCCAAGGTTTTCGTCATCTTCTGGGCGACGCTGTTCCCGCTGCTTCTCAACACGATCAGTGGCGTCAAGGAGGTCGACCCGAAGCTGCTCGAAATGGCGCGCGTCTATGGCGCCCGGCGGCTCACCATTTTCCGCCGTGTGGTGCTGCCTGGAGCCGTGCCCTCGATCTTCGTCGGCTTGAGGTTAGGGGCCACTACTGCGCTGCTGCTGCTGATCGCCTCGGAGATGATCGGCGCCAACAAGGGCATCGGCTTCCAGGTGATGAATGCGCAGTACAACTTCCAGATCCCGCTGATGTTCGCGGCGATCGTCATCCTTGCCGCGCTCGGCCTGATCGCCAACCAGGCGCTGGTCAGCCTGCAGCGGCGGCTCTGCCGCTGGAGCAGCACCGTCGGCTAAGCAGCCAATCTTTCACGTCTCATCCCTGAAACCATGAAAGGCCGGACCATGACCATCACACGCCGTTCGCTTCTCCTGCGTGCTCCGCTTGCCGCCGGCATCCTTGCCGTAGGCCTGCCTTCGATCGCACGCTCGCAAGCGGCTTCCGTCAAAATCCGCTATCTCGCCAGTCGCGGCAGCATCTCCCCGCATGAGCTCGCCGCCGAGCTCGGCTATTTCAAAGGCCTTGGCATCGAGCTCGAAAATGTCGGCTATTCCAGTGGTGGCCCGGAATCGTTGTTCGCGCTTGCTTCCGGCAGTGTCGATTTGGGTTCGGCCGCAACGCCAGCCGTGATCAACTCGATCGCCGGCGGCAACGATTTCGTCGCCGCTTACCCGAGCAACGGCATCAACAAGGACGTCAAGAGCGTCTTCTATGTTCTGGAAGACAGCCCGATCAAATCGATCGCCGACATTGCCGGCAAGACGATCTCGGTCAACACGCTGGGCGCCCATCTCGACTATACGGTGCGCGAGGCGCTGCACGGCATCGGCCTGCCGCCGGACGCGGCCAAGCTGGTCGTGGTGCCCGGGCCGCAGCTTGAGCAGACGCTGCGCTCGCATCAGGTCGATGTCGCCGGCCTCGGCTACTGGCAGGCGACCTTCGCCGGCCAGCTGGTCAGCAATGGCGGCGTGCGCGGCGTCTTCAACGACACCGATGTGCTCGGCGAGATCGCCGGCGGTTTCATCGTGCTGCGGCGCGATTTCATCGCCGCCAATCCCGACGCCGCCCGCAACTTCGTCGAGCAGTCCGCGCGTGCCGCCGACTGGTCGCGGCAAAATCCCGACGATGCGCGCAAGCTGCTCGCCGACGTCCTCAACAAACGCGGCGAAAATGGCGATCTGGCACGTTACTGGACCGGCTTCGGCCTGCGCGAAAAGGCGGCGGTGACCGACCGCGACGTCGACTTCTGGGTGAACATTCTCGAGCGGGACGGCCGTCTGCCGAAGGGCAAGCTCAAGGCAGCCGACATCCTCTACCGCCCGGGCGAAACCAAAACCAACTGAGCACGGAGACCCACGCCATGGCTACCGTACGCGGCGGCGAGGTCACGATACGCGACCTGTCGAAATCCTTCAGCCTCGGCGGGCGCCAGCTTGCGGTGCTGCGCTCGCTCAACCTCGACATTCGCTCCGGCGAATGCCTGGTCATCGTCGGCGCCAGCGGCTCCGGCAAAACAACGCTGCTGCGCATCCTGGCCGGGCTGGAGCGGGCCGATGGCGGCGCCGTTGCGATCGACGGCAGCGAGATCGAGGGCGTCGGCGCGGAGCGGGCGGTGATCTTCCAGGAGCCGCGGCTGCTGCCCTGGTTGACCGTGCTCGGCAATGTCGCCTTCGGCCTGGAAGTGCGCGGCGTGCCCAAGGCGCACGCTGAAAAGCGGGCGCGCTTCTACATCGCGCTGGTCGGCCTGGCCGAGTTCGCCGATGCCTATCCGAGGCAGCTTTCCGGTGGCATGGCGCAGCGTGTCGGTATCGCGCGGGCGCTGACGGTGCAGCCCGAAATCCTGCTGCTCGACGAGCCGCTCGGTGCTCTCGACGCCATGACCAAGATCTCAATGCAGGAAGAACTGGCGCGTATCTGGAGCGAGGAGAACGTCACCATGGTGGTGGTCACCCACGACCTGGAGGAGGCGATCTATCTCGCCGACCGGGTGCTGATCCTGCCCAAGGAGAAGGGCGGCGCGGCAAGGCTGATCGACGTCGACCTGCCGCGCCCGCGCGACCGCAGCGAAAGCCGCTTCGTGCGCTACCGCGAGGAGTTGCTGCGCGAATTCGGCCTCCACTAAGGTGTGCTGATCCACCTTAGGCGGCGTCGACCACCTGGTCGCCGCTGAGCGCATCGCGCAATTTTTGGATTTGCCGATTCAGGGCATCGAGTTCAGCCAGCTTCATGCCTGAGCGCTCGATCAGCGTCTCGTTCAGGCAATTGCACTGGACGAGCAGGGCTCGTCCGCTGGGGGTCAGGTCGACCTGCACCTGGCGCTCGTCAGTCTGGCTGCGCCGGCGGGTGACGAGGCCAGCCTGTTCCATTCGCTTCACCAGCGGCGTGATCGTGCTCGATTCCAGGGCGAGCCGGTGCGCGATGCTGCCCACCGACATGCCATCTGCCTCTCCCAGCGCATTGAGCACGAGATATTGCGGATAGGTGATCCCCATCTCGTCCAGCATTGGCTTGTAGGTACGGTTGATCGCCATGCTGGTGGCATAGAGCGTGAAGCAGAGCTGATTGTCCAACGAGAGAGGCACGGCGCATTCCTTTGCCGACTGAGCATCATTGTGTACCACGAAAAATGATATCGCGATACATATTTCTTATGGACAAGGGCGTGGCGCTTCGCTAAGAATGTAGTTATCGCGATATTGTTTATCGTGGTATTAACCGAAGGAGATTGAGATGACCTCGCAGACCAAGTCGGGCTCGGGCAGCGGCACGATCACCACCAAGGACGGAACGCAGATCTTCTACAAGGACTGGGGGACCGGTCAACCGATCGTCTTCCATCACGGCTGGCCGCTGAGCAGCGACGACTGGGATGCCCAGATGCTGTTCTTCCTCTCCAAGGGCTACCGCGTCATCGCGCATGACCGCCGCGGCCACGGCCGTTCCAGCCAGACGGACACCGGCAACGAGATGGACACCTACGCCGCCGATGTGGCGGCCCTTGTTTCGCATCTGGACCTCAAGGATGCCATCCATGTCGGCCATTCGACCGGTGGCGGTGAAGTGGCGCGCTACGTCGCGCAATACGGTTCCGGCGGGCGCGTCGCCAAGGCGGTGCTGATCGGCGCGGTGCCGCCGATCATGCTCAAGACCGCGGCCAATCCCGGCGGCCTGCCGATCGAGGTGTTCGACGGCTTCCGCTCGGCGCTGACGGCCAACCGCGCCCAGTTCTTCCGCGACGTTCCGGCCGGTCCGTTCTACGGCTTCAATCGGCCGGGCGCGACCGTGTCGGAAGGCGTCGTCGACAATTGGTGGCGTCAGGGCATGATGGGCGGCGCCAAGGCGCATTACGACTGCATCAAGGCCTTCTCGGAAACCGACTTCACCGAGGACCTGAAGAAGATCGACGTGCCGGTGCTGGTCATGCATGGCGACGACGACCAGATCGTTCCGATCGCGGATTCGGCGCTGCTTTCGATCAAGCTGCTCAAGAAGGGTGAGCTCAAGGTCTACAAGGGCTTGCCGCACGGCATGGCCACGACCCATGCGGACTTGATCAACGCCGACCTCCTGGCTTTCTTCAAGGCCTGAGTTCGCAGCGCCGAAAACAGAAAAGCACCCGCCATCAGGCGGGTGCTTTGATCTTTGGGGCTCGTTCGAAGTGGCCGGTTCAGGCCTTCCGAGCTTCCTTCATGTTCGGCAGGAACACCGTCAGCAGGCCGAGGAAGGGCAGGTACGAGCAGATCTGGTAGACGAAGTCGATGCCCTTCATGTCGGCGATGACGCCGAGCACCGCGGCGGCGATGCCGCCCATGCCGAAAGCGAAGCCGAAGAAGATGCCGGCGATCATGCCGACGCGGCCGGGGACCAGTTCCTGCGCGAAAACGACGATGTTGGAGAAGGCCGACGACAGGATGAGGCCGATCAGCACGGTGAGCACCATCGTCCATTCCAGATTGGCGTAGGGGAGCGCCAGCGTGAACGGCAGCACGCCGACGATCGAGAACCAGATCATCGCCTTCTGTCCGTAGCGGTCGCCGAACGGGCCGCCGAGCAGGATGCCGAGCGCCGAGGCGCCGAGGAACAGGAACAGCATCACTTGGCTCATCTGCACCGAAACGCCGAACTTATGGATGGCGTAGAAGGTGTAGTAGCTGGAGAGCGAGGCGATATAGGCGTTCTTGGTCAGCACCAGCAGCGTCAGCACCGCCAACGCCCACATGACCCTCTTGCGCGGGAAGGGGGAGACGTGGGCCGCCTGCTTGCGGGTGGCCATCGAGGCGCGCAGCCGGCTGTACCAGCCGCCGACCTGCCACAGAACGACGATGCCGATCAGCGAGCCGACGGCGAACCAGGAAATGCTGGTCTGGCCGAACGGCACGACGATGAAGGCGGCGAGCAGCGGGCCCATCGCCTGGCCGAAATTGCCGCCGACCTGGAACAGCGACTGGGCCAGGCCGAAGCGGCCGCCGGAGGCGAAGCGGGCGATGCGCGAGGACTCCGGATGGAAGATCGCCGAGCCGATGCCGATCAGCGAGGCGCCGATCAGGAGCAGCAAGTAATGGCCGGCATGAGCGAGCACCACCAGCCCGACCAGCGACGAGGCCATGCCCCAAGGCAAGGAATAGGGCATCGGCCGCTTGTCGGTGACCATGCCGATCACCGGCTGCAGCAGCGAGGCCGTCACCTGGAAGGTGAAGGTCAAAAGGCCGATCTGCCAGAAATCGAGACCGTAATTGTCCTTGAGCAGCGGATAGATAGCCGAAAGCAGCGACTGCATGATGTCGTTGACGCAGTGGCAGAAGCTCACCGCAAGAATGACGGTGAAGGCCGTCGCTTGCGCCGAGGGGTGGCTGGCCGGCGCTGGACTAGCGACGGCGGTGGCAGTCGTATCGGTCAAGGCAAATGCTCCGTGGTCTTTTTGGCGGCGAACCGCAGGCAGCCTTATAGAATGCTTGTCAGGCGACTTCTTTCGTGGTTTGGTCCAATAGTTTCGCAAGTGGGCCACATCCGATGCCGCATGGCCGGGAAATCTTCAGGGGCGATGCCGCCGAGCTTGGCCGGCTGCACGAAAGCCGCTGGCAGTGGCTGGAAGAGGCGGTCGGGCCGGCGGTCGCGCTGCCGACCGAATATCCGGACGGCTATCGTGTGCCCCAGCATCGCCACAACCGCAGCCAGCTGCTGCATGCGCTGGTCGGCGTCGTGCTGGTGACGACCAAGCACGGACGCTGGATGGTGCCGCCGGACCATGCGATGTGGATACCGGCCGGTATCGAGCACTCCGTCGAGATGCTGGGCGATGTCTCGATGCGCTCGGTCTATGTCGTGCCGGATGCCATTGCCGGACTGCCGGAGGGCTTGCGCGTCGTCGGCATCACCGAACTGATGCATAGCCTGATCGTCGAATCGGAGAAGCTGCCGCAGGGCGGCGAGCTCGAAGGGCGCGCGGGGCTGATCATGGGGCTCTTGCTGCACGAGATCCCGAACCTGCCGGAACGGCCGCTCGGCCTGCCTTTCCCATCGGACCCGAAGCTTGCGGCGCTCTGCCGGCGCTTCGTGGCCGCGCCTTCGCCGCATGCGACGATCGATGAATGGGCGGATGCAGCAGGCATGAGCCGGCGCTCGTTCACCCGCGCCTTCCACCGCCAGACCGGGCTGTCGCTGTCGACCTGGCGCCAGCAGGCCTGCCTGTTCGCGGCGCTGCCCAGGCTTGCCGACGGCGAGCCGATCACCAGAGTGGCGCTCGATCTCGGCTATGACAGCGTGCCGGCCTTCATCACCATGTTCAAGCGCATGCTTGGGACATCGCCGCGCGGCTATATGCGCGGAGCGAGGGAGGCGGGCGAGGGGATGAAGCGGCTGACCGGTTCGACGCAGGCCAGCAGCGCCGCGGCTTAATCGAAAAGGCTCGAGACCGATTCCTCGGTAGCGGTGCGCGAGATCGCCTCGCCCATCAGGTCGGCGATCGAGATGACGCGGATGTTGGGCGCATCGAGCACGGCCTGGCTCGGCTGGATGGAATCGGTGATCACCAGCTCCTGCAGTTTCGAACCGGCGATGCGGGCAACGGCGCCGCCCGAGAGCACGCCGTGGGTGATGTAAGCTGTGACGCTGGTCGCGCCATTGGCAAGCAGCGCCTCCGCCGCGTTGCAGAGCGTGCCGCCGGAATCGACGATGTCGTCGATCAAGAGGCAGTCCTTGCCGGCGACGGCGCCGATGATGTTCATGACTTCGGATTCGCCGGGGCGCTCGCGGCGCTTGTCGACGATGGCGAGCTGCGCATCGAAGCGTTTTGCCAGCGCGCGCGCCCGCACCACGCCGCCGATGTCGGGCGACACGACGACGACATTGCCGAGCTGCTTGTATTTCGCCTTCACGTCGCGGGCCATCACCGGCACCGAGAACAGATTGTCGGTCGGGATGTCGAAGAAGCCCTGGATCTGGCCGGCATGCAGGTCGAGCGTCAACACACGGTCGGCGCCGGCGCGGGTGATCATGTTGGCGACGAGCTTGGCCGAGATCGGCGTGCGGCCGGAGGCGCGGCGATCCTGCCTGGCGTAGCCGAAATAGGGAATGACCGCCGTGATGCGCCTGGCCGAGGAGCGCATGAAGGCGTCCATCATGATGAGCAGTTCCATCAGATGGTCGTTGGTCGGATAGGACGTCGACTGCAGGATGAAGACATCCTCGCCGCGCACGTTTTCCTGGATCTCGACGAAGATCTCCTGATCGGCGAAGCGCCTGACGCTGGCCTTACCCAGCGGGATGTTCAGATAGCGAGCGACCGCTTCGGCCAGCACCCTGTTGGAATTGCCCGCGAAAAGCTTCATGCACCGTTCCTGGCGAAGGATAGAGACACCGGACAGACTCTCATGAGCCTTTTATGCGGGCTTTTAGCGGCCCGCGCCGGTATTGCAAGCCTCGTGATCGGGAATCCTTCGACAAGGCGCAACAAAGGCCGTCGGCATCGCAAGCCGGCAACACAACAGGTCGCCCTAGCCGGCGCCACCGCTGCCGAGCCAGGCGGTGAACTGGTCGATGGTCTGATCGGCGATCGCCTGCATGGTCGCCGGCGCCACCGCCGGCCAGCCCTCGCTGCTGCCGGCGGAAGGCGCCTTCTGCTGGCCGTTGATGCGATGCAGGCGGTTGCCCGACGGGTCGTAGACGTCCCAGACATAGATGACGGTGGTGTCCTTGCCTTCGGTCATCGTCGAAAAATAGCCCTTCAGCACGTGCGTTGCCGTCTGGTCGGTGCTGCCGACAAGCGTGACGCCGCGCTGCCGGGCGCGCGCCTGCAGTTCCGCCGTCAGCGGTGCTGCGGCCTCCACGGAGGCGCCGACGATCGGCGCCACCTGCAGCCGGGTCTTGGCGATAGCGGCGGTCTGAGCCGGCGTGGCGGGCGTCGAAGGTGCCGGTGCGGGGGCTGGCGATGTCGTCGTCGGAGATGTGGTGGTGGCCGATGTGCCCTGGGCGGCCGGTGAGGGCTGCGCCGAGCCCGCCGGCGGAGTGATCGCGGAGGGCTCCAGCACGTCCTTCGCATTGGTGCAAGCGGTGAGCGCCAGCGCCGCGAGCAATGACACGGTCGTCACCTGCGATCGTCTCATTTGCCCGAAACTCCCTGGTGGCGAACGCCCCCGCGTGAACCAACCATTATGGATTCACTGCACGATCAAGTCGAGATCATGGCGGGAGAGCGGCTTCGGCGCCGATTCCGTGGTGAGGTAGGTACGGCCAAGCGTCATCGCCGTCTCGGTCTCCGAGTCCATGATGATCATATGCGCGAACAGCGTCATGTTGGGCGCGATCGGCTCCGGATTGCCCTGGTAGAACATCGGCATGTCCATCCAGGACGGCGTGAAGCGGGCGCCGAGCGAATAGCCGCAGGCGTTCAGCCGGTGCTTGGTGAGATTATGCGCTTCGAGCGTGCGGGCATGTGCGTCGAAGACGTCGCCGAAGGTGTTACCCGGCGTCATCGCCTTCTCGACGGCAAGCAGCGCGGCGCGTGAAGCATCGAACAGTTCCTGGTGGCGCTTCGATACCTTGCCGGTCAAAACCGTGCGCATCATCGCTGCGTGATAGTGATGGAAGACGCCCGCCCATTCGAGCGTCAGCTGGTCGTTCTTGGTGAGCTTGCGGCGCCCGGCCTTGTAGCGGCAGAGCAGGGCGTCGGCGCCGGAGCCGATGATGAATTCGTTGGCGGGATAGTCGCCGCCGCCGGCGAAAATCGCTCCCTGCATGGCGGCAAGGATGAGGGCCTCGTCGCCGCCTTGCTTGATCAGCGGCAGCGCCGCGTCGAGCGCATCGTCGGCGAGGTTGGCGGCCTTTTCAGCCTTGGCGATCTCGGCTGGGCTCTTGAAGAGGCGCAGCCGGCCGACGATGCCGGAGGCATCGGCGATCTGGCCGAAGGTCTGTAACTGCTCATCCACGCGGCGGCCATTATAGGCGGTCAGCCCATGGGTGTCGTATTCGACGCCGATGCGAGCGCCGAGCAGATCGAGGTCGTTGAGCAGGTTGCGCAGGTCGATCGCGGGATTGGCGCCATCGCGATCGGTCCACAGCTCGATGTTGTCGATGGTCGAGGTGTGGCGCGCTTGCCTCAGATCGGCTGAGCGGGTGAGCAGCACCATCGAGCCGTCGGCCTTCACCACCAGGCACTGGAAGAAGCAGAATCCGAATGTGTCGTAGCCGGTCAGCCAGTACATGCTCTCCTGCGCGAACAGGAGCACGGCGTCGAGCTTCTTCTCGGCCATCTCGATCAGCAGCCGGTCACGCCGAGCGTCGAATTCCGAACGTTCGAAATGCAGCGCCATTATTCTTTCTCCAGAACGATTGCCGAAACCTGGCGCCCGTAATCCGCTTCCTTGCGGTGGGTGGTGCGCCGATAGGAATAGAAAAGATCTTCTTCCGCGTAAGTGCAGCGGCCGAGGCCCTCGGCGGTCACGCCGGCGCTTCGCAACCGGTCGACCGTATATTGGTTGAGGTCGAACATCGAGTGGCCGGGAGTGGCGGACGGCGTGAAATAGCGTTGATTGCCGGCATCGGCTTCGACGAATCGGGCGACGAATTCGGGCCCGACCTCGTAATTGTCGGGACCGATGGAAGGGCCGAGCACGGCGACGATGCGATCGCGGCGGGCGCCGAGACCTTCCATCGCGGCAACAGTGTTTTCGAGCACGCCGGTGAAAGCGCCTTTCCAGCCGGCATGGGCCGCGCCGATGACACGGGCCTCGGCGTCGGCGAACAGGACCGGCCCGCAATCTGCCGTCGAGGCGCCGACAGCAATGCCTGGCCGGTCGGTGACGACGGCGTCGGCCTTCGGGCGAGGGCCCGCGAAAGGCTCCCTGGCGATGACGACGTCGGGGGAATGGACCTGGTGCGCGGTGAGGAGATGATCCGCCGGCACGCCCATCCAGTCGGCGACGCGCCGACGGTTCTCGGCCACCAGCGTTTGATCGTCACTGGAGCCGGTGCCGATGTTGAGGCCCTGGTAGATGCCGCTGGAGACGCCGCCGATGCGGGTGAAGTAACCGTGACGGATGCCTTGCGCCTTCTCCAGAAGGGGCGAGCGTACTGGATCGGGTCTGGTCTGATTCAGCATGGATGGGTTTGTTGTCTGCGCGGGCGATTTCGTCAAGGTGAAGTTCGGGCAAAGGGGTGAAGTTCGGGCGAGTGGGAGAAGTCCGGCAAATTGGCCGGACTAGCTTGCACGGGTTGCCTGCCAATGTCAGCCGGTTTTCGCCGCGGGCAGGATCTTCATCACCTTGAACAGCTCGCCCATCGCATCGGGGCCGGCAAGGCGTTCGACCGCGTCGGAAATCACCTGACGCTCGCCGTCATCGGCCTTGGCACCCAGTGCTCCGGCGCGCTCGAGCAGCCCCATGCCGAGCAGAAATTCGCCCTGCGTGGTCAGTTCCACGTCGAGGCCGTGCGCGCGGGCGCCTGCGGCCAGGGCCGCGAAGTCCACATGAGCGGTGAGGTCTGCCTCGCCGGGATTGGCCAGCACGTCTTCGTGATCGTGCCTGCGCACGGCCTGAAATGTGTCGCCGAGGCCGGGCACAAGATGGCCGTAGTCGATGAACAGGCCAGCGCCGCCATGGCCGGCGACGCGCTCGGCAATCGCCGACATCAGTGCCGCGCGGGCCGGCGCCACTTCGGCGATCGCGCCTTGCGGCGCCTCTGCCGTGCCAGTCGGCAGCAACGCCGGGTCGACGGAACCGGCGCCGGCGAAGAAATGGAGATTGTCGGCATCGTCGAGGCCGACCATGCGCTCGCGCCAACCGGCGCCGACATAGACGAACTGGCGGATCGGCACCGCGTCGAACAGCTCGTTGCCGACGATGAAGAGCGGCTGTTGCGGTAGCGTGTCTATACTCTCGTGCCAACTCACGGTTGCGCTTTGGCCGGCAAGCGTCTCTTTCTGGACTTCGACCAGGCGTGAACTGGTCTCGATCATGGCAAAGGACGCGCCGGCGGCAAGCGCGGGGTCGAGCCGCGACCAGGTGCGCAGCATGTCCTTCATCAGCGTGCCGCGGCCGGGGCCTATTTCGGCGAAGGTGGCGGGGAGCGGCCGGCCGGCGCGCTGCCAGGCCTGGTAAAGCCAGACGGCGACAAGCTCGCCGAACATCTGGCTGATCTCCGGCGCGGTGACGAAGTCGCCGGCAGCGCCGAAGGGCTCGCGCGTCGTATAGTAGCCGTGCTCCGGATCGAACAGACAGAGCGCCATATACTCGCTGACCGGGATCGGCCCCACGGCGCCGATCAGGTCGACGATGCGCTCCTTCAGCTCGGTCATGCCGGTTGGTGCTGCGTCAGCGGCTTTGCGGTGACCATGGCCCAGATGCCGGCGAGCACCATCGGTGTGGAAAGGATCATGCCCATGGTCAGCCAGTTGGTGCCGAGCAGATAGCCGAGCTGCTGGTCGGGCTCGCGGAAGAACTCGACGAAGATGCGCGACAGGCCATAGCCGCAGATGAAGGCGCCGCCGACGAAGCGCGGTGTCCCGAGTTTCAGCCGCGAGTGGGTGAGGAAGCGCAGCACCAGGAACAGCACGAGGCCTTCGAGCAGCGCCTCATAGAGCTGGCTGGGGTGCCGGGTGAACGGGCCGCCATTGGGGAACTCGATCGCCCAGGGCACGTCCGAAGGCCTGCCCCAGAGTTCCGAATTGATGAAGTTGGCGACGCGCACCAGCCCGAGGCCGACCGGCACGCCGGCCGCGACCACGTCGAACAGCGTCCAGGTGTGGATGCTGCGCTTGAGAGAGAAGAGCGTCATGGCAAGGATGACGCCGAGCAGCCCGCCATGAAACGACATGCCGCCCTGCCAGACTGCAAAAATGTCGAGCGGATGCGCGATGTAACGCGGCAGGTCGTAGAACAGCACGTAGCCGGTGCGCCCGCCGAGCACCACGCCGATCGCCGCCCAGACGATGAAATCGTCGAGGTCCTCGGGCTTCATCGGCAGCTTGCCGTCCGGCCACAGGCGGGTATTGGTGACGAGCCGCTTGGCGTACCACCAGGCAAAGAGGATGCCGACGATATAGCCGACGCCATACCAATGCACCGCCAGCGGTCCGATATGGACTATGACCGGATCGATGTTGGGGAAGGGCAGGGAGGCCAGCGGCAGCAGGAAATATTCGCTCAAACTGGGTCTCCCGGGTTGCGCTCGTCTATCGGGCGCGGACCATGCGGCAGGGTTTTGGCGGGGTCAAGGCAAGGCTTCGCTTGCATTCCGCGTCGCGCGCCACTACGTCAAAATCAGCAAGCGAGGATATGCCATGTCGAACGGACCGAACCGCATTCTCGATGAGTTCGCCAAGCTGATGACGGACGCAGCGGGAGCCGCCCAGGGCGTTCGGCGTGAGATGGAGACAGCCTTTCGCAGCCAGGCCGAGCGCCTGCTCAATTCCATGGATGTGGTGCAGCGCGAGGAGTTCGAGGCCGCGCGCGAGATGGCGGTCAAGGCCAGGGAAGACAACATCCAGCTTGCGTCGCGCGTCGAAGCGCTCGAGGCGAAGCTCGCCGAATTGACCGGGCAGGCCGCACCGGCGGCTGCGGCGAAGCCCAGATCAAAAAAATAATCGTAAACTTTTCCACAAAGCGCGATCCGAAAAAATCGCTTTGCCGTGAATCGCTTACCGGCATTGCATGAATCTTTTTGACAGCGCCTTTCCACATGCGAATGACGCAGTGCGAAAAATTGGGCTGTTCACGCGACTCCCGATCAATAGACTGAATTTGTTGCATGATTCGAAGCAGGGATCATGCGCCGGGCGGTGGGGTCCGGTTGGGGTCTTTGCGTTTGGAAAGCCCTGGCCGTCCGAGTTCTAGACAAGATTGTTCGTCGTGTGTGCCCCGCGGAGCGTGAGGCGCTCCCCTGAACACAGGAAGCATTCATGGAACTCCTCGAACTCGAATTCTCCCGCGAAATCCACCCCGTGGATGTCATCGAGCAGGTGGCCCACAACAACGACTGGTCCTTCGAGCGCGCCGGCGACGACGAGATTTCGATTTCAGTGGCCGGCAGTTGGACCGACTATCACGTCTCCTTCTCCTGGATGGAGGATTTCGAGGCGCTGCATCTGGCCTGCGCCTTCGACATCAAGGTGCCGGAGACGCGCGCGCTCGAAGTGATGCGGCTGTTGTCGCTGATCAACGAGCAGATGCTGTTCGGCCATTTCGATCTGTGGGAGCAGGAGGGCGCGATCATGTTCCGGCAGTCGCTGCTGCTTGCCGGCGGAGTCGAGCCTTCGAGCCAGCAGGTCGAGGTGCTGCTGTCCTCGGCGTTAGAGGCCTGCGAATGCTATTTCCAGGCTTTCCAGTTCGTCGTCTGGTCGGGTACATCGGCCAAGGACGCGCTGTCCAGCGTGCTCTTTGAGACCCACGGAAACGCCTGAACCAAGCCGACACCGCCGATGAGTTCCAGCAGCGAGCGCAAGCCCGAGATCAGCTTTGCCGATTTCGATCGTGTCGACATCCGCGCCGGCACGATCATCGAGGCTGAGCCGTTTCCGGAGGCGCGCAAGCCGGCGTTCAAGCTGAAGATCGATTTCGGCCCGGCGATCGGGGTGAAGAAGTCATCGGCGCAGATCACCAAATACTACGCGCCGGAGACACTGGTCGGCCGGCAGGTCTTCGCGGTGGTGAATTTCCCGCCGCGCCAGATCGGCCCGTTCATGTCGGAAGTGCTGACGTTGGGCTTTCCCGATGAGGAAGGCGCCGTGGTGCTTGGCGCCATCGAGCGCAAGGTGCCGAACGGCGGGCGGTTGTTCTAGGCTGCGTTGATATTCAGGTGATGCCGGCCTGCAAGCGATGGTTTCCTGCGCTTCCGGTGCTCACGTACTTTAAGTACGCTCCGCTCCGGTTCTCGGAAACCACCGTTCTCGGCTCGGCCTGACCTGAATCTCAACACACCCTAAAGCGCGTCCGCTTATTGCGCCGCAGCAGTCCGGATTGATGCGATAGCTGGTGGCCGAAACGCGCCGAGAATGGTTCCGACCGTTGCGGCTGAGAGTATGAGATGGAGGACGTCGAACGGCCAGGCGAGTCCGAAATGCATAAGCATAAGGGTCAAGAAGGAAGGCGGCGCGTCCGCGGGAAATAGGAGCAAGCCTGCGGCCAGGGCCAGCCCATATTTGAGCGTGGCAACGGTTGCGAAAACGATGAACATTATGGCGACGAGACGCAGATGATTGCCGTCGAGCGCACGCCAGCACCCGATTGGATCAAACGATCCCGTCCAGAGAAAATCGCCGACAAAGAGATACGTCCAGACAAGTACGAAACCACCCGCCAACAGGTTGAAGACTCCCATCGCCGACACCCAAGGCGCGACGTCCTCAGGGTTGAGCGGTAGGTCACGTGTGGCCATCAGGCCGGCAACAACCAGTCTGTGTTCGCTGGCGACCGCAAAGCCGCAAAGAAGCTGGATGGCCGCGAGAAGCAACGCAGCCAAAAGAATCCGCCGGCCGAGCTCAAAGCGTATTCCCGGGATAGCGAAGCGTTTGACACTTTCAATGCCGCGCCGAACAACGACACGGCCGGGATCGGGCGCGTTTGCCATGCGGTCCAGAACGAACGCAAAGACCATCGCCGAGAACGGCGCGGCAACAATCGCGGAAAGCCAAGTCCTGGGGTCGAAGCCCCGCGATAGAAGCCAGGCGGGCGCCTGCCCCGGATCGGCAAAAAGAATAAGAGCAAGCGCCGTCAGACAGAGCGTCGTCAGAAAGCAGGGAAACCAGGCGGCCACGAAGAGTGGCCAGGCATTCGCGCGGCAATAGCCGAACACTTTCGCAACGGTCTTGCCGATGCGCAGGATGCGACGCTTCCGCGATACGGCAGGCAACTCGTCCAGCGTTGACATCGGCGTCAATCCCGCAGCGAACTACACACGCAGAATAATGCACCGCAAGGAACTGTCGCACAAGCTCTCGCAAGGAGCGTGCTCACGGAGATTAAAGCGCCGGCGCACGATCTCCCAATGCCTCTAAGCAACTTCACGCGCAAGACTTGTCCAAATGGATGGACCTGAATTCCACTACATCCTACGCGCCGACTCTATCAAGCTGCGAGCTTGCGCGGCATCCCCAATGCTTCCTCGACCACGTCGAGGAACATTTCGGCGCAGGCCTTCCAGCTGTAGCGCATGGCGCGCTGGCGTGCTTCGCTGCGGTCGACGTGAAGCGCGGCAAGTGCGGCCTCGCGCAGATCCTCGGATACGGCCCCGCCGACGCCGTCGCCGACGATGTCGATCGGCCCCGTCACCGGATAGGCGGCCACCGGCGTACCGCTGGCCAAAGCTTCGATGATGACGTTGCCGAAGGTGTCGGTGCGGCTCGGAAAGACGAAGACGTCGGCCGATGCATAGATCTCCGCGAGTTCGTCGTTCGGGCGATGGCCGAGGAAATGCGCGTTCGGATAGCGGGCCTTGAGCTTTGCCAGTTCCGGCCCTTCGCCGACGATCACCTTGCTGCCGGGAAGGTCGAGGTCGAGGAAGGCGGTCAGGTTCTTTTCGATCGCGACGCGGCCGACGCAAAGGAAGACGGGGCGAGGAAAGCTCGTGTCCTTGCGCTTGTCCGGCCGGAAATGATCGATGTCGACGCCGCGCGTCCAGGGCCGCAGCTTGTTGAAGCCGCGCGAAGCAAGATCGTCCGCCAGCGACTGCGTGGCGACAAGCGTGCCCTGCCCGGAATTGTGGAAGTCGCGCAGCCAGTTGTAGGCCCAGCTCTCCGGCACCGGGAGGCGGGCGCTGAGATATTCGGGAAAGCGCGTGTGGTAGCTGGTGGTGAAGGGGCGGCCAGCTCTGCGGCAATAGCGGCGCGCCATGACGCCGAGCGGTCCTTCGGTGACGATGTGGATATGGTCGGCCTTGCGGTCCTCGATCAGGCGCGTGACGTGGCCGGGGGTTGTCAATGCGAGCCGAATGTCCGGATAGGTCGGCAGCGGCAAGGTGCGGAAGATGTTCGGCGTCAGGAAATCGACCTGCACGTCGAAGGATTTCAGCGTTTCGGTAAGCCGCTCCAGCGTGTGGACCACGCCGTTGACCTGCGGCCGCCATGCATCGGTGACCATCAGGATGCGCATGACGATCCCTTGGAGAGGTTCTCGAGCGCGCCGGCGCGGTGGCGGAACGGCAACCGGGCGGCAGCTCGCGCTTCGCTCCAGCGCACCCTTCCAGGCACGACCGGATCGAAGCGGGGCGGCAGGCTCGAATCGATAAAGGTCGCGCGCTTCATGGGCGCTCTTGACCATGATTTCATGACGGGCGCATGAAGCCCGCAATTTGATCGGCGTAATCCTGTCCGGAGGCTGGCCCCGCTTTTTGCTGCGCCGACCTCCGGTGCGAGATCACGCACCGGCTAGCCCGCAGCTTCGCACATCGGTTCGAGCAGATGTTGTCGAAGATTGCTTCGCCAATAGTTCACGCGAAAGGTCAGCTTATGGCACGCTCGGGCAGTGGCAACGCTGACGACGACCGCGCCACGGCATTGACAAGTGATTTGGCGAGATGATCCACCCCCGCTGCGGTCAGGCCCGCGACGTTGATGCGGCCTTCGGAGGTGCCGTAGACGGCAAACTCCTCGCGCAGGCGCGTCATGGTCGAGGGATCCACCGGCAGCATAGAGAACATGCCCTTGTGCCGTTCGACCGAAAGCAGAGGTGTCGGCGCGTCGAGGTTGCGGAGAGCATCGGCGAGCGTCCTCCTCACCCCGAGGATGCGTTGGCGCATCGCGGCAAGTTCCCGGTGCCACAGTTGCGGCTCGTGCATGAGCGCGGCGGCGATGGCGGCGCCGTGCTCCGGCGGCATCGAATAGTTGCGGCGCGCGATGGCCTGCATCGTTGCAAAAGCGGCCGAGAGGCTCGCGGGGTCAGCGGAGATAAACGTGGCCGCGCCGGTGCGCTCGCAGTAGAGCCCCATGTTCTTCGAACAGCTCGATGCCGCCAGCACTATCTCCAGCCGCGCGGCGAGATGGCGCAGTCCGAATGCGTCCTGTTCCAAACCCTCACCCAGCCCCTGATAGGCCATGTCGACAAGTGGGATCAGGCCGCGCCGGACGCATAGATTGGCGACCGCTGCCCACCCCTCGGCATCGAGGTCCAGTCCGGTCGGATTGTGGCAACAGCCCTGGACAAGCAGGATGTCGCCGGCCTTTACCTTCTCTAGCGCCGCGATCAGGGGATCGAGGTCGACGGCACCGTTTCGTTCGGTCCAGGGATAGTTTGCGACAGCCAAGCCCGCCGCGCGCATGATTGGGCGATGGTTCACATAGCCCGGATCGGATAGCCAGACGGTAGCAGAGGGATTGGCCGTCGCAACCAGGTCGGCCAGCACGCGCAGCGCCCCCGTTCCGCCCACGGTCTGCAGCGTGACCGCTCTTTTGGCAGGCTCTCCCTCGCCAAGCAGAAGCCGTGTCATGCCCGCGTTGAAGGCGGCGTTGCCGGAGAGCGAGCGATAGGTCTTGGATGGCGCTTCCGCCGCCAGCCTTTCCTCGACCTCGTGGACCGCGTTCAGAACCGGGGTGGCGCCGTTTTCGTCGCGAAAGACACCGAGGCCCAGATCGAGTTTGAACGGGCGCGTATCCGCGTTGAACGCCGCCGTCAGCGCCCAAAGTGGGTCGCGCGCGGCCTCGGGAAAACGAAGCAGCATCACCGGGCCTCACTGGCCGGACGGTTGGACAGAAGCACGCCGGCAGTCACGACCGCCACGCCGGTGAGCGACAGCAGGCTCGGCGTTTCGCCAAGCACGGGAATGGCCAGCAGCGCGGCAAGTACCGGAGCCAACGCGCCGACCGTCGCGCAGCGCATCGCGCCCAGCCGCCGCACGGCCACTGCATAGGCCAGCACGGAAACGAAGCCTACCCCCACGCCCTGAACGAGGGCGAACGGAGCCAGTTCGCTGAAACGGGCCTGACTCAACTGGCTGTCCAGAACCCCGATCGCCATTAGGAGGCCCAGCACGGCGAGCGATGGATAGGTCACCAGCATGACGCAGGCGAGCGGGTCGATCTTGGCGTGACGAAGCCCCAGCGTGTAAAGTCCCCAGAGCAGGCTCGCCGCCAGCAGCAGGGCGACACCGCCCACCATGTCGAAACGGAACGCGTCCAGCCCGGCCACCAGAAGCAGAATGCCGCCGACGATGACGGCGAGCGCGCCGGAGCGCGATGCGCTCAGGCGTTCGCGGTAGAGGATGAAGCCAAGGATCGCGACCGACAGCGGCACCGTTCCGGCGATCAGCGCGCTGACATGGGCCGCCGAGGTCAGCCTACCGCCCGCCGCCGCTAGCAGGAAGAAGGGCAGGCCGGCGCCGGCGGCGACCATCGCGTGATGGGTCGCGCGGATGGTTCGCAGTGTGGCCACGCGCGAGGGCAGGAAGGGCAGCATCGCCAGCGCCGGAACGAGAAAACGGATCAGCGCGACATCAGCCGAGGTCAATGACGTCGCTCCGATAGCGCGGATAGAGAGAGCGAAGGAGGCCCATATCAACACCGTTACGACGAGCGCCATCCAGCCTGTCGCCCTGTCGTCGGCGAAGGGTGTTCTTCGTTGCGGGACAGGAATTGCGGCAGCCGACTGCATTTTGACCTCGAAGTATCATTCGGCTAGTATTATCGGGTAGACTTGAGGGCATTTCCTGCCAAAGAATCGCGCATATCAAGGCAAGACTGGCAGTTTCTGCCAACCGAGGGGCTGATGGATCAGAAAGACCGACAGATCATCGCCGCGCTCCAGGCGAACGGACGCATCAGTAACCAAGAACTGTCCGAGGCCGTGAACCTCTCTCCCTCCCCATGCCTCAGGCGGCTTCGCCTGTTGGAGGATTCGAAGGTTATTCGCGGCTACACGGCCATCGTCGACGAGGAAGCCTATGGCCTGCCGGTGATGGCATTCGTCCGCATCAAGCTCCAGATTCACAGCGACAAAACGACGGCCGCCTTCGAGAAGGCCATTCAGGCGATCGACTCCGTGCTGGACTGCTATGTGATGACCGGCAGCGCGGACTACCTGCTGCGCGTGGTTGTCGAAAGCCTCAAGGACTACGAGCGGTTTATCCGCGACCGCATCCATCCCATCCCGGGCGTTGCTTCGATCGACACCAGCTTCGCCTATGGCAGCGTCAAGCGATCGACAGTGTTTCCCCGGCTGGGCTGAGCCTTCCTCCGCGCCCGCCCTGCGCCATGCCGCATGCTTTAGGCGGGAACCTTGATCACGGCGCGCAAGCCGCCGAGCGGGCTGTCTTCAAGCGTGATGTCGCCGCCATGGCTGCGGGCGATATCGCGGGCGATCGACAGGCCAAGGCCGGTACCGCTGGCATCGAGGTTGCGCGCCGCGTCGAGCCGCAGGAACGGTTTGAACACCTCTTCCCGCTTGTCGGGCGGAATGCCCGGACCGTCGTCATCAATGGTGACAGTCAGCGAACCGCCACTGTGGTTGGCATGGACCTCCACCGTCTTGGCGTAGCGGAAAGCATTGCCGATGACGTTGGACAATAGCCGGGCGAAGGCTTTGGGCCTCACATGCACGCCCGGATCACCCGTCAAGGCTGTGGACAGCTTGGCCTTTCGCAGTTGCGCCTCCTCGCCCAGCTTCTGGAAATAGGTCTCGAGATCGAAGCGGCCTGTGTCTTCAGCGGCCTCGCCGCGGGCAAAGGAGAGATAGCCTTCCAGCATCGACTGCATGTCGTCGATATCCTGGTTCAGCGCCGCCTTGGTCTCGGCCTTGCCGCCGGCCAGCGCCAGCTGCAGCTTGAAGCGGGTAAGAATGGTTCGAAGATCATGGCTGACGCCGGTCAGCATGGCGGTGCGCTGTTCGATCTGACGCTCGATGCGCTCGCGCATCTGGATGAAGGCGAAGCCGGCGCGGCGAACTTCCTCCGCACCGCGCGGGCGAAAATCGCGCGGCATCGGCCGCCCCTTGCCGAAGCTTTCGGCGGCTTCGGCAAGGGTGAGGATCGGCCTGATCTGGTTGCGCAGGAAGGGGATGGCGATCATCAAAAGCACCAGCGAGGTGCCGACCATCCAGATCAGGAAGATGTGGGTGTTGGAGGCATAGGCCTGGCTGCGGCGCACGAAGACGCGCAAGACCTTGCCTTCAAGCTGGACGCGGACCTCGACGATGTTGGAATTGCCGACCGTGTCGATCCAGAAGGGGCGGTTGATCTGCCTGGTGATCTCCGACGACAGGGCCGTGTCGAGGATCGAGAAGAACGGCTTCGGCCCTGGCGGCGGCAGCGGATCGGGCGGCAGCAGATCCACTTTCAGCTGCATACGGTCCTGGGCAATGCGGATGATATTGGCGTAGTCGGCGTCGTGCGGATAGGTCTCCATCATGTCGATGATGGCGGCGATGTCGGCGATGGTCGCCTGCGACAGGCGTTGGGTCACCGTCTGCCAGTGGCGCTCCATGAAGACGAAGGCGACGACCGACTGCAGGAGGATCATAGGCGCGATGACGATGATGAGCGAGCGCGCATAAAGCCGCTTCGGCATGTAGAGCGCAACCAGGCGCCAGAACCGGTTCCAGGCGCGCGGCATCGCCTTCAGCGTCCGCATCGCGAAATCGCCGGGACCGCCTCCTTTCGGATGTTCCAGTTGCGTGGTCGCCATTCGCCCTTCCGCTCGTCGATGGCCGTTCAGCAAAAGGCCGTCGAGAGGATGTTATTCCACGCTGAGCCGATACCCAATACCGCGCACGGTCTGCAGCCACACCGGATTGGACGGATCGCGCTCGATCTTGCGGCGCAGCCGGTTGATCTGGACATCGATCGTGCGCTCGCCGACATCCGATTCGTCGCCGACGAGCTCGTGCCGCGGTATGGTTTCGCCTGCCCGCGCGGCGAAGATCGCCAGGATCTCCTGCTCGCGGTCGGTCAGCTTCAGCGCCTCGCCGCCACGCTTCAGTTCGCGCTTGGCGATCTGGAACGTGTAGGGGCCGAAGACGAGCTGCTCGACCTTCGGCGTCGCCGCCGGCCCGCCGCGGCGCAGAATGTTGTTGATGCGCAGGATCAGCTCGCGCGGGTCGAAGGGCTTCGGCAGATAGTCGTCGGCGCCGGCTTCCAACCCGGTGATGCGGCTGTCAGTTTCCGACAGCGCCGTCAGCATCAGGATCGGCACGTTCTTCTCGGCCCGCAGCGCCTTGGTCAGGTCGACGCCGGTTTCGCCAGGCATCATGACGTCGAGCACGAGCAGGTCGAAGTCGAGGCCCGCGAGCTTGCGCCGGGCCTCGCCGGAATTTCCGGCGACGGTGACGCGAAAGCCGTTCTCGGACAGGTATTGCTTGAGTAGATTGCGGATGCGGGTGTCGTCATCGACCACCAGCAGATGCGGCGCATCATCGCCGGGCGCTGCCGGATGATCAACCTTCTCAGTGGTCTCCATTTTTCTTCCCCGATGTTTGCGCAGGCACAATGTTGATCTGCGCTCTTAGTTCCGGATTGACCATCGCCTCCAGGAATCTTTCGATCGAGGAGCGTTCGGTGGTCCCAGAATCCTCCAATGCAGCACGGATGCGGCGCGACTGTGGCCGTGCCAGCGCCAGCGCCAGCGCGCGGCCCTTGGCGGTCGGATAGAGCTCGCGCTGACGGCGGTCGCGAGGGCCCTGCAACTGGACGATATGGTCGGTGTCGATCAACTGCTTCAACACCCGCGCCAGGCTCTGCTTGGTGATCTTCAGCACGTCGAGCAACTCGGCGACCGTCAGCCCGGGCCTGCGATTGACGAAATGCAGCACGCGGTGATGGGCGCGGCCGAAGCCGTAATCGGCGAGGATCTGGTCCGGATCGGAGGTGAAGTCGCGATAAGCGAAGAAAAACAATTCGATGATGGCAAAATCGATGCCGTCCTCGTCGGTGATCGCCGTTCTGATCGGTTTTCCGGCTGCGGGGCTTCGATCCGTCATCATTTCTCCATGCGAAGGCGGGGATTATGTCAGTACTGTTGACGTAATTTCCCGGCAATGATAATTTTTGACAAGCTTTTCGGCGGATTGCGAACGAAAAGGCAAGCGAAAGCGGTTTTTCCGGAACTTCCTGAGTTTGCTATGGATTGAATATCCGCCTACGTTTCCAAGCACCGGCCGGCGTTTCGGACCTGTGGCGCGGCTGACGCGAAACGCTATATGACATAACGATTTGCGGGCGCCCGCCCGCGGGAGGTTTCCATGGCATCCGTTCCCTTCGATCAACTGGACGGCTTCATCTGGATGAACGGCGAGTTCGTCAAATGGGCCGACGCCAAGATCCACGTGCTGACCCACGGCCTGCACTATGCCAGCGCCGTCTTCGAAGGCGAGCGCGCCTATGGCGGCCAGATCTTCAAACTGACCGAGCACAATGAGCGCCTGCATGAATCGGCGCGCCTGCTCGGCTTCAAGATTCCCTATTCGGTCGCCGAGATCGACGAGGCCTGCCGTACGCTTTTGAAGAAGCAGGGCTTCCAGGACGCCTATGTGCGCCCGATCGCCTGGCGCGGCAGCGAGCAGATGGGCGTCTCGGCGCAGAACAACCGCATCAACTGCGCCATCGCCATATGGCAATGGCCGAGCTATTTCGACCCGGCGCAGAAGCTGAAGGGCATTCGTCTCGACATCGCCGAATGGCGCCGCCCGGACCCGCGCACCGAGCCGTCCAAATCCAAGGCCGCCGGCCTCTACATGATCTGCACGCTCTCCAAGCACGCCGCCGAGGCCAAGGGCTATGCCGACGCCATGATGCTCGACTGGCGTGGCCAGGTGGCGGAAGCCACCGGCGCCAACATCTTCTTCGTCAAGGACGGCAAGATCCACACGCCGACGCCCGACTGCTTCCTCGACGGCATCACCCGCCGCACCGTGATCGGCCTGGCCAAGGATCGTGGTCTCGAGGTGATCGAGCGCGCCATCATGCCTGAGGAGCTCGAAGGCTTCGAGCAGTGCTTCCTCACCGGCACGGCCGCGGAAGTCACCCCGGTTTCGGAGATCGGCCCGTACCGATTCGAGGTTGGCGAGATCGCCAAGACGTTGATGGACGACTATTCTGCTGCAGTGCAACCAAAGCACGCCATCGCCGCAGAATAGCGATAGTCACAGCTTTTTTGTGCAACAGGGGCGGTTTTCGGGCCGCCCCTTTTATTTAAGCGCTCGCGCATTTGACTTTCGAACAATTCGGCGTCTCATGATGGCGTCGGCCCGAGGAGGCTGGCGGCTATGGAGGGACTAGGTACATGGATACGAACACACTCGTTGCGATCGTTATTCAGGTGATCACGGGTGTCATCGGCGGTCAGGCAGTCGGCGCGGCGCTGAAACAGGCGGCACTGGGCCAACTTCCCAAGATCCTCGGCGGCGCTATCGGCGGCGTCGGCGGCGCGGCGATTCTCGGCAGCCTGCTCGGCGGCGGCACGGTCGATCCGGCGGCGGCCGCGGCAGCAGCGGGCGGACTGGGCAGCGCGCTCAACATTCAGAACATCGTCGGCGGTGCCGGCGGCGGCGCCATCCTGACCGCCATCATCGGCGCGGTCATGGGCGCGATGAAGAAATAGGCCTTTTTTCTTCGCGGGCCTGCGCATGGGCGGCTACGGCCGCCCATTTCTTTTCAAGCATTTGCCGGCGGCCACGGCCGCCCATTTGTTTTTTAGAGGGTCGTTCGTTCCTGCTGGATGGTGGACGCCGCTCGTTCACCTGTCTACATCAGGGTGACACTTCAAAAGGAAAGCCATGGGTCAGCTCAATGCCGGCATCGTGCCGGTCACGCCCTTCCAGCAGAACTGCGCCATCCTGTTCGACATGGACGACAGGAAGGGTGTCGTCGTCGATCCCGGCGGCGATGTCGACAAGATACTGGCGGTGCTCAAGGACAATGCGATCACGGCGGAGGCGATCTGGATCACCCATGGCCATATCGACCATGCCGGCGGCGCGATGGAGCTGAAGAATGCGCTCGGCATCGACATCATCGGCCCGCATGAGGCCGATCGACCGCTGCTTGCCAACCTCGAGAACCAGGCCAGGCGTTTCGGGCTCACGGATCCCGTACGCAATTGCGTGCCGGACCGGTTTCTCATCGAAGGCGAGACGGTCTCATTCGGCGAGCATGTGTTCGAGGTGCTGCATTGCCCGGGTCACGCGCCGGGTCATGTCGTCTACTACAACCGCGCGGCCAAGTTCGCCCATGTCGGCGACGTGCTGTTCCGCGGCTCGATCGGCCGCACCGATCTGCCGGGCGGCGATCACGCCGCGCTGATCGCCTCGATAAAGAACAAGCTCCTGCCGCTCGGCGACGATGTCGGCTTCATCTGCGGCCACGGTCCGGGCGGCCGCTTCGGTGAGGAGCGGCGGACCAATCCCTTCTTAGCCTGACTTTCTCCGCAAAAGAAAAGCGCCGCTGATGGGCGGCGCTTTGCTTGGGGCAGGGAACTCTGGCTTTGTCAGTTGGCGACGCAGAAATGCTGCTCGCCATCGTTGCCGGTGAATGTGCCGGTACGCGAGTTGAAGGTGCGGTAACGGTCGGAGCAGTACTCGTACCAGTCGCGCGTCCACGGCTCGGCATAGCGGTCGGCATAGACGACACGCGGCTGCGCGTAATAACGGCGAACGGGCCGGTCGACATAGTAGCCGTCATCATAGGCGGGGTCATAGTACCTCGGCCCGGGGTTGCTGAGCGCGCTGCCGATCAGCGCACCTGCCGCAAGGCCGACCACGCCGGCGGCGAGAGCATCGCCGCCATTATGATGATGACGGTGCCAGCGCCAGTCGTCAGCATTGGCCGCCGAGAAGGTGGCCAGCGTCGTCGCGGCGATGCCCGCGGTCAGAATGGCGGTCTTGAGAAATCGGTTCATTTTCGGTCTCCTTCGCGCCGGTCCGCGTATTTTTCAGGGGATGCGGATCGGCTTTAGCAAAGGTTAATAGGAGACCGTGGCTGAACGGAGGCTGAACGGAATTGGGCGAACGATTTCGCGGCTCGAACAAAATTCCGAGCTCTGCGGGAGCGTCCCGCCTGCTCAGCCTCCGTCGGATCTGTCTTGAGCCGGCTTAGCCGATAGACAGATTGACGGCCTTCGGACCCTTGCCGCGCTTGTCCGGCTCGGTGTCGAATGTCACTTTCTGCCCATCCTCAAGACCGGGAAGGCCCGACGCCTGCACGGCCGAAATATGGACGAAGACATCCTTCGCGCCATCGTCGGGCGTGATGAAGCCGAAGCCCTTGGCATGGTTGAAGAATTTGACGGTGCCGGTCTGCGGCATGGGAAGCTCCTTTGATCCCATCATGTCAGTCTCGGGCCGGCAAACTGCCCGAGAGGAAATTTGTCCTTTATTTTAGCGCTATCGGCAAGAGAAAGTTTTCGCCTGCCAATCCAGCCATTTGCCGGACAAAAAAGGGCGCAACGGTCCCGTCGCGCCCTCGAAAACTCAAGCTTCCTGCGAAGCCAATTCATGATCCTGCCGCGCCATTCATCAGCGGAAGACAGGCAGCGTTGCCCGCTCAGGCCGCGCGCAGGTTGACCGCCTTCGGGCCTTTGCCCATGCGGTCCGGCTCGACGTCGAAGGTAACCTTCTGACCGTCGACGAGCGTGCGCAGGCCGGAGGCCTCGATCGCGGAAATGTGGACGAACACGTCCTTGGCGCCGCCGTCAGGCGTGATGAAGCCGAAGCCTTTGGTGGCGTTGAAGAACTTTACGGTGCCGGTCTGGGCCATGGGGGAAACTCCTTCACCCGTATCAGTCTCGTGGGCTCGCCCGCTGTCTCGTGTCTGGGCTAGTCCCGGTGCTTGCTTCGGCAGTCATGCATTCGCGCATGGTCAAGGCCCCCGCCGAAAAACGGGGCCGTCAGAGATTCACACTATCGGGGAAAGGTCGTTCCAAAACGTGCCGCTCTCCGGGTCGTAAATGCCCGAACCCGAAATTTATTACACGGAAATGTGATGGTTGCAAGACGGCGCCGCGGGCGGCCCTCGGCGCGTCCAACGCAGGGGCCATCGATAGACCCGGCGCCATGACTGGTCATCGGCCAGAAAAGAGCCAGGCATGGGCCAGCGCGGAAGCCAGTCGGCAATAAAGCGCGTCGCGTCGAAACGGATTCAGGCGACGCGCTCTAAGTCTTTGTTTTGACGCATGTCGTTTAGATTTTCCGCCCGGGGCAATCCACAAGCCGGGGTTGCGTTCGACGCCGAAATGTCGAGGATTGCGCGAGTTGGCGCGGTTGCGCCTGAACGAGGACCGGGGAGGGACCCATGCGATTTCTTGCGGCAATCGTTTCGCAGCAGGGCTTTGTCGCGCTGCTTCTGTCGGCGTTGCTGGCGGCCTGCACCGTCGTGGTCGACGAGGGACCGCGTCCACGCCCGCCAAGGCCGCGTCCGCAACTCTGCACCATGCAATATGAACCGGTCTGCGCACGGCGCGGCGGCGATCGCCAGACCTTCGCCAACGCGTGCCAAGCAGAGAGGGCTGGGTATCGCATCGTGCGCGACGGTCCATGCCGGGATGGTGGCGGTGGTGGCGGTGGAGGTGGCGAGCCGACCTTCTGCACGCGCGAATACGCGCCGGTCTGCGCCAGGCGCCATGGCGCGCTTCGCACCTTTCCGAACGCATGCGAAGCCCGCGCGGCGGACTATCGCATCATCGGCGATGGGCCTTGCTAGCGGGGCTGCGTTTGCGCTCCGTATTGAGGGCAATCCGCCGGAGCGCCAGCCACACACTTGCATCTCCCGCCCGCTTGGCTTAGGTCCGGCGGGCGGACAAACACGGCAGGTTCCCCATTAACAGAGATCAGAGAAGAGCGGCAAACGCGGGCGGCAAGCCAGGATCGGCGAGCCCGCTCGATCCCTATGTGCAGCGGGCGCTGCAACTGCACCAGGCGGGGCGCCGCCAGGAAGCGGAGTCGCTTTACCGCCAGGTGCTGGGGCAGCAGCCGAACCATGCCGCTGCGCTTCATTTCCTCGGCCTTCTCCTGCATCAGACCGGCCGCAGCGAGGAAGGGCTCGACCTCATCGAGCAGTCGGTGACGCTGCAGCCCAGGAATGCCGATTTCCTCAACAATATGGGCACGGTGATGCGCGATCTCGGTCGCGTCGCCGCCGCCGCCGATTTCTTCCGCGGTGCGGTGGAGATCCGGCCGGACCAGCTTGCCGCGCGCGACAATCTCGGCTCGTCGCTGAAGCAGCTCGGCCAGTTCGAGGGCGCCGAGGAGATCTATCGCGGCACGATCGGCCGCAATCCGTTTCATGTCCGCGCCCGCATCGGCCTTGCCGAAACGCTGCAGGAGGCCGGGCGGCTGGACGAGGCGATTGCGCTCTTCCGCGAGTCGCTGTCGATCCGGCCCAAGGACGCGGAGCTGCTCTATGGGCTCGGCGTCGCCATGATGGAGAAGGGCAAGCTCACCGAGGCCGCCGATCTTGCCCGCCAGGCGGTGACCATCGCTCCCGCCATGGCGAAAGCCTGGCTTTTGCTGACACAGGTCAAGCGCCAGTCCGAGCGCGACCCGGAGCTCGCCGGCATGGAAGCGGAGCACGCCAAGGCGCCGCAGGACAGCCTTGCGCGCATGCAGCTTTCCTTCGGCCTCGGCAAGGCCAATGACGATCTGAAGGACTATGGCCGCGCCTTCGACTATTTCGCCGAGGGCAATGCGATCCGCCGCAAGGGCATCGACTACGATCCGGTGAAGACGCGCGACGAGTTCGAGGCGATGAAGGCGGTCTTCGACAAGGCCTTCTTCGAAAAGCACCGGCCGAGCGACGTTTCCGACGACACGCCGATCTTCGTCGTCGGCATGCCGCGCTCCGGCACGACGCTGGTCGAGCAGATCATCGCCAGCCATCCTCAGGTCTTTGGCGCGGGCGAGCTTAGCATCCTGAAGACGGCGGTCGGCAAGCAGTTTCCGATGAGCATGCCGGGCGGCTTTCCCTGGGGGATTGCCGAGATGCCGGACAAGGCCTTCGCCGAGGCGGGGCAGGCCTATCTCGACATGCTGCACAGCCGCTATCCGGGCTTCCGCCATGTCACCGACAAGATGCCGGGCAACTTCCTTCTGGTCGGCTTCCTCCACATGATGCTGCCTAGGGCGAAGATCGTGCATTGCGCGCGCGACGCGGCGGCCACGTGCCTGTCGATCTTCAAGGTGCATTTCCGCGGCGACAGTCACCGTTACGGCTACGATCTCGGCGAGCTCGCCGATTTCCATAACCTCTACACGGACATCATGGCGCATTGGCACAAGGTGCTGCCCGGCGTCGTCCACGATGTGCGCTATGAGGATTTCGTCGCCGACCAGGAAGGGCAGACAAGGGCGCTGATGGCGCATCTCGGCCTGCCCTGGGACGACAAGGTGCTGTCGTTCCACGAGACCGACCGGCCGGTGCGCACGGCATCGGCGGCGCAGGTGCGCCAGCCGATGTATCAAGGCTCGGTCGATCTGTGGAAGCGCTATGGGGACAGGCTGAAGCCGCTGCTCAATCGGCTGGCCTGAGGTTGCCCGGCGCCTATAGCTCGATGAACGGCTGGAAGCCGCCGAAGATCATGCGCTTGCCGTCGAAGGGCATTTTCGGCCAGTCCATCTTGAGACGTTCGTCGGCCATGATCTTGGCCATGACGGCGTCGCGGCTCTGCCTGTTTTCATAGACGACCCAGGCGAAGACGACGACTTCGTCATCCTTGGCCTGGACGGCGCGCGGGAACGAGGTGATCTCGCCATAGGGCACGTCGTCGCCGATGCATTCGACATAGGCGAGCGCGCCGTACTCCTTCCAGATGGCGCCGGCCTGTGTGGCCATTTTCTTGTAGTCTTCGAGATTTGCCTTCGGCACAGCGAGCACGAAGCCATCGACGTAGGACATGGTGGTTTTCCTTTTTTGTGGGGTCCCCTTCTCCCTTGTGGGAAAAGGTGGATCGGCGCGCAGCGCCGAGACGGATGAGGGGTGTTCCAGCTTGGCGCCGCTTACCCCTCACCCGGATTGCCAGCCGAATTGCGAAGGGCAATTCGGGGCAATCCGACCTCTCCCACAAGGGGAGAGGTAGGCGGAGTCAAATTCACTTCACCGGCGCGTTCATCGCCCAGGCGACGCCGAAGGGATCCTTCACCTGGCCCCAGCGGTCGCCCCAGAACATCACCTGGAGCGGCGTGACGACCTCGCAGCTGGCGTCCACCGCGCGCTGCCACCAGGCATCGATGTCATCACTGCCGAGATGGAGCTGCAGCGTGTAGCCCTGCGCCGCCTGATGCGGATAGCCGTGCTCGGGATAGGCGTCGCCCAGCATCAGCGTCGAGCCGTTGACATAGAGATGGATATGCATGGTGCGGCCCTTGTCGTCCGGCGGATAGGCAAAGACTTCCTCGGCCCCGAAAGCCTTCTTGTAGAACTCCGCCGCCTTGATGGCGCCGTCGACCTGCAGATACGGGGTCAGTCCGCCAAGCACTTGGGCGCGGGGTGGGGTCTGGTCGTTCATTTGCGTGTTCCTCTTCACGGGCTCATTGGGCCTTGCGATCAAAAGACGGACGAGGCGACCGCAATCCTACACGGGTCGCAGAAATTTTTAGATGGCCGGGTCCGGACAGGCCGGGGAACCGGCGAAGCGTGACCGTCGCACTGGTCGGTCGGCCACTTTCAAATGACCTTGCTCGAGAAGGTGGCCGTGCGACGGCTGTTCCGCGTGTCGAGAATTTCCGGAAAACCGATGTCCTTGCGCAACTCGGCCGGCAGCGAAAGCAGGATGCGCTCGCTGCGGTAGCGGGCGCGCGCAGCTGCATATTGGGTTGCGACGCGGCCGATGGATGACAAGATCGACATGATGAACTCTCCCTGGTTGATGCCGGCATCATCGTGTCGGCATCTCAAGGACGAAGGGTGCTGCGGCGATCCGACAGATCGGCTGAATTTTTTTGTGCGCCGGAAAGCCAGCCCGTATGAGGCCGGCCTTTGCAGTGCGCTCAGCTCTCCGTCTCGGCGACCGAGCGGAAGAACTCTTCCGGACCGTCGACTTCGGTCAGACGCCGCTTCTCGATCAGCCAGAAGCGGTTGCCGATCGCGCGGATGAAGGAACGGTCGTGCGAGGCAAGCAGGCAGCTCGCCTGATGGTTCAGCAACTCGTCCTCCAGCGCTTCCTGGCCGTCGATGTCGAGATGGTTGGTCGGCTCGTCGAGGAGATAGAAGTTGGGGTTGATGAGCTGCAATACCAGCATCATCAGCCTCGAGCGCTGCCCGCCGGACAACGCGCCGATCTTTTTCTCCTGCATCTCGATGGCGACGCCGGCGCCGGCAAGAAGCGAACGAGCGCGCTGCTCGCCGACCTCGAAGCGGCGCGAGACCATCGCCAGTGGCGTCTCGTCGACGCCGATGCCTGACAGCGACTGGTCGCTGTAGCCAAGCACGGTCGATGGCGTCACCTTGATGTTCCCAACCGTGCCGGGGTCGGCGATGGCGGCTCGGATCATCGAAATGAAGCGCGACTTGCCGACGCCATTGCGGCCGAGCAGCACGATGCGGTCGTCCTGGCAGATATGGCGCTTGCCGGTCCTGAACAGCAGCGTGCCGTCGGGTGTTTCCACTGTCGCCTCGTCCAGCGTGATCAGCACCTTGGCGTGAGTGCCACGGTTCGCCAGCCTGATCGCGCCGGCCGAGCGCTCGCGATGGGCGGCCACGGCTGCATCCTCAAGTTTCTCCGCCCGTCCCTTGAGCTGCTTGGTCTTCACCGTCAGCAGGTCGCTGCCGGAATTGATGCCGATGTTGTTGAGCTTGGCGGCCTGCCGGCGCAGCTGCTGCGCGACCTTCATGTCGCGCTCGAACTTGCGCGCCGTCGAGGCGTCGACCTCGTCGAGCGCTTGCCTGGCGCGCGAATAGGGCAGCGAGAACACCGGCGATTCCTCCGGGCGCAGGAACAGCGTGCGGTTGGTGGTGGCGTCGAGAAAGGCGCGGTCGTGGCTGGCGATGATCACCGGCACCTCGCGCGGCAGCGTGTTGAGCCATGTCTCGAGATGGCCGATCTTGGCGAGATCGAGATGGTTGGTCGGCTCGTCGAGCAGAAGCACGTCGGGATCGGTGACCCAGACGCGGGCGATCAGCGCCAGCCGCTGCCAGCCGCCGCTCAAGGCCCGCATCTGCCGGCCGCGCATGTCCTCGGGTACGTCGAGCGAGTCGAGAACGACGTCGACGCGCCAGAGCTCGCTGTCGCGCTGCTCGGGCGGCAAGGCATCGGCGACCGCCTGATGGAAGCGGCGGTCGAGCAGGGGATCGGGAACGGATTGCTCGACATGGCCGACGCGCAGGCCGCGAGACCGGGTGATGTCGCCAGTGGTGGGTTCGAACTCGCCCGCCACGCATTTGAGCAAGGTGGATTTGCCGCGGCCATTGGCCGCGACGATGCCGAGCCGGTCGCCGGCGCCGATGGTGAGGTCGAGGCTGGAAAAGAGCGGCGCACTCATAGTGACGCCGAGGGATTTGAGGCTGATCAGGGCCATGTCGATATCTCTGGTCTTGCCGGAGTCCGGCTCAATGCACTTTGACGGTGCGCCGACAGGCCATCAGACCAGGCTCAGCGGCACCACGAAGGGCAGACCAAAAATCGAAGCGGGGAAATCCCGGACCGTCCTGGTCAGCCCTGCAAGCAAGCTCGCAGGGCACAGACAGGGCCGCGCTGACGGTGGTGATCGATAGACACGCAGCCCTCCTTTTCTGACGTTCGAGTTTGGAGGGTATGGCTACAACAGAGGTGAGGCGGATGGCAAGAGCAGGAGCGAGCGGGACGCCGAAGCTGCCAATCTCCCCCCTTGTGGGGAGATGTCCGGCAGGACAGAGGGGGGCGCTGTCCCGCCGGCATCTCAACGGTGTCCTAGTGTAGCTTTTCCAGAAATCAGTGCCCCGGCCGTCCGGTCTTGCTCGGCCGGCGCTTTTGGCGGCGCTCGTCGGCTGGATCCTCATAGGAGCCGATGCCGGAGCGCTGACGGACAACGGGTTTGTCGGGATCGTCGCGTTCCTTCGCGCCCCCCTCTGTCCTGCCCGTCCTCCGCAGCAGCTGCGCTGCAGCTGCGGAGGGTGGACCGGACATCTCCCCCACTTGGGGGGAGATTGGCTGTGGCTTCGCCGGCTTCTTACCCTCGACCGGCTTTTCGGTGCGGCGCACCGTCATCTCGTCGAGCGAGTTCTTCCGGAACAGAGGCTTGGTGCGATCGCCGGGAATGCCGAAATCGGAACCGTGCGCCTCGGAGGCCGACTGCTTCTTGAACAGCGAACGCGATACCGCGCCGGCCGGGGTCGTCATGTCGGTGCCCGGACCCATGTCGTCGATCGAGGGTTTGGCGAACAGCGGCCTCTTCACCGGCACGGCGCCGTCGGCGCCCATCTCGTCGAGATGCGGCTTGCGGAACATATTGGGCCGGGCGGCCCTGGCCGCCTCTTCGGCGGCACGCGCTTCATCGAGCTTGCGGAAACGCTCCTGTTCCTCGGCCGTTCGATGTCTGGCCACGCCCTTGTTGTGCTTGCCCTTTTCTCGGCCCGAGGCGGGACTTTGGCTTTCCACCTCGCGCGCCAGCGGGTCGTCGGAAATGGCAAGCTCCATCTCGCGCAGCCGCTTGATCTCGTCGCGGATGCGGGCGGCCTTCTCGAAGTCGAGATTGGCGGCGGCGTCGCGCATCTGCTTGTCCAGCGCCTCGAGATGGGTTTTGAGATTGTTGCCGATCATGGCACCGGCATCGTCGGTGAACTGCGAGATGTCGGCGCGCACGTGGTCCTTCTCGTAGACCGAGTCAAGGATGTCGGCGATGCGCGACTTGACCGATTCCGGCGTGATGCCGTTGGCCGCGTTCCACTCCATCTGCTTCTCGCGGCGGCGGTTGGTTTCCGCCATCGCCCGTTCCATCGAGCCGGTGACCTGGTCGGCGTAAAGGATGACCTTGCCGTCGACATTGCGGGCGGCGCGGCCGATGGTCTGGATCAGCGAGGTTTCCGAGCGCAAGAAACCTTCCTTGTCGGCGTCGAGGATGGCGACGAAGCCGCATTCGGGAATGTCGAGCCCTTCGCGCAAAAGGTTGATGCCGACCAGCACGTCGAAGGCACCGAGTCGCAGGTCGCGCAGGATCTCGATGCGCTCAAGCGTGTCGATGTCGGAATGCATGTAACGGACGCGGATGCCGTTCTCATGCAGGTATTCGGTGAGGTCCTCGGCCATGCGCTTGGTCAGCACCGTGACCAGCGTGCGGTAGCCCAGCCTGGTCGTCTCGCGGATCTCGCCGACGACATCGTCGACCTGGCTTTTGGCCGGACGCACCTCGACCGGCGGGTCGATCAGGCCGGTCGGGCGGATGACCTGCTCGGCAAAGACGCCGCCGGACTGCTCCAATTCCCAGCCGCCCGGCGTCGCCGAAACCGCGACCGACAGCGGCCGCATGGCGTCCCATTCCTCGAAGCGCAGCGGCCGGTTGTCCATGCAGGAGGGCAGGCGGAAACCATACTCCGCCAGCGTCGCCTTGCGGCGGAAGTCGCCGCGATACATGCCGCCGATCTGCGGCACGGTGACGTGGCTCTCGTCGATGAAGATCAGCGCATTGTCCGGCACATATTCGAACAAGGTCGGAGGCGGCTCGCCCGGCTGGCGGCCGGTGAGATAGCGCGAATAGTTCTCGATGCCGGCGCAGGAACCGGTCGCCTCCAGCATCTCCAGGTCGAAGCGGGTGCGCTGCTCGAGCCGCTGCGCCTCCAGAAGACGTCCTGCCTTTTCAAGCTCTTGCAAGCGGTATTGCAGCTCTTCCTTGATCGACTTGATGGCCTGATTCAGAGTCGGGCGCGGCGTCACATAGTGCGAGTTGGCGTAGATCTTGACGCTTTTCAGTTCGCCGGTCTTCTGGCCGGTCAGCGGATCGAATTCGGTGATCGCCTCGATCTCGTCGCCGAACATCGAGATGCGCCAGGCGCGGTCCTCGAGGTGGGCAGGGAAGATCTCGATCGTGTCGCCGCGCACGCGGAAGGAGCCGCGCACGAAGTTGACGTCCTGACGCTTGTATTGCTGGGCGACGAGGTCGGCGAGCAACGCGCGCTGGTCGAGCCGGTCGCCGACCTGCATCTGGAAGGTCATCGCCGTATAGGTCTCGACCGAGCCGATACCGTAGATGCACGAGACCGAGGCAACGATGATGACATCGTCGCGCTCCAGCAGCGAGCGCGTCGCCGAGTGGCGCATGCGGTCGATCTGCTCGTTGATCGAGGATTCCTTCTCGATATAGGTGTCGGTGCGCGGGACGTAGGCTTCCGGCTGGTAATAGTCGTAATAGGAGACGAAATACTCGACCGCGTTTTCCGGGAAGAATTTCTTGAACTCGGCGTAGAGCTGCGCGGCCAGCGTCTTGTTGGGCGCCAGGATCAAAGCAGGGCGCTGCGTCTCCTCGATCACCTTGGCCATGGTGAAGGTCTTGCCCGAGCCGGTGACGCCGAGCAGCACTTGGGTGCGGTCGCTCTGGTCGACACCTTCGACAAGGTCCTTGATCGCCGTCGGCTGGTCGCCGGCCGGCTCGAAATCCGACACCATCTTGATGGCGATGCCGCCTTCCGACTTTTCCGGCCGCGCAGGGCGGTGTGGCGTCCAGAGTTGACCGTCCTTGTGCAGCGGGTTGCCGGATTCGATCAGCGCCGACAGCGCCGCCACCGTGGCGGTGACACCACTCGATGACACCGAGTCGGCGTCCTCCAGACTGATGTCGAGGCCGGCGACGGGGTTGAGGCCGGCGGCCGCGCGTTCCTTCGCCGACGCCGCGCCGCCCATCGAGGTGCCGCGCGCCGTGCGTCCGGGCGCGGACGAGCGCTCGGGGATCTTCTTCGGCGCCTTTGCCTTCGGCTGCTTTTCCGCCTCGCGCTCGATCTGCCCGGCCCAATCGGAGATCGATCCGGTCAGCGGCGCGCCGGAGAACTCGCCCTGCGGCGCCTCGGCAAAGCCGCCGGGTTCGAGCGGCTCGGCAGCGTCGAGGAATTCGGTCAGCGGGCTGCGCCGTTTCGGCGCGCCCTCTTGCGCCGGCGAGGGCGTTTTCTTGTCGGTGCGTTTGGCCATGGCCCGAATATGGGAGGACTCGGCCGAAATGGAAAGAGCGGAGTGAAAGGGTGGGTGCGCCCTGCGGACGCTGCTGACAGAAGGCTGTCAGGAGCGGCGTCACTGCCCACAGGCTAACGTGGCAGGGCGCCGTCGATTTCCGGGGCCGCTACCTCTGCCAGTTGCGCGGCGATGGCGGCTGCGCGGCGGGCCTTTGGGGCGTGCGTTGGCCAGACGAGGCGACGCCTGATGGTCAGGGCCGGCACGTCGCGGGCGATCTCGATCAGCTGGCCTGGTTCCAGATGCCGCCGCAGCACCAGTTCGCTGGCGAGCAGCGCGCCCAGCCCTGCAATCGCGGCCTGCGCCGCCACTATGGTCAGGGCGAAGCGAGGCCCTTGGTCGAGGTTTTTGCGTTGCCGGCCGGCCGCCGCGAACCAGTCGCGCCACCTCGGGTAGACATCGTCGCCCATGGTCTGGTCGATGTGCAGCAGCGGCAGGCTGTCGAGCGTCTCGGCGGCGTCCGGCCATGGGCGCTTTCGCACCAGCGCCGGGGCGCAGGCCGGGATCACACGCTCGGTGAAGAGATCGATCGAGGCGAGATTCTTCGCCGAACCGTTGCGATAGCTGATGGCGAGATCGACCCCTTCCTCCAGCATCGAGTCCAGTGCCACGGAAGCGACGATGCGGACGTCGAGCCTGCCAAGGGCGGCGCGGACGCGATCGAGGCGCGGCGCCAGCCAGAGCGAGGCGAAGGAGGGGTCGGCCGAAATGGTGAATGTTTCAGCGCGGCGTTCGAAGCGCAGCCGCCGCAGGCCGGAGGCTAAAGCGTCGAAGCCTCGGTCGATATCGGGCAGCGCCGCCTCGGCGGCGCGGGTGAGCACGATGCCGTTGCCTTCGCGCCTGACCAGCTTGACGCCCAGCCGATCCTCCAGTTGCCGCAACTGATGGCCGACCGCGCCCGGCGTGACGCCGAGTTCCTCGGCCGCGCGCGTCAGGCTGCCGGTGCGCGCGGCGGCGGCCAGCGCCCGTAGAGCCGATAACGGAAGCTCGCGAAGCAGCGTCATGGATTGAGATTACCTCAAAACTCGCGAAAGCAAACTCATTTGAAAGCATGGCCGATGCTGACCTAGCTTGTTGAAGTCAACTCAACAGGGAATCCAGCGCCATGCTCGACGCGCCAAAGCAGTCGGTCGCCGCCGATCGGTCTCCTGGGAGGGCACGATCGGTGCGCTCGATGCGCAACGAGGGGACGCACATCGCGGTTGAATTCGATGACGGCAGCGCCGGCCGGCTGTCGATGCGCTGGCTGCGGCTTGCCTGCGAATGCGGGATATGCGGCGACACCGCCTCCGGGAAGCGCTGGTTGACGCCGGCCGACGTTCCCGCCGATGTCCGCGCGGCTTCGATCGAAATTTCGTCTGTTGGCGAGACCGATGTGGTCTGGCGGGACGGCCATCTCTCGCGCTTCGCTGCGGGCTTTCTGGCTGCTCATATCGAGCAGGCCGGAGACCTTGGCGCGCCACGCTTCCAGCCGGTGCTGTGGAGCAGCGATCTCGCGACGCGGCTCGGCCGCTTCGCTTTTGACGCGGTGGTCGAGGACGACGAGGCGCTTTTCCACTCGCTGCGCGCCTTGCGCGATCATGGCATCGCCATGCTGACCGGCGTTCCAGCCGAGCCGGAGGCGACACTGCGTGTCGCCGGCCGCTATGGTCCCGTGCGCGAAACCAGCTACGGCAAGGTGTTCGACCTGATCTCACGGCCGGACGCCAGGGTGGCTGGCGAAACCGCTCGGGCGCAGATCCCGCACACCGACGAGCCGTTCCGCTATTCGCCGCCGGGCTTTATCTTCTTCCACGCCATCAGGACCGGCGCCGGCAGCGGCGGCACCTCGCTGATGGTTGACGGTTTTCACGTCGCCGAAGTGATGCGCAGGAACACGCCGGAGCTCTTCGACCTGCTGACCAGGCGTGGCGTGACCTTCCATCGCGAGCATGCCGGGGAGGTGTTCTTCAGCGCCGAGGCGCATGTCCTCAGCCTCGATGCGCGCGGCGCCGTCACCGGCATGCGCTACAACGATCGCTGTCTGGCACCGCAGACCGGCACCGTCGATGAGATTGACGGATTGATCGAGGCGCTTGCAGAACTGACGCGGCTGATCTGCGATCCGCAAAACCAGTTCCAGCATCAATTGGAGCCGGGCGAGGTTCTGGTGTTCGACAATCAGCGCGTCCTGCACGGCCGCACGGCCTTCGACCCAACGCTGGCCATCCGCCATCTTCGGAGCTGCAACCTCGACCGCGATGGCGTGCACAGTGCCTTCCGCACCTTGGCGCGCCGCTTCGCGCCTGACGAGGCGGAGACGGTGCTCTACCAGGGAGCGATATTTTAACCCGCGGCATCAATTGAACCACAGCGCGAAAGTCAAGAATCCGGCGCCGCCGAACTCGCGCTGGATCTGGTCGAAATCGTCGCTGGTGAGAATTTTTCCACTCTCAAGGTAAGGTGCGATCGCCGGTCCTGTGATCGACAGCACGAGGTCGAAGGGTTTCGGCTCATCGAAGAAGCGCTTCATGTTGATGCCCTTGCCGGCGATGCGGAAATGCGGCAGCAGCACACGGCCTTCGAGAAGGTCCTCGGCCATATCAAGCGCGGCCAGCCATGCCTGCACCTGCTCCTCGCCGACCTCGAGGCCGGTGAGCGGGTTGACGCCCTTCTGCTGCGGCCCCGGCAGCCATTCGCGGTCGTTGTCCGTCTCGGCGCGGATCGCCTTCCAGTCCTCGCGCGAAAGCCGGATCATCTCCAATAGGTGACGCCGCGCGGCTTGCCGGCGCTCCGGCTCTATCACCGGCCAGTTGACGAGATGCACGAGTGAGATGAAGTCGGCGAAGCGCCATTCGGAGGCGAAGATGCTGCCGCTCATGCCGCCGTCCGGCGGCACCAGCGTGTCCTGCAGCGGCAGTTTCGCCCGCGGGAACAGCATGTGGAAGGAACCGTCGAACATGGTCTTGAAATCATGCGCCAGCCAGAAATCGGCCTGCGCCATCAGGAATTCGGCGTAACCTTGCAGCCAGTAGCCGTCGGCGCGGTCGAAGCGGAAGGTGAGGGAAGGGGCGGCATCGTTTGCGTCGACGCTGCCGCGGGAGAGCGAGGCCATGATCGCGGCGATGCTTTCGTCCGGCGCGAGATTGCCATCCTCATTGAGATCGATGCCGGCACGGGTGAGGTCGACCACCATGCCGATATCGGCATCGGCGGGCACGGAGCCCAGCGTGGCGGCGGATTTCTCCAGCCGGTCACGGAAGGCGACCAGGATGGCGCGGAATTGTTCGTAGGTCAGCGGCTCGGGATCGGGATTGTCCGGCACGGGCAGGCGCATCAGCGGCAGCATGAAGGATTGCGGGCTCTCGAAACCGTGGCGATGCAGACCGTTGGCCAGGATTTCCAGGGCGGTGAAGAATTCGCCGGCGCCGGCGGCGTAGGCCGATGCCGGGTCTTTGGCCGCTGCCTCCAAGTTCGACAAAGCGGTGTTCCGCTCCGAAACGGTTTTCGCCTCGAACAGGGTTTTGGCGGCGGCCGGCGTTTCCGCCGCGGTCGAAGAGATCGGCAGGCAAAGAAACAAGGCGGCAGCCATCAGGCCGGCAATGCGCGTCATCGTCATCCTCCCACTCACGGTGCAACGACCATACACCGGTTTGACCGGCGGCGCCTGCGTGGCCGGGGTGGATTTGCACGTGGCGGTCCACCGGCCGCGGGGCCTCTGGGATCGGCTTCAATCGGTCCGAGGAACGGGCTACACACAGGGCAAACGAATGGGCATGGCGTGTCGAACTATCCGCTCTCCTACAAACTGTCGTGGCTGCCGCGTTTCCTGAAACCGTCGCTTGGCGGCGACAGGAATGGTTTCGCGGCGCCCGCGGCGACGCTGATCGATCCGCCGCCGGCGCAAACGGTGCGGCTTGCCTTCGTCGGCGACATTTCGGCCGTCGCCAATCGCGCGGCGCCCGAATGCGACCCGGCGCTTGCGGCGTTGCTTGCCTCCGCCGATCTCGTGGTCGGCAATTGCGAAAGCCCGATCGTCGAGCGGCCGAGCGCCGTTGTGGGCACGCGGCTCGGCACGCATCACGCGATGACCGAGCGTTTTTTGGCCGGCGCGCTGGCGGCTGTCGGCATCACTCGCGACAAGCTCGTGTTGTCGCTCGCCAACAACCATGTGCTCGACCAGGGTGTCGCCGGTTTTGGGGAGACGGTCGCGGCACTGAAGCGGCTCGGCATTCGCACAATCGGCACCGCTGCCGGCGGGCGGGTCCAGCGACATACTGCCGGGCCGTTGACGATCGGCTTCGCCGCCTTCACGCTTTGGCGCAACGCCGATGAAATCGAGTTTCGAGCACGGGTCTCCATGGACAGCGATCCTGCCGAATGGCCGCGCAGCGCAGGCGTCGATCTCTTGTGCGCCGTGCCGCATTGGGACTGGGAGTTCCGGCATTTTCCGAGGCCAGCGACGCGGGCGCTGGCGCGGCGGCTGGCGGGCCATGGCGTCGGGTTGATCGCAGGCCATCATGCCCATGTCGTGCAGCCGGTCGAGCGCATAGGCGACACGCTCGTCGCCTATGGCTTGGGCGATTTCCTCGGCACGGCCTTTGCAAGGCAGCCATGGCCCGGCCGTATCGGCTCGATCCTCGTCGTCGATGTGAGCGCCGATGCCGCCACACGCGGCGCGATCGTCTCCTGTCGGCTGCATTTCTTCATGCGCCTCGCCAAAGGCGGCCATGAGCGGCTGGTGCCGGTGGAAGCCCTGGATGGGGTGATGAGACAGCGGGTCGCGGGTCGCCTGGGCGCGATTTTCCCGGGCCAAGAGGGCTGAGCGCCGATCGTTGTGACCGCTGGCGACTTTGGCGCAAAAGCCGCTATCATGGGCGTGTCATAACGGCGGCCGGGGGTGGCCATGGAAGCAGCGGATTTCATGCCGAGCGAGGCCGATATCGCCGGCATCAGGCGCGGCATCGAGGCCTATGAGGCGAAGCGGGCGTCGGCCCAGAAACAGGTCCGCTGGCGGGTGCCGCTGTTTGTCGGCCTGGTAATCATCTTTGTCGGGCTCGTCGCCTGGCTGTTCAACAGTGCCGCTGATCCCAACGAGCAGTGGCTCTCGACGCCGCATGTCTTCCTTTATCTCGGCGGCTTCGTCGTTGCGGTGCTGCTCTACTTCCGGGCGCTGAGACCGGCGACCCGGCTGCAGCAATCCTTCCGCGACACACTTCTGCCGCTGATCTTCAGCTTCGTGCGCGATGTGCGCTACCAGCATGGGGCGCGGCCTAACTCCTTCGACAGGATGCCCCGCGAAACCGTCGGCGCTTTCAGCCGGCAGGGCTTCGACGACGTCATCTCGGGGCGCTACGAGGATTTTCCGTTCGAGCTTTACGAGGCGAAACTCTGGGAAGGCTCCGGCAAGAGCGAGACGACCGCTTTCAAGGGCGTCATCGTCGCCTTCGAAACCATCGAGCCTTTCCCGGGCACGCTGGTGGCGGCGCGCAAGGCCAACAAAATGGTGCATTTCTTCCGCGGCATGTTCGCCAGCAAGATGCAGGAGCTGTCATCCGGCGTCGCCGAACTCGACGCCGCTTATGAATTCCGCACCGACAACGTCGAGGCGGCGCGGCCGCTGGTCACCGGGCGACTGGCGCAGGCGCTGACCTGGCTCGGCGAGACATGGCCTTACGATCAGGCCCGTGTGGCGCTGAGCGGCAGCGACGGTTTTCTCCTGATGCCACGCTCGAAGAACTTCTTCGAGCTGCCAGATATCTCCGTACCGATCGACTACAACATGCATGTCGCGCCAATGATCACCGATCTCGGCGCGATGCTGGCAACGGCGGCGCTGGTTCGCAAGATCGGGGCGAAGGACGAAGCTGCCGGATAGAGCTCAGCAGTCGAAGCCATACTGGGCGCGCATGTAGTCGGCTTCCTCCTTCGACATCTTCTTGAACATCACGCAGACCGTGAAGCTGCCGACCTGGCGGCCGTTCCTGGTGTAGCCCCAGTCGGAAATGTCGTCCCTGGTGAACTCGATGTTCTGGCCGAGGACGACGTTGCGGACGATTTCCGGCTCGTTCGCCAATATGCCGACAAAGCCGGTGTCGGTCCGCCTGAACGGGATGACCCAGAAATGCTCCGTCGCATTTCCGTCGACGATCATCACCTTCAACTTGAACTTGTCGGTTCCAGCTGGCGGAGCGTCGGACAATGCCAGGAAGTCATCCAGGCTGGATCGTGCCTTTGCGATCGCCGCCGCCATATCGGCATCGTCAGGGGCAACCATCACCGTCTTGTCGCCCTGATCGGTATCCTGCGCTCGAACCTGCAGAGGAACGAGCGCCAGCAGCAGGCATAGTGCGGTGCGAACAGCAAAGGTCATGAAGCCCCCCAAACTCCAGATAGACAATTACTTTCCCGCAACGCGCCGTCATTATCAATCGGCGCCTTCAGAGTGGTCACGTTATCCGTCATAAGCGAATGATAGGTGGTGAGCAGAGCAACTTCGGCTTCGCGTAGTGCGAAGTGTTCAGTGATCGGTTGGAGGGACGGACATGCGAATGAGATTGGTGCCCGCGACGTTCGCCGCGATCGTGCTTTGCGTCGGGCTTGCCCGTGCCGAGGATCTGAAAGCCTTCAAGCTGACGATCGACGGCGTGGCGGTCGATATCGATCCCGGCGAAGATGCAAACGTGACCTTGCCCGGCGGCAGGACGGCCAAGGTAAGGCTCGACCGCAACGACTTCGCCACCTTCTCGGGCGGCACTTTTTCCTTCGTGCATCCGAGCAGTATCTCCGTCACCAAGACCGACCTCGGCGACAGCATAACGCAGTACCTGGCGGCCTCAGCCCTCGGCACCATCGTCGTGGTGCAGGAATACGGCAAGATGAACCCGGTATCGCTCAACCAGTTGATGCTGCAGGAGATGACGAAGGAAACGGTTCAGGCGGGCGGAACGCTGACGCAGGAACCGACGACCCGCAAGCTCGCCGACGGCAAGCAACTGACCGGCATCAAGGCCACCGTGAAGACGCGCACCGACAAGGCCGATTTCGAGATCGTCGGCTTCGGCCTTGCCGATCAGGGGCTGCTGTTCATCACGCGCATCGGCGATCAGGACGCTGCAGCAGAGCAACCGATGATCGACAAGTTCTGGGAGACCCTGAAGGTCAAGCTGTAAGGCGTGTTGATATTCAGGTGAGGCCGGCCTGCAAATGACGGCTTCCTGCGCTTCCGGCCTTCGCCGGCCGAAGCACTCATGAGTCGCTGTGCGGTTAAGGCTACGGCCGGCGTAGGCCGGTGCTCACATACCCAAAGCACGCTCCGCTCCGGTTCTCGGAAGCCGCCATTTTCGACTCGGCCTGACCTGAATCTCAACACGCCTGAGATTGGATTACAGCCCGCTCGGCACCAGTCCCGCCAGCCAGTTCGCCGACCGCTTCGCCATGTCCACGGTCGCGTCAGCCGCGCGGCCGAGGTCGGTCTTGACCACGGCATAGCCGGCCTTGGTGCGGTAGAGCACGGCGCTGCCCCCGTCGACCGCAGCCTCGAAGGCGACTGGCCGCGCGGCTTCCGTCTCGCTGGCCGTCACCGTCGCGCCGACCGGGACGCTCGGGCGATGGCTGAGCTCCGGCGGCAATGGCGTGATGGTTTCGACGACGCGGTTCGGCGGCTTCAGCTCCGGCCCCGACGCTTTCGCGGCGAGCTCCGAGGTCGATGCCGAACCCTTGGTGCGGCAGATGCCGGACACCAGCGGATAGTTGAAGTTGCGCTGATGCAGCATCTGGCTCTTCATCGCCGCCTCGCAGTCGGCGATCGTCGCCCATTTGGCGGGCGTCTCGCCGATATATTCGCAGAGCTTGGCGTCGCAGTCGCAGCCGACGATGGTCATGGCGACAAGGGCGGTCTTGATCACGGTCTTGTCCCTTCGAATTCGTTCCCCAGGCTGATCAATCGCCGGGGAACAAGGCGGGATTTGGCCGCGATTGTGAATTGTGCATGACCGCGCGTTACGGAAGATTGCTTGGCTTGCGACTGTGGCGGGAAAGCATCAGTGGCAGGCGCTGAGGGGGCGCAGCAAAAGCCGGGTGGACGACGGCCCAAAAAGACAGTCGGCGCTGGGATTTCTCCCAGCGCCTCCCTGTCAGATCAGGAACCAGTCGCGGCAGCAACTTCCGTAAAGTCGTCGCGCCAGGCCGGCCTTGATTTTGACGGTCCTGCCAGTCGCCACCCGAGGGGCAGCGCCCGTTCCGGACCACGCCGATCTCCACCCTTGCGGGCTTCGCCCAGCGTGCCATCGAAGGTTTTCACCGGCCTTCATGGCAGCATCGGTCCGCCGTTGGCGTTCGCACGCTTTCCGCGGCCCCGCCGACATCCGTCCCTCCAACAGGCGAACCTGCTCTCGTTTCGGGCCGTACGGGCCTCAGGAAATCCGCCTTGCGCTTTGCCTTTCGGCGAGGCGTTCGGTAGCCGCCTGAGATGGGTTCAATGTACGCCGGGTAAGGGCTTTGCGGAATAGACGCCGACCTGTGGATAGCGGGATTATCGGGGACCGACGCGACAAGTCCCGGAATTTGCGGCCCGAACCCCTTAGACAGCCTGCCCCGCATTTTCGCGGCCCCTCGGAGGATGGAGCCCTTGCCCCGCCGACCGGCCGGCGTTTCAATGCCGGCAAAGGATGCGGGCATCTGCTCCAGGCTCTTTGGCGGATGTATGTCGCTATCCAAAACCGTCGTACGCCTTTGGGCGACATGCCTCGGGGGAGGTCGGATTGAAGGTCGGGGTGGTTCTCAATCCGATTGCGGGAGGCGGCAAGCTGAAGCGTCATTGGCCCGAGATAGCCAGATCGCTCAAGAAGCACTTCGGTGAATTCGATCTGCGCGAGACGCAAACCAGCGGCGATGCCGAGCGGCTGGCGATCGACCTCGCCGCCGATGGCTGCGACCTGGTGATCGCCGCCGGCGGCGACGGCACGGCCAGCGAGGTGGCGGATGGGTTGCTGCAGGCGGAATTCGAGACCGGCCGAACGAGTGAGCTCGGACTTTTGCCCTGCGGCACCGGCATCGATTTCGCGCGAGGGCTGGGCCTGCCGGACGATATCGAGGAGGCGCTGGCGCGCATGGCCGGCGCCGGCGCGCGCAAGGTCGACGCCGGGCGCATCTGCTATATCGACGACCACGGCGCGCTGGCCAGCCGTCACTTCATCAACATCGCCAGCCTCGGCCTGTCAGGCGCCACCGATCGCGCGGTCAATTCCGACAAGCGCAAGGGCCAGGTCTCGGTCAAGGCGCTGTTCTTCTGGCGCACGGTGCTGGAGTTCCTCCGCTACCGCTTCCAGGAGGTCAGGATCACCATAGACGACGGCGATCCGATCGAGGCCCGCATGGCGCTGGTGGCCGTCGCCAACGGAAAGTTCTTCGGCGGCGGCATGATGATCGCGCCCGACGCCGAACTCTCCGACGGTCAGTTCGATATCGTCATCGTGCGGGCGCAGAACAAGCTTGGGCTGATCTGGGACATCCGGCTGCTCTATGGTGGACGTCACCGCAACCATCCGGCGATCACCATCCTGCGCGGACGCAAGGTGCTGGTCGAGCCGCTGGGCGATGTGGAGAAGAATGCCGCGCTGGTCGACATAGACGGCGAGTCGCCGGGTAGGATTCCGGCGACTTTCGAAATCCTGCCCGGCGCGCTGACGCTGAGATGTTGAATCAACTGCCTTAGGGGTTGATTCCGCAAGCGCTGTCAGACGATTGAAATGGCAGGCTAAATTTTGCCGGTCATGTTTCAAGTTTGGCCGGGAAGCCCGGCGCGCGAAGCTCGGCTCCGACAGCATCCTCGAGCAGCTTGACGATCTGCGTCGACCAAGCGCCACCGCCATAGACTTCCTTGCCCCGCTCGAAGAGCGCGTTGACGCGGGCGGCGAGATCGAGCGGCACGCCGAAATCCTTGCTCATGGCAAGCGCGAAGCCGAGATCCTTCAGCGCCAGGTCCATGGTGAAGCCGATGTCGTAGGAGCCATTCAAGACGAGCTGGCTTTCGGTCTCGTGGACGAAGCTGTTGCCGGAGGAGGCGACGGTGGCATGGTAGGCCTGGGCGAGGTCGAGCCCGCCTCGCTTCGCCAGCATCAGCGCCTCGCCGGCGGCGACCAGATGAATGAAGGCCAGCATGTTGGTGATGACCTTGATCACCGCCGCCGAGCCGACCGGTCCCATCAGAAACGACTTTGCGCACATCGCCTCGATCGCACGGCGATGCTGCTCGTAGAGCGCGGCGTCGCCGCCGACCAGCGCTGTTATCTTTCCAACCGCGGCCAGATGCACGCCGCCGGTGACCGGACATTCCAGCGTCTCGACGCCCTTTGCTGAAGCGATTGCAGCGAGCCGCAGGATCTCGTCGCGGCCATTGGTCGACATCTCGATCCAGGTGCCGCCGGCAGGCAGCCCGTCCAACAATCCGTCAGGGCCGGTCAGCACCGCCTCACTGACTGTCGGCGAGGGCAGGCAAGTGATCGCACTGCCGGCGTGGGCGGCGGCTTCGGCCGGGCTCGTCGCCGCTGTGGCCCCGAGCCCAACAAGCCGCTCGATCGCCGCCGGATCGCGATCAAAGACAGTGACGGCAAAGCCGTTGCGCAGCAGGCTGGCGGCAAGGTTGCCGCCGAGATGGCCGAGGCCGATGAAGGCGTAGGCGAGGCGCGCGCTCACGGCATCAGCGGCGTCTGCATCATCTGCAGATGCAGCTCCTTACCGCTATAGGGATGCGCGTCGCAGACGTCCTCGTTGAGCTCGACGCCGAGGCCGGGCTCCTTCGACGGGATGACGTTGCCGTCCTGCCATTCGATCTTCTTCTTGAGCAGCGTGGCGTGAAAACCGTCCCACTGCTTCAGCGATTCCAGAATGAGGAAGTTGGGCAGCGTCACCGCAAGCTGGATGTTGGCGGCGCCGACGATCGGCCCGCAATAGCAGTGCGGCGCGACCTGGATGTGATAGGCCTCGGCCATGGCGGCGATCTTCTTGGTTTCGAGAATGCCGCCGGAGCGGCCGAGGTCCGGCTGCAGGATGGTCGCGGCGCGGTTCTCGATGACGCGTGCGAACTCGGATTTCGTCGTCAGCCGCTCGCCGGTGGCGATCGGGATCGAGGTCGCGCGGGCGACCTGCGCCATGACTTCCGGCATGTCTGGCGGCACCGGCTCCTCGAACCACAGCGGATCGTAGGGCTCGATGGCGCGCGCGAGCCGCAGCGCGCCGGAGGCGGTGAACTGGCCGTGCGTGCCGAACAGGATGTCGGCGCGGCTGCCGACCGCCTCACGGATCGCCTTGATCATGCTGGCGGAAACGTCGATGTCGAGCAGCCGCGGCTGGTGGCCGTCGAAGGCTGTGTAGGGGCCGGCCGGATCGAGCTTGACGGCATTAAAACCTTGCTCGACATATTCGAGCGCGCAGGCGGCTGCCATCTCGGGGTCGTTGTAGACGTTCCTGCCGCTCGGCGCATCTTCCGAATGGACGCTGCCGGTGTGAGGGTAGAGGTAGGTGTAGGAGCGCAGCGTCTCATGCACCTGGCCGCCGAGCAGCTTGTAGACCGGCTTGTTCGCTTCCTTGCCGATGATGTCCCAACAGGCCATTTCAAGCGCCGAGAAGCAGCCCATGCCGGAGACATCGGGACGCTGGGTGAAGCCGGAGGAATAGGCGCGGCGGAAGAGGTTCTCGACATCGTGCGGATCGCGGCCGATCAGGTAGCGCTCGGCCATGTCCTCGATCATCCTGGCGGTGACGTGCGCCGAGAAGGTGGCATTGTAAGCCTCACCGTAGCCGACCACGCCACCATCGGTGGTGAGCTTGACGAAGATGAAATATTTGCCGCCGATGCCGGGCGGCGGGTTGCCGACAACCCATGTCTTGACGTCGGTGACTTTCATTTCTGATCCTCCAGAACCAGCTCGGCGCCTTTCCATCCGGTGAGGATCGAGGCGGCGTTGGTGTTGCCCGTGATGTTGTCGGGAAAGATCGACGCGTCGATGACGCGCAGGCCCTCGATCCCGTGCACCCGAAGCCGCGGGTCGACAACGGCGCGCGAGGCGTCAGGCCCCATGCGGCAGGTGGAAACCGGGTGATAGACGGTGCCCGAGCGCTTCCTGAAATCCTGAATCAGATCCGCGTCGGAAGTGATTGAAGGGCCAGGCAAAACCTCTTCCTCGATGATGTCGGCCATGGCCGGCATCGCGGCGATCTTGCGTACGAATTTTACCGCCGCCAGCATCTCGTCGACATCGGCGTTGGTGGAATAGGCGTTCGCCGTGATCCTCGGATAATCGCGCGGATTCTTCGAGCGGATCATGATCTCGCCGCGGCTCGACGGGCGGCAGTTGGAAAGGCCGATGGAAAAGCCCGGCCACGGGTCGGGCGTCAGGATCGGGCGCTCGCCGCTCTTCGGGATGACCGTCGAGAAGGCCTGGAAATAGAGCTGCATGTTCGGCCGCGCCATCGACGGATCGGTGCGGAAGAAGCCGCCTGCATTGTTCATCGACAGCGACAACGGACCCGAGCGCGTCAGGACGTATTGCATGCCGACCAACAGCTTGCCCCACCACGGACGCAGGATCTGGTTGAGCGTCGGCAGCCTGCCCTTGAAGGTGTAGTTGATGCCGACATGGTCCTGCAGGTTCGCTCCGACATTGTCGTTGGCGTGGACGACCGGGATGTCGAGACCGCCAAGAAGCGCGGACGGGCCGACGCCGGAGAGCTGCAGCAATTGCGGCGAGTTGACGGAGCCACTCGACAGGATGACCTCGCGGCCGGCGCGCGCGGTCTTGGTCTCGCCGTTCTGCTGATACTCGACGCCGACGGCGCGCCTGCCGTCGAACAGGATTTTTGTCGCCAGCGCGTCGGTCTCGACGCGGACGTTGCCGCGCTTCATCGCCGGGCGCAGGAAGGCCCGCGCCGCGGACATGCGGCGACCGTTCCTGGTGGTGATCTGGTAGACGCCAACGCCTTCCTGGGTGGCGCCGTTGAAATCCGGGTTGAACGGCAGGCCGGCCTGCTGAGCGGCCGCGAGGTAGCGCTTGGTCAGCGGGTGGACGGCGCTCGAACAATCGGTGATGTGCAAGGGACCGCCGACGCCACGCCATTGGTCGGCGCCGGCTTCATTGTCCTCCAGCGCCTTGAAGGCGGGCAGCAGCTCGTCGTAGCTCCAGCCCGGATTGCCGGCGGCGGCCCAGGCATCGAAATCCTCGCGCGCGCCCCGGATGTAGACCATGGCGTTGATCGAGCTCGAGCCGCCGAGCAGCTTGCCGCGCGGCCAGTGGTCGGCGTTGCCGGCAAGACCCGGGTCGGGCTCCGCCTTGTAGTTCCAGTTGACGGCCGGATCGAAGAAGGTCTTGCCGTAGCCAAGCGGCATCTGGACATAGAACCGCCGATCGGTCCCGCCGGCCTCCAGCACCAGGACCGAATAGCGGCCCGAGGCGGAGAGCCTTTCGGCAACAACCGAGCCGGCCGAGCCGGAGCCGACGACGATAAAGTCATAAGTCTGCATGATACGCGGGCGGTCCCTGAAATATGGCACCAACGTAGGCGCGGCGGGTCCGCCAAGTCGCCGGGCCTTCCGGCATCGGTTGTGAAAAAAGCGACTGCGATAGATTGTCGAGTTGCGGGGAATCCCGACAATCGCGCTTGAAATGCATGGGGTCGACAGCCTATGCGAAGGCATCGGCCAATCTGCGGAAGGCGGGACATCACATGCGTATCCTGTCGGATGCTTTCATTCCCGAACTGCCGGGACACTACCGGGGCAAAGTCAGAGAAAATTACGACCTGCCGGACGGCAGGCGCATCATCATCGCCACCGACCGTATCAGCGCCTTCGACAGGATCCTGGCATCGATCCCATTTAAGGGCGAGATTCTTACCCAGACGGCCCGCTACTGGTTCGAAGAAACCGCCGATATTTGTCCCAACCACGTCCTCGAATATCCTGATCCAAATGTCGTCGTTGGCACGCGGCTCGATATCCTGCCGGTCGAGATCGTCGTGCGCGGCTATCTGGCGGGGACCACTAGCACTTCGATATTGACCCGCTACCGGCGAGGCGAGCGGGCCATGTATGGCATGGTCCTGCCGGACGGTCTGCGTGACAACGAAAAACTGGCCGAGCCGATCATCACGCCGACGAGCAAGGCTTCGGATGGCGGCCATGACGAGCCTCTGTCCAAGGCGCAGATCATCGAGCACGGGCTTCTCACGCAGGCACAGTGGGACATCGTGTCGGGCTATGCCTTGCAGCTTTTCGCCCGCGGCCAGGCGCGCGCCGCCGAGCGCGGCCTCATCCTCTCCGACACGAAGTATGAATTCGGCACCGACAAGAGCGGGGCGATCATCCTTGCCGACGAAATCCATACGCCCGACAGCAGCCGCTTCTGGATCGCCGGGAGCTACGAACAGGCTCTGGCAAGCGGCGCGCGGCCGGAGAGCTTCGACAAGGATTTCATCAGATCGTGGGTGTCGGCCCGGTGCGATCCCTACAGGGACCCAATTCCGACGATCCCCGACGAGATCGTCGAACAGGCCTCGCGGATCTATGCGCAGGCTTATGAGGCCATCACGGGCGGGGAATTTGTTCCTGACATTTCCGGGGATACCGTTCTGGACCGCATTCGCTCGAATCTCGAGCGTTACTTCTAGCGGTCAAGGAGCCTTTCTCGGGTGCCGACTGTGGCATCGTGCGGTCGCGCGTTGACCTCTCGGTGCCGCGACGCTACGGATCGGGGTGACCGATCTGGAGGGGATTGCGGCATGGTGCATTACACGGACGGAAAGCCGCTCGGCGATCTCACGCTGAGGACGCTGGCCATGCCGTCCGACGCCAATGCCGCTGGCGACATCTTCGGCGGCTGGGTGATGGCGCAGATGGACCTTGCCTGCGGCATTCGCGCCGCCGAGCGCGCCAAGGGCCGCGTGGTGACTGCCGCGGTGAAGGAGATGTCCTTCGCCAAGCCGATGAAGATCGGCGACACGCTGTGCATCTACACCCATGTCGAGCGCGTCGGCCGCACCTCGATGACGCTCAAGGTCGAAGCGTGGGCCCAGCGCTATCTCTCCGACCTGATGGAGAAGGTCACCCATGCCGATTTCGTCATGGTGGCGCTCGACGGCGAGGGCAAACCGAAGCCGGTTCCGGCCGAAAGCTGACGAAGGCGATTCTCCAATCCAGGGTCATTTGTAACATCGCCTGCGCGAGCAATGTGCTTCGCGACATCCAATGGTTGCCTTCGCGCTCAATTCTGCGGGTGTTGGAGGAAAGACAATGCGTCAACACATGCTGAACGGCTGGCTGGTGGCAGCCCTCGTCGCCCTGGTCTGTCTGCTCGGCATAACGGCCTATGCCGAGGTCAAAAAAGATCTTCCGCGCATCGCCCAGTTGCATGGCAATGAAGGTTCAGGGAGCCGGGCGTGATGTGCGAGATCTGCAATTCTGCCCGATGCGATCGCATCGCGCCAAGCGCCTGAACGGCTGTCGTCGGAACACGACCCTCGTCATCAGGCCTTGCCGCCTGGTCGGTATCAAGCCCTAAATCGGAGACGTCGGGAGGTCATTCAGAGGCCGCCGGCAGTTAGGTCACAAGCAGGTTACATTCCCCTGCAGCGAAACCCTGAACCCCTTGCTTCCCAAGGGGTTCAGGCGTGCAGGTCGTCGAATTTGGCGCGCGCCGCTTTGACCCGTTCGGTGTTCTTTCGTGCCCAATCGCCAAGCGCACCGACCGGCACCAGCAGCTCGTGGCCGAGCTCGGTCAGCTCGTAATCGACGCGCGGCGGAATGGTCGGAAAGACCTTGCGCGTAACGAAGCCGTCACGCTCCAGGCCGCGCAAGGTGGTGGTCAGCATCTTTTGTGAAATGCCGCCGACGGCGGCGCGCAATTCGTTGAAGCGGAGCGGTCCGCCACCGAGCTTGCCAACCACCAGAACGGTCCATTTGTCGCCGACCCGCTGCAGGATTTCCGACACGGCGCGGCAGTCCTCGGTGCTGAACGGGTGCCTCGGTAACAAAAATGTGCCTCCTTGCGCTCCAAATTGTCAGTATCACATATAGCGCCGGTATCCAATCGATACCAGAATTCCCCCCGCAAGGAGAGCCCAATGTCCAAACCCAAGATCGCCATTGTCGTCGGTTCGACGCGCGCCGCCCGCTTCGCCGACGTGCCGACGCAGTGGATCGCCAAGATCGCCAAGACGCATGCCGACATCGACGTCGAAGTCGTCGATCTGCGCGATTTCCCGCTGCCCTTCTTCGACGAGGTTGCTTCCTCCGCCTGGGCGCCGTCGCAGAACGAAGTGGCGCAGCGCTGGCAGAAGAAGGTCGCCGAGTTCGATGGCTTCATCTTCACCGCCGCTGAGTACAATCACGGCCCGACCGCGGTGCTGAAGAACGCGATCGACTACGCCGCCAATGAATGGAACAAGAAGCCGGCCGGTTTTGTCGGCTACGGCAGCGTCGGCGGCTCGCGCGCCGTCGAACAGCTCCGGCTGCATGCCGTCGAGCTGCAGATGGCGCCGGTCAAGTCGGCTGTCCACATCGCCTGGGGCGATTTCCTTGCGGTTCGCCAGGGCGAAAAGAAACTCGAGGACATCGAGCATCTGAACCAGGCGGCGGCCGCTCTGGTCAATGACGTTGCTTGGTGGGCGAAGGTGCTGAAGGCGGCTCGCGCTGCCGATGCGATTGACGCTGAAGCCAAGGCGGCTTGAGCCGTCGCGGCAGGATCACCCTGCCGAGATCACGTTCCTTAGGGGCGGCGCTTGCGCCGCCCCTTTCAATTTGCGGGAGCCTGCGCGATCTGCCTTGGCCTGATGATGCAGTCGGCAAGGCGTCCCCGCTCGTTCAGCTCGTCGGCGTGATGCTGACCCCATTGGCAAAGCGCCAAAAGGATCGGCTCGAGGCTGAGACCGAGCGGCGTCGCGGAATATTCGACGCGGGCCGGGACCTCGGCGAAGATCTCGCGGCTGACCAGCCCATGCTCCTCCATCTCGCGCAACTGCTCGATCAGCACCTTTTGCGTAATGCCGGGCATCAGCGCCTTCAGCGCTGAGAGCCGGCGAGGGCCATCGAACAGATAGTAGAGGATCACCGCTTTCCAGCGGCCCGAGATCACCTTCAGGGCACGCTCCGCCGGCAGCATCGGCAGTCTCTTTATGGCTCGGGCCATGGTCACCTCCTGGTGAGCAGGGGACAAATCTGTGTGTAGAAGCGACAGCGCAAATAGTGGCAAAGCGGCGCCGATGCCATAGCGATCGGAGCCCGCCATGAAAGCCATTCAGTTCAGCCGCTTCGGTGGTCCCGAAGTGCTGGAAGTCGTCGATGTCCCGACGCCTGTCGCAGGAGCCGGCGAGGTCCTGATCAGGGTTAAGGCCGCTGGTATCAATTTCTTCGAGGTGCTGATGCGTGCGGATCGCTATGCGGTCACGCCAAGCCTGCCGATGTTTCCCGGCGTCGAGGCCGCCGGCATCATCGAGGCGGTCGGCGAGGGTGTGGAGCCGCGGCTGCTGGGAAGCCGCGTCGCCGCGCCGCTGTTTTTCTCCGACCGACCTTTCGGCGGCTATGCCGAGTATGTGACGATCGACGCCAGCCTGGTTGTGCCGTTGCCGGATGCGCTTTCTTTCGAGGACGCTACGGCCCTGATGGTGCAAGGGCTGACGGCCTTCCATCTGCTTAAGCAAAGCCCGCCCGCGAATAAAACCGTGCTGGTTCCGGCCGCCGCCGGCGGGGTCGGTTCGCTGCTTGTCCAACTTGCAGGAGGGCAGGGCGCCCGTCGCGTCATTGCGCTGGCCGGCGGCAAGGCGAAGCTCGATTTCGCTTCGTTGCTGGGCGCCGATGTGGCGATCGACTCCGGTGAGGCAGAATGGCCGGCGCAGGTCCGCAGGGCGGCCGGCGGCGCCGGCGCCGACACGATCTACGATACGGTGGGCGGCGCGGCGACGGCGGCGGGTCTTTCGGCTCTAACCCCCGGCGGCGAGCTCGTCTTCGCAGCGCTCGGCCGGTTTGCGCTATCCGCCTCCGACCTGGAAGCGATGGTCGGCCGAAACCAGTCGCTCAAGGGATTTGCGCTGCTACCGCTTTTGACTCGTGAAAAGCTTAAGTCGAGCCTGTCCGAGCTTTTCGAACCGGCTGCGAACAGCCGGTTGCGGGTGGCGATCGGCGGGCGCTTCCCGCTCGACCAGGCCGCCGAGGCGCATCGACTGCTCGAGGAACGCCGTTCGACCGGCAAGGTCGTGCTGCTGCCGTAGCGCGAACTACCGCCGCGCGATCGGGCGATGGCCGTCGGGCAGGCGGGTGGCGATCAGCTTGTCGATGCGGCGGCCGTCGAGGTCGACCACTTCGAAGCGCCAGCCTTGCGCGTCGACGCATTCGCCGGTTGTGGGAAGGTGGTGCAGATGCGACAGCACATAGCCGGCCACAGTCTCATAGTCGCGGTTCTCGGGCAGGTCGATGCCCAGCACCTCGGCCATCTCGTCGGCCTGCATATAGCCGGCAAGCAGCCATGAGCCGTCCTCGCGCTTGACGGCGTTTTCTTCCTCGCCGGCCTCGAGGTCGGAGCGGAAGACGCCGGTGATCGCTTCCAAGATGTCGGCCGGCGTGACGATGCCTTCGAAATGGCCGTATTCGTCATGGACGAGCGCCATCGGCACGTCCGATTCCTTCAGCTTCGCCAACACGTCGAGCGCGTCGGCCTGGTCGTGCACGATGGGGGCCGCGCGCACATGCTGGCGCGGCTCCAGCACCTTGCTGCCGAGGATCGCCGACAGCACGTCGCGTGTCTGGACGACGCCGACCATGGCATCGACATTGCCGTCGGCGGCGGGCAGGCGCGAATGCTGGGTCTCCATCAAGAGGCGTCGGATGGCCGCCTCGTCGGATTGCAGGTTGATCCAGTCGACCTCGGTGCGCGGCGTCATCACGGCGCGCACGGCGCGATCGCCGAGGCGCATGACGCCGGCGATCATGCGCCGCTCGTCGGATTCGATCGTGCCGTGATGCTCGGCCTCGGCGACCAGCATCTTGATCTCCTCGTCGGTGACTTTTTCCTCCGCCTCGCCGGTCTGGCCGAGCAGCCACAGAACGGTGCGGCCGGAAATGTCGAGCAGGATGACGAGCGGCGCCGAGACGGTTGCGAGGATGGTCATGGCGGGCGCTGCCCGGACGGCGACGCGCTCCGGATCCCTAAGCGCGATCTGCTTCGGCACGAGCTCGCCGACGATCAGCGAGGCATAGGTGATGATCGCGACGACGATGCCGACGCCCGCGGGGTCGGCAATATTCTCGCGGATGCCGGTCGAGGCCAGGTAGTGCGCCAATCGCTCGCCGAGAGTGGCGCCGGAAAAGGCGCCGGACAGGATGCCGACCAGGGTGATGCCGATCTGCACCGACGACAGGAACTTGCCGGGGTTGGAGCCCAGCGCCAGCGCGCGGCCGGCCCCCCTGATGTTGCGGTCGATCATCGCCTTGAGGCGGGCAGGCCGCGACGAGACGATGGCGAGCTCCGACATAGCCAGAAGGCCGTTCACCAGGATGAGGACGGCCACGACGGCGATTTCAACATAAAGCATGGGCGTCAATAGCATTGCCGCAGTGCATTCGAAAATAGTCCGCCGTTATTTTTGGAGCATGACAATTTCGGACCATGACAGGCGGGTTGTTCAAGCGGCATCCCAGGGTGGTGTCGAAAAATGTTCGACGAGCGCGTCGATGACGACCCGCACCTTTGGCGTCAGCGCCCGCGTCACCGGCCAGACGGCGTGCACGACGATGTTTTCGACCAGACAGTCGGACAAGACCATTTCAAGCTCGCCGCGCCCCAGGCTCTCAGCCGCCAGCCAGGTCGGCAGAAAGGCAATGCCGCAGCCGGCAAGGGCTGCATCGAGCATCGGTTCGCCGTGGCCGAGGACAAGCCTGGCCTTGGGGACGAAAGTCGTCAGATGGCCGTCGGCGTTCCTTACGGTCCAGGGACGAACGACGCCCTCGCGTCCATAGCCGATGACGCTGTGATGGACGAGATCGTCGAGGGATCGCGGCCTGCCACGCCTTTCGAGATAGTCGGGAGCGGCGCAGATTGCCGAGCGTTGGGCGTAGATGCGGCGCGCCGCGAGCGACAGGCTGTCGTCGAGATCGCCCATGCGGACGGCAAGGTCGATGCCTTCCTCGATCAGGTCGACGCGCCGGTCGTTGAAGGAGATCTCGATCGCCAGGTCCGGGAACCGGCTGGAGATGCCGAACAGCACGGGGGCGACGCATCTGCGGCCGAAGGCAAGCGGCACGTCGACGCGGAGCCGGCCCGAAGGGATATGCCGGCGTGAGGCGAGCAGCGCCTGCCCGGCCTCGATTTCCGCCAAGGCCCGCACGCAGGCTTCGTAATAGCTCGTGCCTTCGCTGGTGGGGCTGAGGCTGCGGGTGGTGCGGTTGAGCAGGCGGACGCCGAGGCGCTGTTCCAACTGCGCGACCGACTTGCCGATGGCGGACTTCGTCACATGCAGCCGTTCGCCAGCGCCGGTGAAGCTGCCGGCCTCAACAGCATGAACGAATGCGACGATACCTTGCAGGTCAGTCGAATCCATGATGCACCTATTGTAGATTTTTCATCTTCAATCTGTCGCAGAATATCCCGCATTGCGGCATTATTTTCCATAGTCGGATCGCATAGATGTCTCGCGCAGCCATCAATCAAGGAGCGCGACACATGGGCACCGACGGCAACAGGTCCTGGCAGATGACGGGGTTCGGCTTGCCGAACCTGAACCTGGTGAGAGGCAAGATCCCCGAGCCAGGCCCGCATGAGCTTCTGGTGCGTACCAAAGCGATTTCGCTGAACTACAAGGACAAGCTGATCGTGGATGGCGTGCTGATCCCCGATCTTTCGCTTCCTTTCGTGCCCACTTCCGATGCCGTGGGCGAGATCGTTGCCGTCGGCAGCGCGGTCAGCCGGTTCCAGATCGGGCAGCGCGTGCTCGGCCAGGTGATTGCCGACTGGCCGGACGGCGATGCGCCGCCGGTGCTCCATAAGCACACGCTGGGCTCCTCGCTCTCGGGCATGCTTTCCGAGCATGTCGTCTTCGGCGAAGACGCCGCCGTGCTCGCGCCGCCATCGCTCAGCGATATCGAGGCGGCGACGCTGCCGATCGCGGCGCTGACGGCCTGGTTCGCGATGGCCGAAGCGACGAGGCCTGTGCCGGGCCAGACCATCCTGATCCAGGGCACAGGCGGCGTCTCGCTGTTTGCGCTGCAGTTCGCCGCGGCATTCGGCCTGCGCGCCATCGTCACCTCGAGCAGCGACGAGAAGCTCGGGCGCGCCAAGGATCTCGGCGCCTGGCAGGTGATCAACTATCGCACGCAGCCGGCCTGGGACAAGGCAGCCCGCGACCTGACGGACGGCTTGGGCGTGAACCACATCCTGGAGATGGTCGGCGGCGACAATGCGCGACGGTCGCTCAACGCGCTTGCCGCCGATGGCCGGCTTTCGATCATCGGCCTGCTCGGCGCGACGGAGATCAGCTTTCCGGTTCTGCCGTTGATGCGCAACCGCATCGTCGTGCAAGGCATCTCCATTGGCCACCGCCGCAGCTTCGAGCGCATGAACCGGGCGATCGAAGCGCTCGGCATCAAGCCGGTCATCGACAAGGTCTATGGCTTCGACGACGTGCCGCAGGCGTTTGGGCACTTGGAGAAAGGGCCGTTCGGCAAGATCGTCATCACCGCGACATGATCCGCACCGGCGTCACCCTCTTCACGGCAGTGTCTCCAAAACGCCGATCGTCGCCATGCCGTCGGTGAAATAAGGATCGCCGCCGCCATTCCTGCCGCTTTTCGTGGCGCCGATCCCCGGTATCTCGCTGGTCGAGGTCAGCATGCCTGAGGTGCTGAGATCGCCGATCAGGAAGTTGCGCTCGGCGTCGATGTCGGGGCCGATATGATGAGTGATGGCGCCGGTGTCGTGGCTGAGGCCGACGCCTCGGTCGAAGCTCGCGGCGCCCAGCCAGAGCGGGCGGCCGTCGTCGCCGACCGTGTTTGTCTGCCAGAAGCGGACATGATGGCGCCGGTCGGCGCTGTCGCCGACCGGCTTTTCGAAGGCAAGATCCTGGGCGCGGCCTTCGAACAGCAAGCGGCTCATCGGCGCATCGGGATAGGGACGGGAAAACAGAACGCTTTCGCCGATATCGATCGCGGTCCTCAGCGTGACGACTTCGGCCGTGTCCCAGCCGGCGACGGCAAAGGTGTGGACCACTTCCTTCTGGGTGCCGACAAGGCCGACATTGATCGGGTCGCCCGGAATGCCCTGCGGCGTGTGGGTCACCATCTCGAAGCGCTGCGTGCGGAAACCGCGCTCCCGCCATGTCCAGAATTCCGGCGCGGCGAGATAGGCGAACGCCAGATAGAAGGCGCAGAACGCAGCCAGCCAGATCGCCGCGCGCCGCCTGAGGCTTCGCTCACCCAAGAGAGACCACTCCGAACCTATTCGCGGCCACTCTATGCGGTGTCGCGTGGATTGGGCAGCAGGCTGTGCCGCTCAGCGGCAGGCGCGATATCCGTTCCTGCGGTTTTTGACGTCGAAGTGGAAGTGGTTGCGGTGGTCGTAATTGTAGCCCGGTCCGAGCACCGTGTTGAAATACTGGCAGCCGTCGGCGCGCACGTTGTTCAAGAAGCCGCGGGTGCGGAAAGCGAACAGGCCGGGCTTGCGGACATCGATGTCGTCGCCATTGTTGAGCTCGATGCTCATGACATCGAGCGCGTTGCCTTTGCCGTGTTCCGACAGGACACCTTCGCCGGCGATGTTGCGGCAGGAGTAGCTCGAGCCTTGGTGGATGGTCTTAACGCCGGAGAAATAGCGCCAGCGCGCGGCCGGCACCAGCTCGTTCCTGGTCCAGGCGGCGAAGGTCGCTGCCATGTTGCAGGTGAGCGTCGCTGCCGGCTTCATCTCGACGCTGCCGATGGCCGAAACCTTCACCGGAAAATCGATGCCGCACTGGCCTTCATGGATCGGCTGGATGTCGGTGTAGACGACGCCCATGCGTTTCAACTCGTTGCGGCAGTCGATCTCGCTGGCCGGCATCTGCTCGACCGGCGACATCGGCTCATCCATGCGCGGATAGGCGGCCGAGGTCATATAGGGATTGGACGGGACGAGCCGCTGCATGCCGGAATATTGCGGCGCCTCCGGCACGGCGGCGGTCTGGCTGCCGACATCGACGGCAGGCTGGAGCGAGAAGACATCGCCGGTGTTGCAGGCCGATAGCGTCGCAATGGCGAGCCCCGTGGCCAGCCTCACGGCAACAATACGCGCACGGTTGTTCTGCCGCGCCATTGAAAGCGTGGCGCCAAATCTTCCGGCCATCGAAAGGCATCCTGTCCCCAAGAGCTGATCCCAATTGGGATCATGCTCCCGATGGCACAAGGTTAATCGGCAACAGTAAAGGAAAGATCAGCGCCGGTGTTCACGCCTGGGGCCGAATTGCGGCATTGTTCTTTATTCCGCCTGAACTTGATCTTGTCCGGGGCAGGCTCACTGGCAGAAAGTCCCGCCGTTGCGGCGCGGCTCCAGGTCGAAGTGCAAGTGCAGCGCATGGTCGGGATCGCTGCCGGGGCCTAGCACAGTCTTGAACGGTCCGCAGGCGGCTTCGCGCACCTTATTCAGGAATTTTCCGTCCTTCTCCGGCGGCGCGGGGCCGATGCCGATCGTCCTGCCGTCCGACAGGGTGAAGGAAGCGATGTCCAGCGCGTTGCCGAAGGCGTGTTCCGACAGCTTGCCGCCGCCGTGGCGCGGGCGGCAGACATAGGCAGATGCCTGGTTGATCACCTTGAGATCGGCGCCGAATTCGGCCTTCACGGCCGGCCGGACGACATCCGCGGCAAAGCGCGCTGCAGCCTCGGCCATCCGGCAGTTGAGCTCGGTGCCGGAACCGATACTGATCGATTTTCCAAGCGTTTTCAGTATGATGGGGTAGGGGATCGAGCAGCCGATCTTGGCATCGTGCTCAGCCTTGTGCTCCTCGAATTCGACGCCGAGCGCCTTCAGCCGCTCGCGACAGGCTACTTCCTCTTGCGGCATCTTGTCGGCGGGCAGTTCAGCGGACCGCGGATCGGGCATCATCTTGTTGTCGTCGGTATCAACCGGTTTTTCCGGTGGCTTCGGTGCGACAGCGGGCGGTTCAACCTCCGGTTCCGCGGTGTCGGGTCTTTGTGTCGGAATCGGCACCGCGGCCGGTGGCTCAGGTTCGTTTTCCATTTCGGTTGACGGCCCGGGGGCCGAAGGCTCGGGACGAGACTTTTCTTGATTGAGCCGGTTGGATGCGTCAGCGGGCTTTGGACCTGTAGCCTTCTGCTCTTTCATCGTTGTTGCGTCGGCCTTTGGCGCTTCCGTCGGACGTGGCTCTGGCACCGGAACATCGGCGGGTGAGGTCGGCTGGTCCTGCGTTTGCTGTTGCGTCTGCGTTGGCATGATATGCCGTTTGCCCCGTGGCCTCACGCGGTGCTTACTCCTCGGCCTCAGGGGCTGATCGGCCCGCTGCGTCAAGGGCTGCTCCACACGCGGTGTCAGCGGCTGCCTATAACGATGCTTGGCATCGGCCGGCGTAATCATAAAGGCCGCCGCCGCCAAGGGCAGCGCCAGTCTGCAAAATCCGGAAAAGCTCAGCGTTGCCATCGGCCGGAAACGGCGCCGACAAGGCAAGGTTGCCTCGGAGGTGGTAGCGTTGCGATCAAAAACGATTACCGGCCCGTTACGCGCCGATCGCCTCCAGGCCGTCCTCCAGCCAGTCGGCGAGTTGCGGCAGGCCGAGCAGGTATTTGGCAGTGCGCTTGTTGGCGCGCTCGCGCGCCGCGGCCACCGCGTCGATCCATTCGGAAGCGTCGTAGTCGCCACGACCGATCCAGGCCAGCGCCACGAGCTCGGCCGCTTCATCGACATTGAGATCGTTGATCAGCTCGCGGAATTCTTCCTCGGTGAGGTCTTCCGAGGCTTCCTCTGCCAGGCCGTCATGATGATGGCTGTCGCGCCTGTCGCCATCGAACTCGACCTCGTGCTCGGCGCCGTCGTCGTAATCCTCGTTGACGGCGGCACTCAGCGCCTTGGCCTTGAGGATGAACAGGCGCACCGTGTCCGGGTCGATGGAAAGCTCCCATTCCTGTTCGAGGCGTTGCTGCACGGGCCTTTCTCCACGTAAAGCGCTCGACCGATGATAGCGGATTTACGGCCCGCGTCACGTCCGTTCGCAAGGAGTGGGGATGCGCCCAGGCGTTCAAATAGTTCGACTGCCGCTGGCTTTTCGGGATGAAACCGCATCAAGGCGGCGTTAATCTGCCATTGTCACGCTCACGGAGGCTTCGATGCGCAGACGTTTACTTATCCAGGTCATGGCTGTTGCTGCCCTGCCGCTGTTCGCGGCGCCCGCTTTCACGGCCGGCGAAGGGGGTGGTGGAGGCAACTCCGGAGGCGGCAGCGGCGGCCAGACGACCCAGTGCAAGAAGGGCGAGGTCTGGGATAAGAAGAAGAAGAAATGCGTCGTGCCGCAATATGGCATGCTGGATGACGACAGCATTTACGAAGCCGGCCACGATCTGGCGATGGCCGGGCGCTATGACGAGGCGATCTCGGTGCTGACGCTCGCCGCCAACAAGCAGGATCCGCGCATCCTCAACTATCTCGGCTATTCGCATCGCCATTCCGGCCGCGTCACGGTCGGCCTCGGCTACTACGAGGAAGCGCTGCGCATCGACCCGAACTACACGCTGGTGCGCGAATATCTCGGTGAGGCGCATCTGCAAATCGGCGATCTTGCCGGCGCGCAGCAGCAGTTGATCGAGATCGAGAAGCGGACCGGCAAGGGCTCGCGCGAATACGGCATGCTGTCAGAGCAGATCGATCATTTCCTGAGGAGCTGATTTCGACCACCGGCCTCTCAAAACCGGCTGCGAGCATTCGCAGCCTGTTTCTTGCTGCTGCCGCATTCACCGCCAGGCGATCAAGCGAAAGCAGTGATCATTTTGCCGAACTTCAATTTTTGGACGTGAAAATCGCGCGAAGATCGCTATATTCGGGGAAATTGTGGTGAGACGGTTCCGTTAGCCCGAGGCTGCCGGACCGTTTTCTTTTTGTACCCGTTGACAAGGCTGCTCCCGAAAAGCGGGGGTGGCGGCAGGAAAGGTCAGGCATCATGATCAAGGTTCCGATGACAGGCGAGGGGTTCGCGTCATTGAAGGAAGAGCTGCGCTGGCGCCAGCAGGAAGAGCGTCCACGCATCATCGAGGCGATCTCCGAAGCCCGCTCGCATGGCGACCTGTCTGAAAATGCCGAATACCACGCCGCCAAAGAGGCGCAGAGTCACAATGAGGGCCGCGTCAACGAGCTCGAGGACCTGATCGCGCGCGCCGAGGTGATCGACGTCACGAAGCTCAGCGGCGACAAGGTGAAGTTCGGCGCGACCGTCGTGCTGGTCGACGAGGATACCGAGGAAAAGAAGACCTATCAGATCGTCGGCGACCAGGAAGCGGACGTGAAGTCGGGCCGTATCTCGATCTCCTCGCCGATCGCGCGCGCGCTCATCGGCAAGGAGGTCGGCGACGCCATCGAGGTCAACGCCCCCGGCGGCGCCCGCGGCTACGAGATCGTCCGGGTTCAGTTTATCTAGGGCCTAGAGCGGTTCAGCGTTTCACGGAATCGCTGACCCACTCTAAATACTTGTTTTTACGCAATTCCGGACGGAAAACCGCGCCGCACTTTTCCTGGAATTGCTCTAGGCTGGCGCTTCTGATCGAAGCGCCAGCAACCGCTCCGCCTCAGCCATCACTTCAACAGGCGTGACCTTGCCGCCAGCGGGCGCAAGCAAGGTCGAGGAGAACGGTCCGCGCGGGCCGGTCAGGCCCGGCTCCGTTGCCAGGAAGATGGCGACGGTCGGCAGGCCGAAGGCGCTGCTAAGGTGTGTGAGGCCGGTATCGGCGCCGATCACCAGCGTCGACCGGCCAAGGATCGCGGCGATCGCTGCGAGCGGTGATTTCTGGATCAGCACCGTTTTCGGCACGGCGCTGGCGATCGCTTCCGCCACATCCTTTTCCGCTTCGTTCGACCAGGTGACCACGGGGGTGAATTGCCTGGACACCAATTGGCGCGCGGTCTCGATCCAGTCCTCGACCGGCCATTTCTTGTCCTCGCGGCTGGTGCCGTGCAGCAGGAAAGCGAGCTTGTCTCCAGGGATAGGAAGGCCGCTCACCGGCGGCACGATGCCGGAGTCGAGTATCGTAAGATCCGGCTGATAGCCCAAGGCCTGCCCGAACAGCCGCCGTGTGCGCTCGATGGCGTGCAGTTCGCGCGGCACCGTGTATTTGCGATCGTAAAACAGCGTCGCCGAGGGCTCGCGGGCGCTCGAACGGTCAAAGCCGGCGATCGGTGCGCCGGCCTGTCTGGCGACCACGGCCGACTTCAGCAGGCCTTGGGCATCGATGACCAGGTCATAACGAGCGCCGCGCAGCGCGTGGCGGAGGCCAGTCATTTCGCGCCATGTGTCGCCGTCAAACGGTTTCTTGCGCCAGCGCCGGATCGCCACCTTGTGGATGGACTTTATCGCCGGATGCAAGGCGACGATGCCGGCGAAGGCCTCTTCCACGCACCAGTCGAAGCTTATGTCCGGGCAATTGCGCAGCGCATCCTCGACAGCCGGGAACGTATGGATGACATCACCCATCGACGATGTCTTGACGATCAGCACCTTCATGCGGCCGCCGGAACCTCAAGCAACCGGTCGGCCGCGGCAGCCACCCGCGCGACGTCGAGCGTTTTCAGGCAGTTGAGATGGCCGAGCGGGCAGACCTTGCTGTGGCAGGGCGAGCAGGAAAGATGCAGCCAGATCAGTTCCGAGCGATCGGTCAGCGGCGGCGTGTTCTCGGGCGAGGTCGAGCCGTAGACGGCGACGATCGGCGTGCCGACGGCGGCCGCGACATGCATCAGCCCGCTGTCGTTCGACACCGCGAGCTTCGCTGCGGCGATCAGGTCGATGGCGTCCTCAAGCTTCGTCCGGCCGGCAAGATCGATGGTACCTGGTGCCAGCCTTGCGATCTCGCCGGTCACCTCGGCGTCGTTCTTCGAGCCCAGCAAGGCGACACCGAGGCCCTTTGCCATCATCCCTCGGGCGAGCTCGGCATAGTGTTCGCTCGGCCAGCGTTTTGCCGGGCCGAATTCGGCGCCCGGCATCAAGGCGACGAATTCCTTTGCGTGCAATCCGAACCGCGCCAGCAGATCGGCCTGGTTGGCTACGTCGACAGTAAGCTTCGGCGCGCGAAACGTGCCGCCGCGGGCAAGGCCGAAATAGGCGCGCGCCGTGCGCCGTTTGAGGGCGTCGGGCAAAGGAACGATGTCGGTCAAAAGGCCGTAGCGCATTTCCCTCAGATTGCCGACGCGGCACGGAATGCGGGCAAAGAACGGGATCAGCGCCGATTTCCAGCTACCCGGCAGCACATAGGCCATATCATAGCGGCCGCGCAGCAGGCGGCCAAAGCGCCTGCGGCTGCGGAATTCGAGCGCGCCCGGCATCAGCGGGAAATCGATCTGGCAGCGTATTTCGGGCATGCGCTTGACCAGGGGCGCCGCCCAGGCGGGCGCCAGCACGTCGATCGCGGCGTTCAGATGCTTTTCCTTCAGCGCCGCGAACAGGCACTGGGCCATGACCATGTCGCCCACCCAGCGTGGGCCGATCACGAGGATCGTTGGGCTTTCAGCCATTCGACATAATCTCTGACGCCGGTTTCGACGGTGCGGAATTGCCCATTGTAGCCGGCCGCGCGCAAGCGGGACATATCGGCCTGCGTAAAACTCTGGTAGCTGCCCTTGAGATGCTCGGGGAAGGGGATGAACTCGATCTCACCCTTGCCGAGCGTTTCGATCACCGTCTCGGCGATGGCGCGAAACGGCTGGGCGCGGCCGGTGCCGCAGTTGAAGATGCCGCTCAAGCCGCGCTTCCACAGCCATAGATTGACCTCGGCGACATCGCCGACATGGATGAAGTCGCGGCTTTGCTCGCCCGGGCCGAAGTCGCCACAAGCACCGAACAGCTTGGGATTTTCACCTCGCTCGACCTGGTTGAACAGGTGGAAGGCGACCGAGGCCATGGCGCCTTTGTGGGCCTCGCGCGGCCCGTAGACGTTGAAATAGCGCAGGCCGGCAACCTGCGAGTGATCGGTGTCGAAGACGTTGCGGCGGACATAGTCGTCGAAGAGCTTCTTCGAATAGGCGTAGACGTTGAGCGGCCGCTCGAATTCCGGCTCCTCGCGGAACTCGCTGCCGCCGCCATAGACCGAGGCCGAGGAGGCATAGAGGAAGGGCACGCGCAGCGCGAGACAGGCATGCAGAAGCCGCTTCGAATAGGCATAGTTCACCTCCATCATGAACTTGCCGTTCCATTCGGTGGTGGTCGAGCAGGCGCCCTGATGAAAGACGGCCTCGATGCGGCCGAGCCCGCCATCCTCGAGCCGGGCCAGAAATTCGTCCTTGTCGAGATAGTCGGCGATGTGGAGGTCGGCCAGGTTGGCGATCTTGTGGCCGTCGGTGAGATCGTCGACGACGACGATGTCGTCGTGGCCCTCGGCATTGAGCGCGGCGACGATGTTGGAGCCGATCATGCCGGCGCCGCCCGTGACGATGATCATGAAGGCCTCTGGTTTCGCTTATCGATTCCGGCCCTTATAGGGGAGGTGGGCGGGAGTGTCGATAAAGCGGCCCAAGGTTTCACCGGAGCCGTTGGCCACAGTGACGCCGCAATGCTTAGGCTTCGTCGCCACGCGTCGCCCATCGGGCGCGGTCGCAGCGATGAACTGGGGATCGCAACAGGAGCAAGGCAATGCCGTCGACCGAACTGCTTGTCGCCTTTTTCGTAACCACGGCGATCTTTGCCTATATTCCCGGCCCGGCCATGCTCTACGCCGCGGCCCAGACCATGGCCCGCGGCCGCTGGTCCGGCCTGACCGCGACGCTCGGCATCCACCTCGGCGGTTACGTGCATGTCCTTGCCGCCGCGACCGGTCTGTCCGTCTTGTTCCACGCCGTGCCGCCGCTTTATATGGCCGTCAAACTCGTCGGCGCGCTCTACCTGATCTGGCTGGGCGTCTCGATGTTCCGCGCCAGGACAAAAGGAAACGGAACGCTGCCCACGATCGAGCGGAAGTCGGCCCGCCGCGCCTTTTTTGAAAGCATCACGGTCGAGGTGCTCAATCCCAAGACGGCGATCTTCTTCATGGCGTTCCTGCCGCAATTCATCGATGCCTCGGCAGTCTTCCCGGTTTGGCTGCAGTTCGCTGTGCTGGGAACAATCGTCAACCTGATGTTCTCCTCGGCCGACATCCTCTGCGTTTTCCTGGCCGGGGCGATGGTCGCGCGACTGCGTCGCTCTGGCCGCGCGCAGCGCTGGATGCAGCGCGCGGGTGGCGCAGTGCTTGTCGGCCTCGGCGTCCATGTCGCCTTGCAGAAGGCCTGATTCGACTGCCCGCTCTGGCCGCGACCCGCTTCAAGCCTGCCGTTGCGCTGGCCCGAATTGCGGTATATCGGCATCGCGAAGAACGAAGGGCGCCGGATTTTCCGGTGCTGCAACCCTGATCAAGAACCACCCTTCAGGCGCGTGCCAGTGAGATGATCAAGCACCATCTGCCTTCCCCAGAGCCCCTGCATCGCGCCATCGCCCGCTTCGGCGACGTCACCGTGCTGGTGGTCGGCGATTTCATCCTCGACCGCTTCGTCAGCGGCGTCATCGAGCGGATCTCGCCAGAAGCGCCGATCCCGGTGCTGCATGGGCGGGGCGAGATGCTGGCCATGGGCGGCGCCGGCAACGTCGTCTCCAACATCGTCTCGCTGGGCGCGGCCGCAATTCCCGTGTCGGTGATCGGCGCCGATAAGGCTGGCGACAATCTCATGCGCATGATTGGTGAGCTCGGCGCCGATACCGACGGCCTGGCGCAGCGGCAAGGCCGCATGACCTCATCGAAGAGCCGCTTCAGCGCGCTCAACCAGCAAGTGCTGCGGTTCGACGAGGAAGAGATCAAGCCGCTGGCCCGCAGCGAGCGTGCTGCGCTTCTCGACCACTTCCAGGCCGCGCTTGCGCGCGCCGATATCGTCATCCTGTCCGACTACGGCAAGGGCATCCTGCTCGACGGTGTGGCGGCCGAGCTGATCGCGATCTGCCGCGATGCCGGAAAGCCGGTGCTGGTCGATCCGAAGGGCCGCGACTATGCGCGCTATGCCGGGGCGACCGCCGTCACACCCAACCGCAAGGAACTCGGCGAGGCGGCTGGACGCAAGGTGTTCGGCGACGACGAGATCGTGGCCGCGGCGCGCGACCTGATCGCCGCGCATGACTTCGAGTTCATCGTCGCCACCCGCAGCGAAAAGGGCATGAGCGTCGTTACCGCGGAGGATGCGCGTCACATCTCCACGCAGGCGCGCGAGGTGTTCGACGTCTCCGGCGCAGGCGACACGGTCATCGCTACCTTCGCGCTCTCCCTGGCCGCCGGCGCCGACCGCGTGCAGGCTGCTACAATCGCCAATGCCGCCGGCGGCGTCGTGGTCGGCAAGCGCGGCACGGCGCGGCTGACCATCGAGGAGCTCTCCGGCGCGCTGTTCCGTTCGCATGGGCCTGTCGTCCACCAGGATGCCATTCTGGACGCCAATGCGGCGGCCAGGATGGTGGCGGCCTGGAAGGAGGAGGGGCTGACGGTGGGTTTCACCAATGGCTGCTTCGACATCCTGCATGCCGGCCATGTCAGCCTGCTGCACGCCGCGCGCAGTCAGTGCGACCGGCTGGTGCTCGGCCTCAACAGCGATGCCTCGGTGCGAAGGCTGAAAGGCCCAGGACGTCCGGTCAACGACCAGCATGACCGCGCCTGCGTGCTCGCCGCCCTTGCCTCGGTCGACGCCGTCGTCGTCTTCGAGGAGGACACGCCGCTGGCGCTCATCGAAGCGCTCAAGCCCGACATCCTGGTCAAGGGCGCGGACTACACGATAGAGACCGTGGTCGGCGCCGACGTGGTCCAGAAGGCAGGCGGGCGCGTCGTGCTGGTCGATCTCGTTGCCGGCAAGAGCACGACCAACACCATCGGCAAGCTGCGTGCCGGCACGAATTGAGGGTTTCATGTCCGAGCTGAACGATTATCTGGTCCGCTCCGCGGCGGCGATCACGGCGATGGTCGAGCGCGACCTCACCGGCGAGATGGAACGCGCGGTGAGCACGGTCGTGACGGCGCTGTCGCAGGGCAAGGCGCTGCTGATCTGCGGCAATGGCGGCTCGGCGAGCGATGCCATCCATATTGCCGGCGAACTGGTCGGCCGGTTCCTCAAAGAGCGCAAGGCCTACAATGTCATCGCGCTGCCCGCCAACGCGGCGGTACTGACTGCCTGGGGCAACGACTACGGCTTCGACACCGTGTTCTCGCGTCAGGTCGAGGCGCATGGATCGGAAGGCGCGGTGCTGCTCGCCATCTCGACCAGCGGCAACTCGCCGAGCATCCTTGCCGCCGCCGAGCAGGCGCAGGCCATGGGCATGACGGTGATCAGCCTGACCGGCGACACCGGCGGCAAGCTGAAGCCGCTGACCGACATCCTGCTCAACGTGCCGTCGACCTCGACGCCGATCATCCAGCAGGGGCACCTCTGCCTCTACCACCATCTTTGCGAGGCGGTGGAAGCGCGTCTCAGCAATGGCTGACGGCGAAAGAGCCTTTCCGCTCGCCGAACCCGGCCTGTGGGTCGAGCGGATTGGAGCAAGGACTTTTCCGACGGGTCTGCCGGCGCTGTTCCTCGACCGCGACGGCACCATCAATGTCGATACCGACTATCCCAGTGATCCGGCCGACATTGTGCTTAGGCCTCAGATGCTGCCGGCGATCGAGGCCGCCAACCGGGCCGGTGTGCCGGTCGTCGTGGTCACCAACCAGTCCGGCATCGCGCGCGGCTATTTTGACTGGGATGTCTTCGCCCGCGTCAACCAGCGGGTGCTCGACCTGCTGGCCGAGAACAAAGCCAGTGTCGACATGATGCTTGCCTGTGCCTATCACGAAGCGGGTTCGGGTCCACTGGCAATTGCCGATCATCCGATGCGCAAGCCCAATCCGGGCATGCTGCTCGAAGGAGGACGCCGCCTTGGCCTCGATCTCAAGCGATCGCTGATCGTCGGCGACAAGCCTGCGGACATGGAAGCAGGCCTGCGCGCCGGCCTCGAGCGCGGCTGGCTTGTCGATGGCGAAGCCACAACGACGGGTGAGCTTTCAGTTTTGCCACTGCGAGATGCGCATGACCTAGCGGGTCTGCTCACCGCGATACGGTCGCTCTGATTCCAGATTGATTCAAAATTGAGCGTCAACCCGCTGTTTTTCCAGCGGATTCATCGGAAGCTGGCGCATTAAGCTGGAAACGCTACCAGCCCTTCGTCCTTGACGCGGCGGATGGTCAACGCGGTGCGCACAGTGTCGACATTGGGGGCCGAGGCGAGCTCCTCGATGACGAAGGTCTGGAAGGTGCCGAGGTCGCTTGCCACGCAGTGGAGCAGGAAATCGGACTCGCCGGAGACCATCCAGGCGTCGCGCACGATCGGCCAGCCGCGCGTGCGCTCGGCAAAGGTTTTCAGCTCGGCATCGGCCTGATGGTGCAGGCCGATCAGGCAGAAGGCCACGACGTCCATGCCGAGCGCCGGCGCGTTGAGCAGCGCGCGGTAGCCGCGGATGATGCCGGCCTCTTCCAGCCGCCTGACCCGGCGCAGGCAAGGCGGCGCCGAGATGCCGACCCGGTTGGACAGCTCAACATTGGTCATGCGGCCGTCGTTCTGCAGCTCGCGCAGGATCTTCCAGTCGATGGCGTCGAGATCGGCTTTGAGCGGCATGATTGGCTTTCGCGCAAGAATCTTTCGCGATTTTGTAATTTGGTTTCGCGCAGGAGGCCATCCCTTTGCGATGATTTTTCTGCTTTCGGGCCGCGATATGGCCCAATATGCCGTGCTATGCAGCTTTCCGGGGACGAAGGCCAAGCTGCCTTGCTGGCTTGGCGGGCAACACTTACATTACCGCCGACAAACCACGGCCTCGAGCCGCAGGGGACTTTTTTCATGAACACCAAACATGCGCCCGTTCTCATCATCGGCTCCGGCCCGGCCGGCTATACGGCGGCGATCTATGCCGCCCGCGCCATGCTGAAGCCGATGCTTGTCGCCGGCCTGCAGCAGGGCGGCCAGCTGATGATCACCACCGATGTCGAGAACTATCCGGGCTTTGCCGATCCGATCCAGGGTCCCTGGCTGATGGAGCAAATGCTCAAGCAGGCCGAGCATGTCGGCTCCGACGTCGTCAACGACATCATCACCGAGGTCGACCTCAATGTGCGGCCGTTCCGCGCCACCGGCGATTCCGGCACCGTCTACACAGCGGACGCCTTGATCATCGCCACCGGCGCTCAGGCCAAGTGGCTGGGCATCCCCTCGGAGCAGACCTTCATGGGCTTCGGCGTCTCGGCCTGCGCCACCTGTGACGGCTTCTTCTATCGCGGCAAGGATGTCGCGGTGGTCGGCGGCGGCAATTCGGCGGTCGAGGAGGCGCTCTATCTCGCTAACCTCGCCAAGAGCGTCACCGTCATTCACCGGCGCAGCGATTTCCGCGCCGAGCGCATCCTGCGCGAGCGGCTGTTCAAGAAGGACAACATCCGCGTCATCTGGGACACGGTCGTCGACGAGATCACCGGGCAGCCGGGCAAGGCGCCGATGCCGCCTTCGGTCGAGGGCTTGAAGCTGCGCAACGTGGCGACCGGAGAGGTGTCGCGGCTGAAGGTCGATGGCGTCTTCGTCGCGATCGGCCACGCGCCGGCGGTCGAACTCTTCGCCGGCAAGCTCAAGCAGAAGCCGAACGGCTATCTGTGGACGGCGCCCGATTCGACCCGCACCGACGTGCCCGGCGTGTTCGCCGCCGGCGACGTCACCGACGACATCTACCGGCAGGCGGTGACGGCGGCGGGGCTCGGCTGCATGGCCGCGCTCGAAGCGGAAAAATATCTCGCGGGGATCGAAGTTCACCGCGAAGCGGCGGAATAATCGACCGGCTGAAGAACGCCGTTTAAAAGCCTGATTTTTCATTCAGACGCCAAAGGCAACACGAGGGGAATCATGGCGCTGGACTGGGACAAGCTACGCGTGTTTCACGCTGCGGCGGAGGCTGGGTCGTTCACCCACGCCGCCGAGACGCTGCATCTGTCGCAATCGGCGATCTCGCGGCAGGTCAGCGCGCTGGAGCATGACGTCGGCGTGGCGCTGTTCCATCGCCACGCGCGCGGCCTCGTGCTGACGGAGCAGGGCGAGATGCTGTTCCGCACGGCGCATGACGTGCTGATGAAGCTGGAGACGATCAAGTCGCGGCTCACCGAGACCAAGGACCGTCCCTCCGGCGTGCTGAGGGTGACGACCACGGTGGGCTTGGGCGCCGGCTGGCTGACCGAGCGCGTGCAGGAATTCATCGAGCTCTATCCCGAGATCAGCCTGCAGCTGATCCTCGCCAATGAGGAGCTCGACCTCACCATGCGCCAGGCCGACTGCGCCATTCGCCTCAGGCAGCCTCAGCAGCCGGATCTCATCCAGCGCCGGCTGTTCACCGTGCATTTCCATCTCTACGCCGCGCCCTCCTACGTGGCGAAGTTCGGCAAGCCCGCGTCGATCGCCGAGCTGAGGAACCACCGGATCGTCACCTTCGGCGTGCCGGTGCCCTCGCATCTGTCGGAACTGAACTGGCTGGAGACGGTCGGCGATTTCGAGGGCGGGCAAAGGGTGCCGACGCTGCAGATCAACGACATCCTGTCGATCAAGCGCGCGGTCCAGGGCGGTGCCGGTATCGCCATGCTGCCCGACTACGTCATCAACAAGGACTCGAACCTGGTCCAGTTGCTGCCCGAGACCGAGGTGCCGTCCTTCGATACCTATTTCGCCTATCCGGACGCGATGAAGAACCAGGCCAAGCTGCATGTGTTCCGCGATTTCATCATCGCCAAGGCGCGTAGCTGGTCTTATTAGGCCTAGCTCGTTTGTGGCCTACCCTCGCCACGGTGTCAGCCGCGGCAGCCAACCGGGAACGGCGCGGCGGTAGGTTTCGTATTCAGCGCCATAGCGGCGGGCGAGCGTCGGCTCTTCGTAGACCTTGACGAACGAGATCATCGCCGCCGCGGCAATCAGGCCATAGACGAACACGACTCCGCTCGAAAAGATGAGCACCTGGCCGAAGATGATCGACAGCACCGCGACATACATGGGGTTGCGCACGTGGCGATAGATGCCGCCGACGACCAATTTCTCTGTCGGAGCCACGGGAGCAGGCGTGCCAAGTCCTTCCAGGGCGAAGCGGGCGAAGGCATGAAGCAGGATCCCTGCCGCCCCGACCACAAAGATCCAGCCTACGGGCACGAAACCGGGCACGGTGGACGGCGGCATGCGATAATGGTCGGTCAATAGCCAAGGTATCGCCCCTGCGACCACGCCGGGTGCTGCAACGAGGAATAGCGCGCTGCCGGCGATTGCCGAAAAAGTTCGCATCAGTCCCTCCTGCCGCAAAAGTAAACGCAACCTGCCCGAATCTGCATCATTTTGATTTCACGTATTTTACGGGCAGAATCGGACCTGATTTGCATATCAGCAATCGCTTTCACGCTGAAAAGGCACACGATTCGGCGATTTTTTCTGGTCCTATCGGTTCCTGGGACGGGTTGGACCACAGCCTGCGTCTTTTTGCATGCGTGCGTTGCAAAATAGATGCTTGTTTCTTGGGCATGATGAGCACATATATAGTTCATCTCCAGGGCGCGTTCTCCTCCCATTAGCGCCCTCGAGTGTTCCCCTCTGGAGGTTAGCCCTAATCGGCACTTCCAATCAAACTCAGCCGGATCTTTATTGATCCGGCTTTTTTGTTGCGCCGAGATCACCGCGAGGCCGGAAATGTGTGAGCGAAAGCCACGTAACAGTGACATGTAACATCGGGTAACATGTCGCGGACGCACTCTATCGATTAAGTAGATGATAGGACGCGGTTGGTCCGTTCGAGAGATGGGGGCATCACTCGGACAGGCCGGGCTCAGGCAGCTACCGCGTCCGAACCATTTCCTGATGCGGCGGACCTGCCGTTGCCTCCCAGGAAGACGGTCCGCAATAGAAACGGCGTCCGGACGATCCGGGCGCCGTTTTCATGTCTTCAACCAAAATCGGTCATGCAGCCTTGCCGTTGGCGTTCATCGCCTCGTCGGCCAGGCGCCCCGTCAGTTCGGCCATATGGTCGAAGCCGGCCTTGTAGCTGGCGACGCCCGCCGTCGCCGAACGCAACTCGATGATCAGGTCGCCGATCTCGGCCTGAGGCATGGTCGCCTCGACCACGTCCCAGCCGGGCCAGTCGGGCCGCGCGTCATAGCCAAGGATCTGGCCGCGCCGCTGCGGGATCAACGCGATGATCTTCGAGGTTGCATCGGATGGCGTGACGATTTCGACCTTCATGATCGGCTCCAGCAGAACCGGCGAACAGGCCGCCATGCCTTCTTTCATCGCCAGCTTTGCCGCCATCTGGAAGGCCATGTCGGAGGAATCGACGGCATGGTAGGAGCCGTCCGACAGGTTGACGGCGACATCCACCACGGGGAAGCCGAGTGGACCGGTCTTCAGATAGTCACGGATGCCCGTCTCCACCGACTGGATGTAGGTCTTGGGCACGACACCGCCGGTGATGGTATCGGTGAACTGGAAGCCCGAGCCGCGCGGCAGCGGCTTGATCTCGATCACCACGTCGCCGAATTGGCCGTGGCCGCCTGACTGCTTCTTGTGGCGGCCGCGCTGCTGCGCGGATTTGCGGATCGTTTCGCGATAAGGCACCGCCGGCGAATGGCCTTCGATCGGGATCTGGTTCTTGCCCTCCAGGCGCTCGCGCACGACGCGCAGGTGCATTTCGCCATGCCCCGACAACACGGTTTCCGCGGAGTCCTGGTTGTGGTGCAGGTTGAGCGACGGGTCTTCCTCGGCAAGCCTCTGGATCGCCGCCGACATCTTGACCTCGTCCTTGCGTTCCTTGGGGCGTAGCGCGAAGGCAAACACCGGCTGCGGTGGCTCCAGCGTGAACAGCGGCTTGATGCCGCCCTTGGCCGAGCTCAGCGTCTGGCCGGTCCTGACGCTGTCGAGCTTGCCGAGCGCGACGGTGTCGCCAGCGCTGGCTAACGGCAGCTTCAGCTGATCCTTGCCCAGCATCTTGTAGATGCCGGAGACCTTCGTCGTGTCGCCGTTGGAGAGGGAAAGCTCGGCCGCATCGGCCAATTGGCCGGAAAGCACGCGCGACACCGACAGCTTGCCGCCGTGCGCAGTGTGGATGGTCTTCATCACCTGCACGACCGTCTGGTTGCCGTCCGGCACACCCAGGCGCTTGCGGGTCGCCTCGACATCCGGCGCATCGTGGCGGATCGTCTTCAACAGGCGCAGCGCGCCATTGCCTTTCTCCGCCGTGCCGATCAGCACCGGCGTCACCGTACCGGCGCGCAGGTCCGCGGCAAGGTCGTCGAAGATCGCATCCTTCGGCGGCTCGATCTCTTCCAGGAGCTGTTCCATCAGCTGGTCGTCATGGTCGGCCAACGTCTCCAGCATCGAGAAGCGCGCTTCGAGCTCGCGCGCCTTGTCGTCGTTGGGGATCTCGGCGACCTGGCTTTCGGCGTATTCGCGGTAGACATAGGCGCGCTCCAGCGCCAGATCGATCGAGCCGATGACGACGCCGTCCTTGCGCAGAGGGATCTGGCGCAACAGCAACGGGACCGAGCTTGCCGGCTGCAGCATCTTCAGCGTCTCGCGCACGCCGGCGATCGCCTTGTCCACCTTGTTGAGGAACAGGATGCGCGGCACGCCGAGATCGTCGAGCTTGCGCATGATGAGCTGGAGCGCGGGTATCTTCTTTTCATCCGCTTCGGCAACGACGACGGCGACATCGCAGGCCGCAAGCACCGGCTCTGCCTCGAAGGCGAATTCGATGGAGCCGGGGCAGTCGACGAAGGTCAACTGCTCGCCCATGAACTCCGTGGTGGCAAAGGTCGCCTCGACGCTCATGGCGTGGGCGCGGGCCTCCGGCGAGTGATCGGAAACGGTGTTGCCCGATGAGACGGGATTCTGGCGGGGAATGGCGCCCGTGCGGGCGAGGATTGCTTCAAGAAGTGTCGTCTTACCGCTTGCGAAGGGACCGACTATGGCAATGCATTTCGGTCCCGTGCGTCGTCCTCCGGCGCGAGTACCCATGGCTGACCTCCACTCAGGCGTTTCCCTGGGAGCGGCGGCCGGCCTGTTCGGCCGTCGCGGGCGGGGTTGTTGCTCACCACCTGCCCAAGGCCATCGTCACACGGGTTCGCGGAGAGGGCAAGAAAAATAGGAAATGCGCCGGCTTCGGTTTGTCAGGCGCCCATCTTGTCAGGCGCCCATCTTGTCAAGCGCTAAGGGCCAGCGGCTCGCCCTCGGCTGCACAGAGCACGCTCGTCTTGTCGCGAGGCGCCGGCTTGCCGAAGAAGTAACCCTGGAAGCGGCTGCAGCCGGCGGTGCGGGCAAGAGTGAACTCCTCCGCCGTCTCCACGCCTTCGGCGACGATGGTGATGTCCTGGATACGCGCGATCTGGGCAAGCGCGGAAACAAAGATCTGCGCGACCTGATCGTGGGCGAGGCTTCGGATGTAGGAGCGGTCGATCTTCACGCTGTCGATGGGCAGGGTCTTCAGATAGTTGAAGCCGCAGTGACCGGTGCCGAAATCGTCGAGCGCGATGTGGAAGCCAAGCCCGCGCAAGGCTTCCAGGCGCCTGAGGATTTCCGGCGTCGCGGCGGTCGCCACCGTTTCGGTGATCTCGATGATGAACCCGGATGCCGACCTGCCGGTCTCACGCAAAATCCGCTCGCACATCGTCACGATCTCGTCGCGCTTCAACTGCTCGCCGGAGACGTTGACCGAGATGCGCCGCCCCGGAAAGTGGCCGATATCGGCGCAGGCGCGCTTGAAGACCCATTCGCCGATCATGTCGATCAAGGTCGAGCGCTCGGCGATCGGAATGAACTCGGCCGGCGATATCAGGCCGCGGACCGGATGGCGCCAGCGGATCAGGCCCTCGAGCGCGTCGATGGAGCCCTCCGGGCCCACGATCGGCTGATAGTGGAGCTCCAGCTCGCCAAGATAGACGGCGGCGCGCAATTCACGCTCCACGAGGCGGCGATAACGCTTGTCCGACAGCATCTCCTCGTCGAAGACCGTGACACGGCCCCGGCCTGCCGCCTTGCTTTCATAGAGCGCGAGGTCGGCAAGCAGCATCAATTCCGTCGGGTTGGAGGCGTGCAGCGGCGCAAGCGCAAGCCCCAACGAGATCGACAGCGGAATGATCTTGCCTTCATGCCGCTTTCCGGCCCGCATCGCGTCGAGCAGCCGGCGCGCATCCTTGTTGAGGGCAGCCGCGTTGCCATGCGGGACGATGACGCCGAACTCGTCGCCGCCCAGCCGCCCGATAATGCCGTCGGTAAAGATGCGTTCCGCCTCCTTGACCAGATGCGCCAGGGCAAGGTCGCCGAACTGGTGGCCGAAGGTGTCGTTGAGCTGCTTGAAATGGTCGAGGTCGATCAACAGAAGGCTCGCCTGCCGCCGGTTGCGCAAGGTGCCCAGCCTGTCGCTCAACGCTTCGAGGAAATAGCGGCGTGTCATGGCGCCTGTCATTGCGTCGATGCTGAGAAAGCGGTGCTTCTCAGCTTCAGCGTCGGCCGCCGATTGCAGGCGCTGCACGACGCTCGATCGCATATACATCAGCACCAGGAGCGCCAGGCTGGTCGCTGTGACCGACATAGCGAGGGCCGTGGCGCGGGAGGCGTCTTCGGTCAGGCCGAAGGCGGCAAGTCCGGTGGCGGCGATGCTCGCCACAAGCAGCGCCTGGATGCCGCGGTAAATCCTGCCGCTATGATCCTTGATGGTAGCCAAGATGCTCATGTCCGCGCCCCCACAGCACAGAGCCATGGCTAGAGCCGAGCCGTTAAAAAGACATTGAGCGTGGCGGTTGCCTTGCTCCATTCCCCGTTGCTTGGCTTGGCGCCTAATTTTATGGTTAAAAAGCAACAATTTATGACAGTATTTTAAACAGCTAACAAAATGACTTGGAGCGGCACCAAGCATGCTTCGATGCCGTCGCCATCGGCATTCGGAAAGGTCGGTTGCACTGGCCCCGTGCCGGGATGAAACTGGGTGCGAGATGCCGCGCTCGCGGTTTGCGGTTCGTCAACGATTGAGGATTTGACAATGAAGATCATTGCGTGCGGCAGCGTGCCGACGATCATCGCGCCCGAAAAGTATTTCACCGGCAAGGTGCTGCAGACGCCGATCATCGAGAAGGAGGCGCCGGCGCGGCTTAGGGCGACGCTGGTCAGCTTCGAACCGGGCGCCCGTACCCATTGGCACACGCATCCGCTCGGCCAGACGCTCTATGTCACGGCTGGCGCCGGGCTTGCGCAGACATGGGGCGGGCCGATCGAGGCGATCAGGGCGGGCGACGTCATCTCCTTCGCGCCCGGCGAAAAGCACTGGCACGGCGCCGGGCCGAAAACCACGATGACGCATGTCGCCATGCAGGAGGCGCTGGACGGCGTCCATGCCGATTGGCTTGAGGCAGTCTCCGACGAGCAGTATGGCGGCTGACAAGCGCCTAACAAAAACCCGGCGCGAAGCCGGGTTTTTGTCTCTAACTGGGCTGTGCTGCCGCTCAGGTCAGCGATGCGGTGAAGCGCTGGATGCGGGTGCAGGCTTCCTCCAGCAGCGCCTCTGAGGTGGCGTAGGAGATGCGGAAGTTCGGGCCGAGGCCGAATGCCGAGCCGAACACCACCGCGACGCCCTCGGCGTCGAGCAGCTCCGAGCAGAAGGCCTCGTCGCTGTCGATGACCTTGCCGGCCTTGGTCTTCTTGCCGATCAGCTCAGCGCAGGACGGATAGACATAGAAGGCGCCTTCCGGCGACGGACAGGTGATGCCGCGCGCCTGGTTGAGCATCGACACGACGAGGTCGCGCCGCCCCTGGAAGATCGCCTTGTTCTTCGCGATGAAATCCTGCGGGCCGTTGAGCGCCTCGACGGAAGCCCATTGGGCGATGGTGCAGGCGCCCGAGGTCTGCTGGCCCTGGATCATGTCCATCGCCTTGATCAGCGCCACCGGCCCGGCGGCGTAGCCGATGCGCCAGCCGGTCATGGCATAGGCTTTCGACACGCCGTTCATGGTCAGCGTGCGCTCGTAGAGGCTCGGCTCGACTTCGGCGATGGTCTTGAAGACGAAATCGCCATAGGTCAGGTGCTCGTACATGTCGTCTGTCAGCGTCCAGACATGCGGATGCTCGAGCAGCACGTCGGCCAGCGCGCGCAGCTCGGCCTCCGTGTAGGCGGCGCCAGACGGGTTGGACGGCGAGTTCATCAGCAGCCATTTCGTCTTCGGCGTGATCGCCTTTTCCAGCACTTCCGGCGTCAGCTTGAAGCCGTTGTCGATCGAGGTGTCGGCAAAAACGGACGTGCCGCCGCAGATCGCCACCATTTCGGGGTAGCTCACCCAATAGGGGCGCGGGATGATGACCTCGTCGCCGGGGTTCAGCGTCGCCATGAAGGCGTTGAACAGGATCTGCTTGCCGCCGGTGCCGACGATGGTCTGCTCCGGCCGGTAGTCGAGATTGTTCTCGCGCTTGAACTTCTTGGCTATCGCCTCGCGCAGCGGCGCGATGCCGGAAACCGGCGGATATTTGGTCTCGCCGCGACGGATCGCGTCGATCGCCGCGTTCTTGATGTTGTCGGGCGTGTCGAAGTCCGGCTCGCCGGCGCCGAGGCCGATGACGTCACGGCCGGCATTTTTCAGCTCGCGCGCTTTCTGCGTCACCGCGATGGTCGCGGAAGGCTTCACGCGGGAAAGGGCGTCGGCAAGAAAGGCCATGACAGAGCGTCTCCAACAGAATGGCGCGGCCAGGAGCGGCCGCGGCGCCTCTCATGTCGCATCGCCGGCCCAAGCGCAAGCATTGTCGGATGATCCAGAGGTCAAGGTGGCGTGAGCGGCAACTATAAATTCATCAACGACCGGTAAACCCTTGGCTGGCAGGATGGCTGATTGAATTCCGCTTACATGGCGGAGCGAGGGACCTTTGTCGCGCAGCATCGGGCTTGCCCATATCATCCGTCATGATGACGGCACCTCCACCGGTGTCTGGGGCATCTACACGCTGCAAAGCGCCTTCCAGCCGATCTTCGCTTTCAACGAAGGCAAGCTTTCGGTCGTCGCCTTCGAGGGCCTGATCCGGCCGTTCCGTGACGGCGAGCCGCAATCGCCGGGAACTTTTTTCGGCACTTGCCCTGCGGGCGACCGGCTGCATATCGAGGCGCTGACCAGGACGCTGCATCTGCTCAACGCCGGCGCCTGTCTGCCGGAAGAGGCATCCATCTTCGTCAATTTCGATCCGTCGGTGTTCACCGACCGCGTCATTGCCGACAAGGCGCTGCGCGACATGCGCCTGGTGCTGCACGAGGCCGGCATCGATCCGCGCCGCATCGTCTGCGAGGTCACCGAGCAGAAGTCGGCTTCGCAGGAGACGCTCTACAGCTTTGTCGAAGCGCTACGCGCCAACGGCTTCCGCATCGCGGTCGACGATTACGGCGCCGACCAATCCGACATCAACCGCATCAAGGAATTGCGGCCGGACATCGTCAAGTTCGACGCTCATTGGATCACACAGCTCATGGAATCGGGCGCCGGCTTCGCGCTGCTCACCACGATGGTGAAGAGTTTTGAAGCGCAAGGCATCCGCACCGTCTTCGAAGGCATCGAGGAAGGTTGGCAGCTCGATCTCGCCGAGAAGTCAGGGGCCTCGATGGTGCAGGGCTACGTACTCGCCCGGCCGGAACTGGCGCCGACCAGTTTTCGCGTCTTCGGCAAGGGGGCGCAGGTGCCCGCGACTGAAGAGAGCAAGCCCACGGTCGCCACCAATCCCGCTCCAGTGGTGGCGCCGGCTCGGCCGGCGAGAGTGTTTGGGCGCAAGGTGACGCCATGATCGCGCGGTCCGACAGGCGGCGCAACGTCGCCGAGGCGATCTTCGCCGACGAGATCGGCATCCAGTTCGGCGTCTATGGCGAGTTCAGGCTGTGGAGTGCCTATCAGCCGATCTTCGCGCCGCGGGGCAGGACGCTCAAGGTAGTCGCCGTCGAAGCGCTGATCGAGCCGCGCCGCGTCGCAACGCCCGTCTCGCCACAGGTTTTCTTCGACAGCGTCGCGGCACCGGACCGGCTGTTCGTCGAGACGATGTGCCGGATGCTGCATCTCGGCAACTACCGCAACATCGGCGTCGATGGCCTCACGCTGTTCTTCAACTACGACCCGATGATCAACGATCACCTCGGGCGGGCGCTGGCCGAGATCCGCCTTATGACCAGGCATCTCGGCGATTTCGGCCTCGGGCCGGCCATGCTGGTCTGCGAGATCACCGAGCAGGCGGCCGATGACCATGTGCTCGCCTGTCTCGTGCGCGAGATGAGGCGTGACGGCATCCGCATCGCCATAGACGATTTCGGCACCGGACATTCGACCGAGGCGCGCATCGGCCTGCTGTCGCCCGACATCGTCAAGATCGATGGCGGCTGGTTCGCCGAGTTCTGCCGTCATGCCGCCGCCGAACGGTTCTTCCGGCCGCTGGTCTCGATGCTGCACGACCGCGGCGCCAAGGTGCTGGTCGAGGGCATCGAGCAGGCCACGCATCTGCGGGTCGCGCTGGACGGCGGCGTCGACTTCCTGCAAGGATATCACCTCGCCCGCCCGGCGCTCGCCGGCACGATCTTCAACGAAGAGCCGCTCTCGATCGACGCGCTGCTCGGCATGGACAACAAGGTCGTGCCTTTGCATCAGCGCCGCTGATGCTTTCACCCAAAAACAAATGACTGGATGAGACCCGCGCAGGCGCGTTAGAGGCTTCTCGATCGCTCAACGCATGAAGAGAGGGGCCATGATACTTTATGACATGATCGACAGTGGCAATTGCTACAAGCCGCGTCTGTTGATGGCAAAACTCGGCATTCCCTTCACCCGTGTCGAAGTAAGCTCGCATACCGGCGAGACGCGCAAGGCCGACTATGTCGCCAAGAACCCGAACGCGATGGTGCCGCTGCTCGAGCTCGACGATGGCCGGCGCATCGCCGAATCCAACGCCATCCTGCTCTATCTCGCCGAAGGTACGCGCTTCCTGCCGGCCGACAGATATGAGCGGGCGCTGGCCTATCAGTGGCTGTTCTTCGAGCAATACAGCCACGAGCCCTATATCGCGGTGCGCAAGGCGCTGCTCACCTTTCCGGAGAGGGCGAAGGACGCCACGCCGGAGCGGCTGGCGCAGACGCTGGAGCGCGGCAACAAGGCGCTCGGCGTGATGAACAAGCATCTGGAGCAGAACGCCTTCTTCGCCGGCAGCGCCTACAGCGTCGCCGACATCGCGCTCTATGCCTACACCCACACCGCCGAGAAGGGGGGCTTCCAGCTCGACGCCTATCCGGCTGTCGTGGATTGGCTGAAGCGGGTGGAGGCGGACAAGGGGCACGTGCCGATCGAGTGGCAGTCTTGAGGAATTCTTTCGCGCGACGTCAGCGATTGGCGAAAGCTTCGGCGATGGCGTCCTTCTCCCCGTCTCTATACGGGGAGAAGATGGCGGCAGCCAGATGAGGGGCGGCGCCGGCCTCTCGCGTTGATTTGCTATCTGGATTCCAGCGGAGCAAACAAAGCTTATCCCGATCCGTCGCGCTGCCCCTCATCGCCCTGCCGGGCACTTCTCCCCGTATAGAGACGGGGAGAAGGAAGCAGCTTCGCCGGCTTCGCCAAAATCCAGGCAACAAAAAAGGCGGGCAATGCCCGCCTTCCTATGCCGGTAGCCTGATTGCGAGCGTCTGGTCCGGGCTGGCAGCTATCTGCTGTTCCAGCTTGTCGGGTCTTCCGCTCCGGCGCGCTTATCGCGCGACCGTCAGTACATCCGTGACTTGCCGCGCGCCCCGAACCTTCGTCCGGCGCGCGCCATCGCAAAAATCAGGCTGCCTTGCTCAGAGATCCTGCAGCGGACTTGCCGGTGCGGCGGTCCTGCTCGATCTCGAAGTTGATCTTCTGGCCTTCAACGAGGCTGGTCATGCCAGCGCGCTCGACGGCGGAGATGTGGACGAAAACGTCCGCGCCGCCATTGTCGGGCTGGATGAAGCCGTAGCCCTTGGTGGCGTTGAACCACTTGACCGTACCAGTTGCCATGTAAAATACCCTTCACATTTGCTTCGTTTGACCGGACCAAAGCCCGGCCGGTGGTATCGAAATTTTGGAGACGTCAGCAAACGCGAAGATCGCGAGGCCCGATCGATCGGCCAAATTCAATGCGCCGGATATAGTATGGTTCGCGGACGAAAACAAGATGGAGTTGCCGATGCGCGCCGCGACCGCGCTTAACGCGCGACCGTGGAAGTTTTGCGGCCAGGCGCGCGTTGTGGTGGAAAAGAGACGCTCGCTGTTGAGGGAGAGGATCATGAAGAGAATTCTGCTTGCCGCCTGCCTGGTGCTGGTGGCCGCCGAGGCGCAGGCTGTCTCGCGCTATGACCCGACACGCATGAGCTGCGATCGCGTGCAGGCGACGATCGCCAGGCAGGGCGCCGTCATCCTGCGCTACCAGTCGACGCGCGTGCCGGGACTGCCGCTCTATGACCGCTATGTGCGCGACGAGCGCTTCTGCAACATGGGCGAGGTGAGAAGCCGGGCCTATGTGCCGAGCGCCGACACCAGGTCCTGTCCCGTCTATGTCTGCAAGCGGCCGGACTTCGAGCGGCATTTCCGGCGCCGCCTCTTCCCGCAAGACTAGAACAGCCGACGTTCGGCGAGCCTGTCAGAAGCCGAATGATGCCTGCGCGGCCGGCGGCGGGCCGACGCGCACGCCTTCCATGGCCAGCATCTTCTCCTTGGTGGCCGAGCCACCGGGAGCCGAGAAGCCACCGATCTTGCCGCCCGCGGCGAGGATGCGGTGGCAAGGAATGACCAGCGGGACCGGATTGGCGCCGAGCGCGGCACCGGTTTCGCGGGCGAGGCCGGCATGGCCGGCGCGCTTGGCCAATTCGCCATAGGTGGTGGTCTCGCCGAAACCGAGCCGGCGCGCGGCGTCATAGATGGCGAGGCGGAAGTCGTCGACGCCGTCCAGATCGACCGGCACGCCGGAGAAATCGACATCCTCCCCGGCCGCATAGGCCTTGATCGAGGCGATCAATTCGACCACCCATTTCGGCTGCTCGGTGGAGCTTGAAACACCGGCATGGCGAAACAGCCGGCGCTCGACCGCTTCGCGGCTGCGTTCGGGCAGGCAGAGCCGGATCAGGCCCTTTTCGCTCCAGGCAATGCCCATGAAGCCGATCACTGTTTCTAACACTGCGTGGCCGGCCGTGATCGGTGATGCGTTTTCCATGGTGCGCTCCTTTCCGCAAAACTGCGAAAAACGGGTACATGAACAGTACAGATAGGGAACAATATTGCAGTTCGCACCGAGTCCCGCCACCCGAAAACTGCTTAGGGCCGCTGATTGCCGACGAAGAATCGCTGGTGTAAGGACTTTTTAACAACCGACAATCGGACCTGCAGGGCTTGGCAGCGAAAATCATCCTCACCGCGATCGGCGTGCTCGTTGCCGCTGCCGGCCTCAGCGGTTGCACCTCGACCTCGCAGATGAAGGCCACGCCCGCGCTCGCGGCGGCCTCGACGCCGGCCGTCGAGGACGACACACCGACCGTCGCGCTGCCCGAAACGGTGGCCGTGCTGCCGGAGCCTTCCGGCCTCGCGCAGGTGCAGACGGCGGCGCTGACCGGCGATGCCGTGGCGCTGGCGACGACGCCTGGGGCGACCGCGTCTGGAGCGCCCGCGACGCATGACGCGCTTTTGCCGCCACCGGCGCAGCCAGGTGCTGCACTTCCGCCGCCTGCACAGCCTGCCGCGTTCGCCGGCTCGACGCCCGTCGCCGGCCAGTTTCCGCCGCCGCCGGTGCTGATGGCCGGCGGGTCGCCGACCGGCCCCGGTTCGCTCAAACAGGCGGCCGTCTACCAGACTGCCGGCGTTGCCATGCCGGTCACCGGCCAGTCGGCAAAGGTGGCGCCGATGCCCGGCGTCCAGCAGGCCGCCTATGTGGTGCCGCAGAACCCGGCGCTGCTTGCCCAGCCGGGCCAGCCCGAAGCACATGCTACCGGGCCACGCGCCGAGATCGAGCGGCTGATCGAGAAATATTCGGTAATCTACGAGGTGCCGGTCGATCTGGTGCGCCATGTCGTCAATCGCGAGAGCACCTTCAACCCGAAAGCCTACAATCACGGTCACTGGGGGCTTATGCAGATCAAGCACGCGACGGCGCGCGGCATGGGCTATGACGGGCCGGCGAGCGGCCTCTTCGACGCCGAGACCAATCTCAAATACGCGGTCAAATATCTGCGCGGCGCCTGGCTGGTCTCTGGCGGCAACGCCAAGCGGGCCGACACGCTCTACCAGACCGGCTATTACTACGACGCCAAGCGCAAGGGCCTGCTCGAGGCGACGGGCCTCGGCGCGGACCGCCGCCGCCTGCAGCCTGGCGCCTGAGCGTCCGGCCGGTACGGGCCGCCCAAGAAGGCACAGATGCTTTAGGGCAGGGACATGCATGAAAATCCAGGTCCGCGCCCGCCTGCGCCCAACGATGTCCGCCTTCGTAAGCTTCTCGACGACACGCTGACCGCGCCGCATTGGCCGGAAGGTTTCGTCATGCGCCCGTTCGAGCACAGGGATGCGCAGGCGCTGCATGCGCTATTGGAAGAGGTGTTCGACGATGGCGCTGACGGCCCGTTCGACGAATGGTGGGAGCGTATCTCCGCTGATGCCGAGTTCGACCCAGACCTCTGTTTCCTCGTGATCGACGGCAAGGGGCTGCTGGCAGGCGCGGCGCTCTGCTGGACGTCCGGCTTCGTCAAGGATCTTGCCGTTCATCCGGACTCGAGAGGGCTCGGGATCGGCGAGGCGCTGATGCGGCATGTCTTCCTGACCTTCCGCGACAAGGGCGCCGCCAATGTCGACCTCAAGACCAACACGGTGAAGAACACCGCCGCCTTCAGGCTTTATGAGCGGCTCGGCATGATCCCGGTCGCCTGGGAAGGCTAGCTACTTCCACATCTGCTGAACGTTTCGCGACCGAATGCGCGGCGGCATTGTGAACCGCTTCACACAAGCTGACGTTAGGACATGCTAATGCGTCGTGGTGCCGGGCGGCCGATCGGCGGATCGACGCTGGCAAGGCGTCGGAGGAGGCTGTGCCGGCATGCGTCAGCCACTCCAAGGCGGGCTCCGGGGCGGCGGGTTTCGGAGCCCGCCCGCTTTGGCTTGAACTCCGCTCACCCATCCAACCAGATTGCACTCTTGCGCGCTTCGGTCAGGAACCGGCGCGCCGCTGGTCCATGCCGAATGGCTCATATTGGAACCCAAGGCGGCGCTCCGCATTCAAATGCTGGGTGGGCATCTGATCGACGCGCGCAGTCTCCGTCGCCGGCTCCAAAGGGAGGTCCACCGCCATGAAGTCTTTCCACGCCTTTCTTGCGCTCGCGGCCGCCACCATGCTGGCGGTGGCCCCAGCGCGAGCCGTCGACCTGTCGATCGTCTCGGGAGACACCGGCAGCGGCATCAAGGTGCTGCGCGAGATACTCGACCAGTATGAGAAGCAGAGCGGCAACAAGGTCAACATCGTCGTCATGCCGCCGTCGACGACCGACCAGTTCGGCCAGTACAAGCTGTGGCTCGCCGCCGGAAACACCGACATCGACGTCTACCAGACCGACGTGATCTGGGCGCCGCAGCTCGCCAGTCAGCTCGTCGACCTGACAGCGGCGACCAAGGATGTCGTGGCCAAGCATTTCCCGTCGATCATCCAGTCGCAGACGGTCGACGGCAAGCTGGTGGCGCTGCCGATCTTCACCGACGCGCCGGCGCTCTATTACCGCAAGGACCTCCTCGACAAATACGGCGCCAAGGTGCCGACCACCTGGAAGGAGCTGGCCGATACCGCGAAGCTCGTCATGGACAAAGAACGGGCCGCCGGCAACAAGGACATGTGGGGCCTCGTCTTCCAGGGCAACGCCTATGAGGGGCTGACCTGCGACGCGCTCGAATGGGTGATGTCGAATGGCGGCGGTCAGATCATCGAGCCGGACGGCACCGTCTCCATCAACAATCCAAAGGCGGCGGCCGCGCTCGATATGGTCAAGGGATGGATCGGCACCATCTCGCCGCCGGGCGTGCTCGCCTACCAGGAAGAGGAATCGCGCGGCGTCTGGCAGACCGGCAATGCGGTCTTCATGCGCAACTGGCCCTACGCCTATGCGCTCGGCAACGGCTCGGACGCGCCGATCAAGGGCAAGTTCGACGTGGCGCCGCTGCCGGCCGGCACGGGCGAGGGCGCGCGCCCGGTCGCGACGCTCGGCGGCTGGAACCTTGCGGTCTCCAAATATTCGAAAAACCCGGACGCGGCGATCGACATGGTCAAGTTCATCGCTTCGCCCGAGATGCAGAAGTATAGGACGCTGAGAACCTCCAACCTGCCGACCATCCAGACGCTCTATGACGATGCCGACATCGCCAAGGAGCAGCCGATCATCCCGCGCTGGAAAGAAGTCTTCCTCGACGCGGCGCCGCGGCCCTCGGCGGCGGTGAAGATCAAGTACAACGAGGCCTCGAGCCAGTTCTGGACCGCCGTGCACAAGACCTTGTCAGGCGAAGGCAGCGCCACCGACAATCTCGCCGACCTCGAAGTGACGCTGACCAAGCTGAAGGGCAGCGGCTGGTGACCGCGACGCCGGCAGAAGCTGGCTCGGGCATCCGCGGCGGCAAAGCAGAACGAGCGCCTGAAACAGCCATCGCCCGGCGGCCGAGCTCGCGGCTGATGGCGCAGCGCGTGCGCTCGGCCTGGCTGTTCCTCACGCCGATGCTTCTGGTGCTTGCCGCCGTCGCCGGCTGGCCGCTTATCCGGACCGTCTATTTCAGCTTCACCGACGCCTCGCTGTCGGACCTCGACGCTCGCCAATGGGTCGGCTTCGCCAATTATTTCTCGATGCTGAGCATGCCGAGCGGCCGCACGCTCTATGACGGGCTGCTCGTCGACCCGGTCTGGTGGCGGGCTGTGTGGAACACGGTGCGATTCGCGGCTGTCTCGGTGATCTGCGAGACCATCCTCGGCATGATCGTCGCGCTGGTGCTCAACGCCGAGTTCCGGGGCCGCGGTATCGTCAGGGCGGCGATCCTCATTCCCTGGGCGATCCCGACGATCGTCTCGGCCAAGATGTGGCAGTGGATGCTCAACGACCAGTTCGGCATCATCAACGTCGTGCTGCTCAATCTCGGCCTGATCCATGCCAAGATCGCCTGGACCGCCAGCGCCGACACGGCGATGGTCGCGGTGCTGATCGTCGACATCTGGAAGACGACGCCGTTCATGGCGCTGTTGATCCTCGCGGCGCTGCAGATGCTGCCGCGCGAGATCATCGAGGTCGCCAGGCTCGACGGCGCCAATCCGTGGCAGATCTTCTGGCGCGTGACCCTGCCGCTGATCCGCCCGGCGGTGATGGTGGCGGTGATCTTCCGCGCGCTCGATGCGCTGCGCATCTTCGACCTGATCTATGTGCTGACGCCCAACAACGTGCAGACCAAGTCGATGTCGGTGTTCGCGCGCGAGAACCTGTTCGAGTTCGACAAGTTCGCCTATGGCTCGGCCGCCTCGACGCTGCTGTTCCTGATCCTGGCGCTGCTCACCATTTCCTATATCCGGATCGCCCGGATAAGCCTGGATGGAGGACGCTGATGGCAATGCTGAAACGCGCGGCCCTCTATCTGCTGGTGGCGGGAATCGTCTTCATCGCGGTCTTCCCGTTTTACTACGCCATCGTCACCAGCCTGAAATCGGGGACAGAGCTCTTCGAGGCCAGCCTCTGGCCGCGGACGATCAGCCTCGCCAACTACCGGACCGTGCTCACCGAAGGCACCTTCCTGCGCAACCTCGTGAACTCGCTGGTCGTCTCGGGCGCCGTCGTTTTGATCTCGCTGCTGCTTGGCGTCACCGCCGCCTATTCGCTGGCGCGCATCCGTTTTCGCGGCCGCTCGGCGCTGATGCTTGGCATCCTGTCGGTGTCGATGTTCCCGCAGGTGGCGGTGCTGGCCGGCCTGTTCGAGATGATCCGCTGGGCCGGCCTCTACAATTCGCTCATCGCGCTGATCTTCTCCTACATGATCTTCACGCTGCCGTTCACCGTCTGGGTGCTCACCACTTTCGTGCGCGACCTGCCGGTCGAGATCGAGGAAGCGGCGATCCTCGATGGCGCGACGCCGTGGATCATCATCACCCGCGTCTTCCTGCCGCTGATGTGGCCGGCGCTGGCGACGACGGGAATGCTCGCCTTCATCGGCGCGTGGAACGAGTTCCTGTTTGCGCTGACCTTCACCTCCAACAATGCGCAGCGCACCGTGCCGGTGGCGATCGCGCTGCTTTCCGGCACCTCGCAGTTCGAGATCCCCTGGGGCAACATCATGGCCGCGTCGGTGATCGTCACCGTGCCGCTGGTGGTGCTGGTGCTGATCTTCCAGCGCAAGATCGTTTCCGGGCTGACGGCCGGCGGCGTCAAAGGCTAGAGCAATTCCAGGAAAAGTGTGAAACGGTTTTCCGTCCGGAATTGCGTCAAAACAAAGAGATAGAGCGGTTTGCCGTTTCTGTGAAACGGTGAACCGTTCTAGACGCGACAGAAAGAAAGCGGCGGCGGCACGCGCAAAAATGTCGGAAGCAGCCGGGACGATACGTCCTTCGGTCGTAGTGCAACCCGCGCCGGGACGCCGGCGCGACGGCCAAGGAGAAAGCCATGATCACCTTTCCCAACGAATCCGCCAAATATCGCGCCGCCCGCGAAAAACTGCTGCAGAAGGAAATCGAGCTGCGCCGCGCCATGGAAGCCGTGGCCGTGGCCAGGCGCAGCCTGCCGCCGGGCGGGCTGGTGCCGCGCGACTATGTCTTCGACGGGCTGGACGGCGAGGGGAGGGTGACGCGGGTCAGCCTCTCGGACCTGTTTCAGCCGGGCAAGGACTCGCTGATCCTCTACCAGATGATGTTCCCGCGCCATCCGCAGGAAACGCGCGAGGTGGCGACGAGCGGCGAGACCGCGAGGCTCGCCAGGCAGGACCAGCCATGCCCGTCCTGCACCGCGCTGCTCGACCAGTTCGACGGCGCCGTCGGCCATCTGGAGGCGGCGGGCTTCAACTTCGCCGTGGTGGCCAAGACCGCGCTCGACAATCTGACGGCGCTCGGCCGCGACCGCGGCTGGAAGAACATGCGGCTGGTCTCGTCGGCCGGCAACAGCTTCAAGCGCGACTACAATTCCGAAACCGCCGACGGCGCGCAGATACCGCTGCTTTCGGTGTTCCGCCGCGATGATGACGGTATCCGCCATTTCTGGTCGTCGGAGCTTGGCTTCGCGCCGCCGGAGCCCGGCCAGGATCCGCGCGCCATCGGCACCTGCGAGATCCTGTGGAACCTGATGGACTTCACCCCGGAAGGCCGCCCGGACTGGCACGAGCAGCTGCAATATTCCGGACGCGCCGCGGAAGCATCCTGCCACTGAGGGCAGGCGGACGGCACCGGCGAGCCGACGCAACCCCGACGCCGGTGCCGCGTTGGATGTCCGAGGGGCTGTTCCGGATCGGAGACTTCAGATGAGAACGCTTCTGCCCCTGGCCGCCGTCGCGCTGCTTGCCGGCGCGCCGGCCGCCCTTGCCCAGTCGGACGATGCCAACCCGGATGCGGTCGGCCCCATGGTGACCGAGAACAAGGTCGACACCCAGACCTTCGTCACCACCGTGCCCAACGCCAACGCGTTCGAGATCCAGTCGAGCAAGCTGGCGGAGGAGAAATCATCGTCGGACGACGTCAAGGCCTTCGCCGCCCAAATAATCGCTGACCACACCAAGGCCGGAGAGGATTTGAAGGCGGCGATGAGCCAGGGCCAGACGACCGCCTCGATCAAGCCCGCCGGCCTCACGCTGCAGCCGAAGGAGCAGCATTTGATCGGCGAATTGAAGAGCGCGAGCGGCAAGGATTTCGACCAGAAATACATCCGGATGCAACTGGACGCGCACAAGGACGCGGTCGCGCTGTTCAGCACCTATGCCAAGTCGGGCGACGACCCGGCGATGAAGGAATTCGCCAAGAAGACGCTGCCCACGCTGAAGATGCACGAGAAGCATGTGAAGGAGCTGGCGGTGGCGCATCAGGGGTGAGGTGAAGCTCCCCCTTCTCCCCTTGTGGGAGAAGGTGTCGCCGAAGGCGACGGATGAGGGGTGTTGGAAGAAATGAGACAACTGCGATTGTGCGTCTTCTCCGCATTTATGGGACGGTTGTAAACAGGCGCATCGCCAAGCTGGAACACCCCTCATCCGACCGAGCTTCGCTCGGCCACCTTCTCCCACAAGGGGAGAAGGGGGAGCGCACCGGCCCACGAACAAACGAGCAGCACTCATGCCCAAAATCGACCTATCATCCGTCCTCCTCCGCAAAGGCTCCGGCTAACCCGCGCCCTTCGACCGGCCCTGCGCCGAGCGCACCCGTCGCCGCCTTGGCGACGCCGGCGGGCTGAAGGATTTCGGCGCCAACCTGATGACGCTCCCGCCGGGCGGCTGGTCGAGCCAGCGCCACTGGCACAGCCATGAGGACGAGCTGTGCTGGAGGGCGAGCTGACGCTGATCGAGGACGGCGGCGAAACGCTGCTCAGCGACTGCGCGACCTTCGCCAAGAACAGCGGCAACTGCACATGATCAACCGCTCATCGGTGACGGCGCGCTACCTTGAGGTCGGCTCGCGCAACCCGAACGATGTCATCACCTGCTCCGACATCGACATGATGAGCCCGAGTTCAGATGGGCGGTTTTTGCACAAGAATGGGACGGCGTAAGCGGGGCAGGGGTGAAGAAAGCTCCCCCTTCTCCCCTTGTGGGAGAAGGTGTCGCCGAAGGCGACGGATGAGGGAGTGTTGGACGGATCGCCAACGCCTCATTTCTTCCAACACCATTCCGAACTCGCTTCGCTCGACCACTTTCCGTCGGACGAGCATAACGCTTTGCAACTAAGCTGAACGTGCGTCGCATTGGAATCACTAGCGGGGGTGTCATGAAACTAAGACAGCTGATTTCCGATATCATTGTAGAGTTGACACGACTTCAGAGCGCAGCTCTGCCTCCTTGGAGGGAGGATGATGATTTTCCGTTTCCGCGAATGATTGCCGTAGATGGAGAACGGACGCTCTACGTTTCGAAAAAGATAGATAATCTAATCGATTTAGTGTCGCTTCAAATACATACGAGTGATCGCGAATTAAGCAAGCGTGTGGGAAACTCTGAGCTACGCTCGATTGTTCGGACCGGCCTTGGCGGCAATAGATCTGGACCACGATGTTTCTGAAAACGCGAATATAACGCTCTCTAGCGTTAGAGATTTCATCGAACAGTCCATCAATAGTGAACAATTGCGCCAAGAGCACTGCTTTGGTTGCACACTGTTCAGCAGGTTGTCTGTTCCGGTTTTCGTGGTGGGCTCCGTGCGTTTCGAGGCGCGCGCAGAATGGCTAAGGAGAAAGACGGCCGAAGGCAATGTGAGCCTTATTACTCATCGGCGCGTCGAAAAGGTTTGGTCTGGAGTTAAGCTAAGAGCTCGAAAACCTAGCTTCGAGAGTATGGGCGAACAGGATATCCTCGATGCTATCGGCGATTGCCCGTACGTCTGCAGTGTGACAACGGATGGATACAGCTTGGGGTTAGGGCGTGAGAAGGCACTTATTGCTGCCCGACTGGCCCTCACGTCAATCGCGCTGCTGTGGCAGACGCCCTCGAAAAGACTCGATGGCTTTAACTTATGCTACGATCGGGCGGTTCATTCCCAAGTTGCGGTGGCGTTCCATGAAAAAAATATCCTTACGAGCCGAACGAAGCTTCACTTGACGGTCGATGGTGATTTCAATCGAGAAAAATGGGATGCGCTGATAGATAAAAATAGGAACTATTTTTCGGTTATTGAAGAACTAATAAACTACAGTCTGTCGCTCGCAGATGTGTTGCGGCCAAATCTCATGCGCTCCCTTTTCCATGCGTTCGTTTGGTTTCATGAAGGTTGTCGAGATCGCTCGCCGCTCATCGCTATTGTAAAATTTGCGGCGACGATGGACGCCCTTGCGTGTGGCGATAGGGAGAATGGAATTCTGAGCTTGTTCGAGGCTCGCCTTGGCTTAAAAGGTGACGCTCGTGTTTTTTCAGACGGAACAACATTAAAGAACGCAGTGTCGGCTATCTATGGCTACGGACGAAGCCGTACGATTCACGGTAACAATGACAGAATTGGAACAGATTGGAGCAACAATTCTGCACGCGCCGAACAATTAGCGCGCCTGTGCTTGATTTATTGTATAGAATGGGCAGCCAAAAATCGTGAAATTGACAATCCGAAATTGATGTCGAAGACCGGTACGAAATAAAATAAACGTGGTTGCATTTCTGCGAAGAGTTGGCACCAAGCTGGAACACCCCTCATCCGTCTCGGCGCTGCGCGCCGATCCACCTTCTCCCACAAGATCCCATGATGAGTAGTGGACAGCGGCTTGTGTGAGATCAGAGTCGGTTTGCTACCAACCACTCTGAAGGGGATTGCCATGACAGCAGAACCAGCCTCGCCACTTGCCGCCATCCGGGT